>JAWWCR010000095.1:0-17853 GCA_033720355.1 Gemmatimonadota bacterium
ATCAACCGCGTGACCCCCCTGCGCCGATCATGAGGAATGACGTGGGCAAACACGGTGGACGGTTACGGCGGCACAGCCCCGTCTCCGGCGTCGAAACTCCTCGACGTAGCTATGGCTATGCCGACCCACCTTCGGCGGGTGCCCCCGCTTCTCCTTGGATCCGGGGCTGTGGCGCGCGTAACGCGACCCGCTGGGGTTTTTCAGCAGTCTCCTCGGGCGCCACCCATGGTCGTGGCGTCGCGCACCACAGCTCTATCCGGAGGACCCCATGAAGACGACACACAGGGTCGCCGCGCTCGCCGCCCTCGCCGCTCTGGCGGGGACGGCCGGCGCGACGGCGCAGGAAGTCCGAGAGGACGTGACCGAGACCATCGAGACGTTCAAGAGCGCCAACGAATCGATGTCGCGGTGGTTCGAGGATTCGCACGCCTACGCCGTGTTTCCCAACGTCGGGAAGGGCGGCCTGATCGTGGGCGCCGGCCACGGAACCGGGCAGGTGTTCAGGGGCGGGGCGCTCATCGGAGAGGCGGAGATCTCGATGTTGTCGGTCGGGCTCCAGATCGGCGGACAGGAGTTCAGCGAGGTCGTGTTCTTCCAGAACGCGGAGGCGTTGGGGCGGCTGACCGGCGGGAAGCTCGAGTTCGGCGCCGGGATGTCCGCCATCGCGGTCAACGAGGGGGCGTCGACCGGGGGGGCGTTCCGCAACGGGCTCGCGGTCTTCACGCGCGTGAAGGGCGGCGCCATGGTCGAGGCCTCCGTGAACGGCCAGAAATTCGACTACAAGGCCTACGACTGACACCGGACGCGCGACAGAGCCGGTAAGCGGAACCATGCCCTGCGTGTTCTATCATGAGGACGCGCGCGCGCGATCGGGCGCGCGCCGTCACTCGCGCGGTTCTTGCAGCGGATCCCGGGCCCCTCCGACGCCGTCGGCGGGCCGCATTCGCCTTGCAGACAGGGGCTTTTCGGACGTAGCGTAGAGCACGTTCCCCTGCATGGAGTCGGTCCCATGAAGCGACACGCCGCCCGCCCGGTTCGGGCCACAGCGACCGCCGCCCTGTGCGGTGTCGCGATGGCGAGCGCGGTCGTCTCGCAGAGCGCGCCCGCATCTGCGGCGCAGGTCGAGTCGGTCGCTTCGCGGCTCGCCGCGGCCGGCCTGCCCACGGGTCCCTACTCGCATGTCGCGGGTCTCGACGACGCGTTCGACCCGAACGACGTGGTCGAGACGGTGTGTGTGCGCTGCCACAACGACGATCGGCTGCGAGGAAACCTGTCGCTCGAGGGCTTCGACGTGGAGCGCGCGGACGAGCGCGCGGACGTGGCCGAGAAGATGGTCCGCAAGCTCCGCGCGGGGATGATGCCGCCACCGGGCACCCGCGCGCCCGGGGGCGACACCCTGCTCGCCCTGGTCGAGCGACTCGAGGCCGTGCTGGACGAGGCCGCCGTGGAGAATCCGAATCCCGGCGACCGGACCTTCCAGCGTCTGAACCGCCCCGAGTACCAGCGGGCGATCCGCGATCTGCTGGGGCTCGAGGTGGATGCCGGCGACTGGCTCCCGCTCGACCAGATGAGCGCGAACTTCGACAACATCGCCGACGTCCAGGCCCTCTCGCCGACCCTCCTCGAGGCGTATCTGAACGCGGCCGCCGAGATCAGCCGGATGGCGGTCGGCGACCGTGACGCGCCGACGCTCAACAAGACGTACAAGAACTCGCAGTACGTGTCGCAGCACCCGTGGGACCATGTCGACGGCGCGCCGATCGGGACCCGCGGTGGAATCGTCGTCGACCACGCCTTCCCGGCGGATGGCGAGTACGTCTTCGAGATCACGTTCGCGTCCGGGGCCAACGCGCGGCTCGAGGATGTCGATGTATCGGTCGATGGCGAGCGGGTGGCGCTCATCCATTTCACCCGCAGTGGGGGTGGCGCCGACGACCGGGGATTCACCCCCCTCGCGACACCTCCGGTATACGTCCGGGCCGGGCAGCACCGGGTCTCGGCGGCGTTCATCAAGCGCTCGGATGGACCCTACGAAGATCTGATCCGTCCACACGACTGGTCGAATGCCGGGGGCGGCTCGGGGGGCGGCGGCGTGACCACGCTCCCGCACGTCCAGGAGCTCGTGATTGGTGGGCCGCACAACACGACGGGGATCTCGGAGTCGAGGACTCGCGAGCGGATCTTCTCCTGTCGTCCGACGACGCCCCAGGAGGCGCGTCCCTGCGCGGAGGAGATCATTCGTCGTCTCGCGACAGACGCCTACCGCCGTCCGGTCGAGGAGACGGAGGTCGCGGGGCTGCTCGGGTTCTATGATCGCGGGGCGGCCGCGGACGGCTTCGAGACGGGCGTCCGGATGGCGCTCGAGGCGATCCTCGTGAGTCCGTATTTCGTGCTCAAGCTCGAGCGTCAGCCCGAGGGCGTCGTCGCGGGCGAGCCGTACCGGCTGCCCGACGCGGAGCTCGCGACCCGGCTCTCGTTCTTCCTCTGGGGGTTGCCGCCCGACGACGAGCTACGCGAGGTCGCGGAGGCGGGTCGGCTCACCGATCCGGCGGTTCTCGAGGAACAGGCGCGTCGGCTGCTCACGGATCCCCGGTCACGCGCGCTCGGAACACGGTTCGCCGCTCAGTGGCTGCGGTTGCAGGATCTCTACAAGGTCCGGCCCGATCCGAACTTCTATCCCGACTTCGACGAGAACGTCGCGGATCTCATGCACCGCGAGACCGAGCTCTTCTTCCACGATCTCGTGAAGGAGGACCGGAGCGCTCTCGAGCTGTACCGGGCCGACTACACGTTTCTCAACGAGCGGCTGGCGCGGCACTACGGGATCCCGGGCGTCGCGGGCCCCGAGTTCCGACGCGTGCCGTACCCCGACGAGACGCGGCGCGGGATCTTCGGGCAGGGCAGCGTGCTCGTCCTGACGTCGCTGGCCAACCGCACCTCGCCCGTCCTCAGGGGCAAGTGGGTGATGGAGGTGCTGCTGGGGACGCCTCCGCCGCCGCCACCCCCCGGGGTGCCGGACCTCGAGGAGACCGAGGGCTCGCAGGACGGGCGGTTGCTCACGACGCGCGAGCGGATGGAGATGCACCGACGGAGCCCGGCGTGCCGATCGTGCCACCGGTTCATGGACCCGATCGGGCTCGCGCTCGACAACTTCGACGTGACGGGGAGATGGCGGCAGCGCGAGAACGGCATGCCGCTCGACACCCGGGGCGATTTCTACGACGGCACGCCCGTCTCCACGCCCGAGGAGCTCTCCGACGTCCTGCTCGAGCGGCCGCTGCCGCTCATGCGGACGTTCACCGAGAACCTCATGGCGTACGCGCTGGGCCGCCGCGTCGAGTATTACGACCAGCCGACCGTGCGTGCGATCGTGCGCGAGGCGGAGATGGAGGACTTCCGGATGTCGTCGCTGATCCTGGGCGTCGTCCGGAGCGATGCGTTCCGTATGAAGGGCGGCTCCGTGCCGGCTGCTCCGGCGACCGCCGAGCAGGTGTCCGAGGACGCCGGCGGCGAGGACGACAACAGGGACTGACGAAGATCGGGCGGCGACTCCGGCGGTCCGGCCGGGGGCGACCCGTGGGGCGAGGAGACCCGACACCATGCGATTCATCACCGGAAAGCACATACCGCGACGGACCTTCCTGAGGGGAATGGGGGCGACGGTCGCCCTGCCGTTCCTCGACGCGATGGTGCCGGCCGGCCGCCTGTGGGCGCGTCCGGCCGCGAAGAACACGCCGCTCATCTGCATCGAGGAGGTGCACGGGCTCGCGGGGTGCAACGAGTGGGGCGCCACCCAGCACCTGTTCGCGCCGGCCACCACCGGCAAGAACTTCGAGATCATCGATGACAGCGCCCTCGCCCCGCTCCGCGACTTCCAGGACTACCTGACGATCGTCAGCAATACCGACGTGCGGATGGCGGAGGCGTTCACGCCACCCGAGATCGGAGGCGACCACTTCCGCTCTAGCGCGGTGTTCCTGACGCAGTCGCACCCGAAACAGACGCAGGGGTCCGACATCTTCTGCGGGACGTCGATGGATCAGCTGTACGCCGGGCGGTTCGGTCAGGACACCCCGATGCCGTCGATGCAGTTCTGTATCGAGAACCTCGATCAGGCCGGCGGGTGCACGTACAACTATTCCTGCGCATACACCGACTCGCTGAGCTGGGCGTCTCCGACCGAGCCGCTGCCGATGATCCGCGACCCCCGCGTCGCCTTCGACATGCTGTTCGGCGCCGGCGGAACGCCCGAAGAGCGTGCGGCGCGACGGCAGACGCGAAAAAGCCTGCTCGACTGGATCGCCGGCGAGGTGGCGTCGGTCAAGCGCGACCTCGGTGCCGAGGACTCGCGTCGCATGGACCAGTACCTCACGAACGTGCGTGAGCTGGAGCGGCGCATCGAGATGATCGAGGCGAGGAATTCGAGCGGCGAGGAACGGGCGCTCCCCGAGGCCCCGGCCGGCGTGCCCGACTCGTTCTCCGAGCACATGCGACTGATGTTCGACATCCAGGTGCTCGCGCTCGAAACCGAGATGACCCGCGTGATCTCGTTCAAGACCGGCCGCGACGCGCAAAACCGGGTATTCCCCGAGAGCGGATCGGATCGCCCGTTCCACCCGGCGTCGCACCACGGCGGGCGTGAGGAAGCGATCCTCGAGTTCAACAAGATCTGCCAGTTCCGTGTGGGACAGCTCCCCTACTTCATCGAGAAGCTGCGCGACACCACGGTCGCGGGCGAGAGCCTGCTGGACAAATCGATCGTTCTCTGGGGATCGCCGATGGCGGACGCCAACCTGCACAACCACCGGCGTGCCCCCCTGATCCTGCTCGGCAAGGGCGGGGGAATGCTCGAAGGGAACCTCCACGTGAGGGCCCCCGACGACACGCCCATGGCGAACGCGATGCTGACGGTGCTGCACGGGCTGGGGCTCGAGGACATGGCGTCGTTCGGCGACAGCACGGGCGAGCTCGCGCTCACATCGGCGGCTCCCATGTCGACCGGAGGCTGAGACCCGTGCGCGGCTCACGCCGAGGTGCGGCGCTCGCCCTCCTCATCCCGCTTCTGCTGGGGGCCGGTGCGGGCCCCGATTCCCCGGTGGCCGACGCGGCGATGGCCGGCGATACGGAGGCCGTGCGCGAGTTGCTGCGATCCGGCGCCGACGTCAACGCGGCACAGGGCGACGGGATGACCGCGCTCCACTGGGCCGCCCGGCGCGGGGATGTCGAGCTGGCGGACATGCTCCTCTTCGCCGGCGCAAACGTCGAGGCCGTCACCAGGATCGGTCAGTACACGCCGCTGCACCTCGGGGCGCGGGCGGGGAACGCCCAACTCGTGACGCGCCTGCTCGAGGAGGGCGCCGACCCTGCGGCGGTCACGTCCAAGTCCGGCGCCACCGCCCTCCACCTGGCCGCGTCGTCGGGCGACGTAACGGCGATCACGGCCCTCCTCGATCACGGAGCCGATCCCGATGCCCGGGAGGCCGAGTGGGGACAGACGCCCCTGACCTTCGCCGCCGCCGCGAACCGCGCCGCCGCGATTCGCGTTCTGCTCGAACGGGGCGCCGATCCGGGCTTGACCTCGGATGTCATCGACCTCCAGGAGATGCAGCGTCTCGACCGGCTCGCGCAGACGCGTCAAAACGAGGTTCTGAAGGCGTTCCGGGGCGATGACGAGCGCGCGGCGACCTCGGCCGAGCTCCAGGCGGCGGTGGCTGCCGGACGGGAGATCTACCTCGATCCTCCGCCCCCGCCCGATGAGGATGACGAAGAGGAGGAGGACGAGGAGGACGACTTCCAGGCGCTGTTCGGTCCGCCGATCCAGAAGACCGGCGGGCTGACGCCGCTCCTGCACGCCGTGCGTCAGGGGCACCTGGAGGCGGCCGTCGCGCTCCTCGACGGCGGTGCGGACATCGATCAGGTGAGCGCCGCCGACGGGACGTCGCCGCTCCTGATGGCCGCCATCAACGGGCAGTTCGATCTCGCGGCCGTCCTCGTCGAGCGCGGCGCCGACCCCAACATCGCGTCGTCGCTCAACGGCGTGACGCCGCTGTGGGCGACGGTCAACTCGGAGTGGCAGCCGCGCACCCGGTTTCCTCAGCCGCAGCAGCACGGTCTCCAGACGATAAGTTATCTCGAGCTGATGACCGTCCTGCTCGACGCCGGCGCCGACCCCGACGCGCGGCTCACGCAGCACCCCTGGTACATGGTCTACACCGGGTGCGGGAACCGGAACTGCGGGCTCGTCGACACCAACGGCTCGACCGCCTTCTGGCGCGCCGCGTACGCGACCGACGTGGCCGCGATGAAGCTGCTGGTCTCGTACGGCGCCGACCCCGACATCGCCACCCTCGCGCCGCCGCAGCGCCAGCGGCTGTCGACCGATGAGTTTCTTCGACGTCAGGCGCACAACCGTCTGACCGAGGCCGATTTCTCGGAGACGGCCGACAGCGTCAAGCTGCGGCTGGTCGCGGGCCTCCGCGACGAGCTTCCCGATTCGCTACAGGTCGCCTATCCCGACGCCTATATCGCCGCCGACCCGGACGCGGTGCGCGGCGAGGTGCTGGCGATGTACGAGCTGGCCGACTCGCTCAGAGCGGCGAAGCCGGACCCGTCCGGCTTGCCCCCGGTCCCCGCGGGAGGCCCGGCTGTCGCACCGATCCACGCGGCCGCGGGCGCCGGGTACGGAGAGGGCTTCGCGGGGACCGCGCATCGCCACGCCCCCGACGCCTGGATGACCGCGGTCAGGTACCTGATCGAGGAGCTCGGGGCCGACGTGAACCTCCGCGACCACAACGGCTACACGCCGATGCACCATGCGGCGGCGCGGGGCGACAACGAGATGATCGAGTACCTCGTGTCGATCGGAGGCGATGTGACCGTCGTCAGCCGGAGAGGCCAGACGACCGCGGATATGGCGAACGGGCCGGTACAGCGCGTGTCGCCTCACCCCGAGACCGTCGCCCTGCTCGAGAGTCTCGGGTCGAAGAACAACCACAACTGCATGTCCTGCTAGGACACGATCGGCGGGACCGCCCTCCCACCACGCCGGACGGCGTGCTCCTGGAGGCCTGCGTCGCCTCCGTCGAAAGCGCCGTTGCCGCCGCGGCGGGCGGCGCCGCCCGCCTCGAGTTGAACCGCGAGCTCGAACGCGATGGTCTGACGCCCCCTATCCGGTTGCTCAGGGACGTGCTCGCGGCGTCGGGGCTCCCCGTGATCGCGATGATCCGGCCGCACGACGACGGGTTCCGGTACGACGCCGGACAGCTCGACGACATGGCCCGGGCCGCCGACGAGCTTCTCGCCGCAGGGGCGGCCGGGGTGGCGGTCGGCCCGCTCGATGCGGCCGGCGCGATCGATCGCGACGCGCTCGGCCGGTTCATCGAGATCGCGGGTTCGCGGGGTGTCGTGTTCCACCGCGCGTTCGACCGCGTTACCGATCGAGCCGCCGCGCTCGAGGAGCTCGTCGACGCCGGCGTCGTTCGCGTGCTCACGTCGGCCGGGGCGCGGACCGCCGCCGAGGGGGTCGACGGCCTCGCGGCTCTCGTTCGGCAGGCGAGCGGGCGCATCGGGATCCTGCCGGGCGGCGGCGTCGGTCCGGACAACGCGGCCGCGATCGTCCACGCGACCGGGTGCCGCGAGCTTCACGGGACGTTCAGGGATCCCGGGCGACCGTCCGGAGGTACCGATGCCGGCGTTGTCGCACGCGTGCGCCGGGCGGCGGTCCGGGCGCTCTCGCCCGGGGGGCCCCCGGCCGCATAGCTTGTCGTTCCCCGCGGACCGGTGAGGGAGGTCTCAACGTCATGAGAGCCACGCGACCGCTAACGGCGCTCGTCTGCCTCGGCACCATCGTCTCCTCCGCTCCCTCGGTCGCGCAGCAGGGGCTCGACGACATCGAGACCCGGATCGCGCAGAGCGTGGATACGGAGGCCGAGGCGGCGATCGCGCTGCTCGAGCGACTCGTCGACATCAACAGCGGGACCATGAACCTCGACGGCGTGCGCGAGGTCGGGCGCGTGCTGCTCGCCGAGTTCGACGCTCTCGGGTTCGAGACCGAGTGGGTCGACGGCGCGGCCTTCGACCGGGCGGGTCACCTCGTCGCGCGTCACGGCGACCGCGGTCCGCACCTCCTGTTGATCGGTCACCTCGACACCGTGTTCGAGCCCGAGAGCCCCTTCCAGACGTTCGAGCGGGATGGCGACCGCGCCGCCGGACCCGGGGTCGTGGACATGAAGGGCGGCGACGTCATCATCCTCTACGCCCTGCGGGCGCTGGCCGAGGTCGGCGCGCTCGACGAGCTGACGATCACCGTGGTCATGACCGGCGACGAGGAGAGGAGCGGTCGCCCCCTCGATCTGTCGAAGGCGGCGATCTACGAGGCCGCCGAGGCCGCCGACATCGCGATCGCGTTCGAGAACGGCGACAGCAATCCGGCCACCGCGGTCGTCGCCCGGCGGGGGTCCACCGGGTGGCGCCTCGACGTCACCGCGACACCCGCGCACTCGTCGCAGCTCTTCCAGCCCGAGGTCGGGGCGGGCGCGATCTACGAGGCGTCGCGGATCCTGAACGGGTTCTACGACCGGCTCGCCGGCGAGCCGCTCCTCACGTTCAACCCCGGTGTCATGGTGGCCGGGACCGATGTCCGCTACGACGACGCCGAAGCGGGCGGCGACGCGTTCGGGAAGAGCAACGTCGTCGCCGAGCACGCGGTCGTCACCGGCGATCTGCGGACGATCACGATCGAACAGCTCGAGTCGGCCCGCGCGATCATGCGGTTCGTGGCCGGGCAGAGCCTGCCCGGCACCTCCGCCGAGATCACCTTCGACGACGGGTACCCGCCACTCGCCCCCGCGGAAGGCAATCGGCGTCTTCTCGCCATGTTCGACCGGGTGAGCCGCGACCTCGGGGCGGGCCCGGTGTCCGCCGTCGACCCGCGCAACGCGGGGGCCGCGGACGTCGCGTTCACGACGGGTCTGGTCGAGATGGCCATCGACGGTCTCGGGCCGGGCGGCGGGAACGACCACACGGTGGACGAATGGATCGACCTGCCGACGCTGGCGCTCCAGACGAAGCGTGCGGCGATCCTGATGCTGCGTCTGGCGAGGAGGCCGGTGTCATGAGCGGGGACTCCTCGCGCAACGGTGGAGGAGGGTCGGGCGTGCCCCCGCACGTCGACGGCGGCGTGCCGATCATCGACCTCGAGGGGTTCGACCCGAGAACGCGCAACGAGCGCCGGAACGAGGTCGTGGACGCCGTCGCGACGGCCTGCCGCGATTGGGGGTTCTTCCAGGTCGTGGGGCACGGCGTCCCCGACGAGCTCATCGATCGGGTGTGGGACGAGACCCGTTCGTTCTTCGCGCTGCCACGCGCGTCGAAGCTCGCCATCGCGCGCAGTGCCGAGAACCCGCGCGGCTACTACGACCGCGAGCTCACGAAGAACGTCCGCGATCTGAAGGAGGTCTTCGACTTCGGGTACGTCCCGCGCCCCGATCTGCCCGAAGACCACCCGTCGAACCGGGCGCCCGTCGACGGGTTCAACCAGTGGCCCCCCGACGCGCCGGGGCTGCGGCCGACGATGCTGGTCTACTTCGGTCACTGCGAAGACCTCGGACAGCGGATCTTCTCGGCGTTCTGTCTCGGGCTGGGGCTCCCGGCGAACTATCTCCAGCGCTACTTCCGCCCGCACACGAGCTTCGTCCGTCTCAACCACTATCCGCTCGACGATCCGCTCGAGGCCGGCGAGGCGGCGGACGTGACCGAACCGGGCGATCTGGCGCTGGGCCACCACACCGACTCGGGCGCGTTGACCATCCTCCTCCAGGACGACGTCGGCGGTCTTCAGGTGCATGCGGACGACGAGTGGATCGACGTGCCACCGGTCGATGGCGCCTTCGTCATCAATATCGGCGACATGACACAGGTGTGGTCCAACGACAGGTATCGTGCGGCGGTGCACCGGGTCCGCCCGATGAAGACGGCGGCCCGCTACAGCATCCCCTTCTTCTACAACCCTTCCTACGCGACCGACTGTGCGCCGCTCCCGACGCCGGAGGGCGCCCCGCCGCGGTACCGCCCGATCAACTGGGGCGAGTTCCGCCGGGCCCGTACGGCGGGCGACTACGCCGACTACGGGAAGGAGATCCAGATCGAGGATTTTCGGTTGGACCCGGCCCGCTCCGAGGGATAGCGACCGCCGCACCCGCCCCGTCGGGCGTCAGTGCGGTCCGGCGGAGCCCTTCGACCGGCCGCCGCCGCGGACCACCTCGACGCGAAGCTCCGACCAGCCGCCGAGCTGGTAGTAGCGGACCCGGAGCTCGTGCCGCCCGGGCCCGATCGCGGCGTGGTCGACCTCCGAGCCGTGCGGGTCGAGGCGGTCGATCACGAGCTCGCCGTCGACCCGGACGCGGACGCCGTCGTCGCTGATCGTCCTGAGCGAGTAATCGCCGGCGGGCAGCTCGACCGACGCCGTGGCCTCGAGTGCCCAGCGTTCCTGCGGAATCCCCTCGATCGCGGGTCGGTACCACATGAGGTCGAGTCGCGGCTCGGTGCGGCGCAGGATCGGCTCGCCGGCGAATAGCGCGTCGAGCGCGGCGGGGTCGCTGCCGGGGTCGTCCGCCGGGTCGGACCAGACGTGGTAGGCCGCGGTCCACTCGCCGATCGGTTCGAACACCTCGAAGGAGAAGGGAACCGCCGCACCTGCCGCCGTCGGCACGCCGCGCGGGCTCACGGTGGCCTCGCCGACGTATTCGAGCTCGATACGCCAGTCGCCGGCGGCGCCGGACTCGGGGGTGACGACGAGGGTGTCGCCGATCTCCCCGGTATCCGCCGAGAGCCGCGCGACGCCGCGGCGGTCGACGACGCGCCATCGACCCTCGGGGCCCACGGTGCGGAGCGGAACGACGGCCCGCGTCGTGTCGGCGGGCCACAGCTTCGGCGACCGCCAGTCGAAGGGCCCCCACTCGTCGACGATCATCGACGAGCGGTCGGTCGCGGCGAGCTCGACGGCGGGGATCGACGGCGGCCCTTCGCCGACCTCCTCGACCAGCGCCGCGGCGGTTTCGCCGAGCAGCTCGAGGGGGTCGCATGTCTCGCCCTCGACCGGTGTCTCGATCCGGTTTGGCCCCACGGTGAGGCCCGAAGTGTTGTCGAACCGCCAGAGCGTCTCGTGACCGGCGAGCCGGTTGTCGACGATCCGGGTATCGCGGCTCCGCGTGTCGCGGTGGCGCGGATAGCCCCAGTCCGCCGGCTCGCTCGGGTTCGCCCAGATCTGTACGGCCGTCTCGTCGCCCGAGAACCAGTTGCGCTCGATCACGTTGTCCTGGCCGTGCTCGATCGCGATGCCCGTCTCGTTCGCTCCGAGGCAGTTCCCGACGATCTCCGACTCCCAGCTGTACCCGCCCCACACGCCATAGCGGCTCCCCTGGAGGAGATTCCCGATCACCCGGTTCCGCGAGAAGGTGATCTCGACGCTGTTGGTGGGCGCCCGATTGAAGTCGTTGTGGAAGAGCAGGTTGTCGTTGGCGCCGCCCCTGCCGGTGTCCATGGTCGACTGCCCGGCCCACAGGAAGAACCCATCGCCCCCGTGCGTGACGGAGTTGTACGCGATGACGTTGTGGGAGCTCTGTTCGTAAAGGAGGATCCCCGCCGAGTCCTGACCGCGGTTGTAGAAGCCGTGGCTGTAGCCGCGCACGTTGAAGTCGAGCCGGTTGCGGACGACCACGTTGTGGCTGGACCGGTACATGCCGACGCCGAGCGCCGAGTTGAACGCGATCTCGTTGTCCTCGATGCGGACCGAATCCGAGCGGACCATCAGAAGACCGTTCATCCCCTGTACGGCCCGGTTGCCGCGGATCTCGCCGCCGGTGACGTCCTCGAGATAGAGGGCCGAGCCGAACCGCATCCACTCGCGCTCCTCGTTCTGGTGGAACGACATCCAGTCGACGAGGCTCTCGTGCGCGACGAGGCTGAACAGCCTGGGCTTCCAGTTGTAGCTCACGTCGTTGTCGATCAGCCGCAGGCCGCGGGTCCCGCGGGCGAGGATGGCGAAGCGATACCCGCGGATGGTGGCGCCGCGCAGGGCGACGTCGGTGCCTCCGTCGATCAGGATCGCCGTGCCGCGCCCGACGTCGGGGTCGGCCTCGGGAGCCGTTCCACGGAGCACGACCCCATCGAGATCGACGGTAATGCCGCTGCCGCGCACGGTGATGACGGGGTCCTCCGGGGAGGCGTTCCCCCGGATGTCGTAGGTGCCCGGCGCGACGCGGACGGAACGGGTAATCACCATCCCGGGCTCGAAGGCGACGGTCTCCTGCGCCGCGAGCCCGACGCGGTCACCGGGCAGACCCGACCCGGCGAGTGCCGAGAGGCCGGCGAGCGCCAGCGCGCAGCTTCGGACGGAGCGGATCGTCATGGTGGTAGCGGGGAGCGGGTGAATCCCGAACGCCACCGGAAGCTGACCGGCCGGTTCGTCACGGCGCAAGCGGGCGGTTAGCTTCCCGGCCGTCGTGCAGCGATCCGCGCCGACCTTCCGGGAGGCACGCCATGACCCACCCCTCACCCGATCCATCCGGCGGTCCGTCCACCGGGCTCGTCCGCCAGATGGGGCTTCTGGGGCTCGCCGCCACCGGGATCTGCTCGATGCTCGGCGCGGGGATCAACGTCTTCCCCATCATGATCCAGCGGAACGTCCCGGGGATCGGGCCGAACGTGCTATCGGCGTTCGCGTTCGCCGCGACCCCCGCGATCTTCGCCGCCCTCGCCTACGCGATCCTCTCGTCCGCGATGCCGCGCGCCGGCGGGAGCTACGTCTTCGCGAGCCGGGGGCTCAACCCCTATCTGGGCTTCGTCGCGAGCTTCTCGCAGTGGTTCGGCCTCTCGGTCGCGATCGGCGTGGTCGCCTACCTGATCGTCCCGTTCGTACGTGACGTGGTCGCGGCGCTAGGGCTCGAGGGCGCCGCCGCGGCGCTCGACACGGGCGTCGTCCGGGTCGGGCTCGCGCTCGCGCTGCTGTGGATCTTCGTGGGGGTGAACCTGAGAGGAGTGCGCTCCTACGAGCGCACGCTCGTGCCCATGATGTTCGTCATGTTCGCGCTCGGTGCGATCGTCATCGTGGCGGGGTTCGCGTTCGACCACGCCGACTTCGCCGCGGCGCTGCTGGACGCGGAGGGCGTCGCGCCACCGGGGGGAGACGCCGCGGCGCTGCGGCCCTGGACGTTTCTGGCCGCCGCCGCCGTGTTCTTCGCGAGCTTCATCGGGTTCGACGCCATCGCCCAGGCGGGAGGCGAGGCGCACGACCCCGGTCGGGCGCTCCCGAGGGCGATCGCGATCGCCGTGCTCGTCGTGGGGACCTACTACATGCTCTTCACGGCGGCGATCTACCACGCCGTGCCGTGGCAGTTCATGGCCGAGCGGGCCCAGACGCAGGACCTGACCGCGCCCGGCCTCCTCGGTTACGTGCTCCCGTCGGGGTGGACCGTCGCGATCGTCGCCGGGGCCGCGATCGCCCTCACGAACGACCTTCCGGCGATGCTGCTCTCCGTGTCGCGGCTGATGTTCGCGTGGGCCGAGGACGGGATCTTCCCCCGGCGGTTCGCGGCGGTCCACCCGCGGTGGCACACCCCGCACGTGGCCATCGTGGGCTCGGCGTGCGTCGCGACGGTCGGGATCCTCGGAAGCCACTTCGCCGGCGACTTCTTCCTCGGGATCGACATCCTCGTGACGTCGATGCTCGTGAACTTCCTGCTCATGTGCGTGTGCGTGCTGACCCTGCCGGGGCGGAACCCCTCGATCGCCGCCCGGATCGGGGTGTTGCCGGCCCGGGGAGCGCAGCTCGTCGTGGGCGCCGTCGGCACCGTTCTCCTGGGTCTGTTTCTCGTGGTCCATATCCGGAAGGACCTCACCGCCGAGGTCGGGGCGTGGTACTTTCACTCGACCTGGCTCTGGGTCGCGGTGATGGCGCTCGGCAGCCTCATCTACCTGCGCGAGCGACGCGCGCTGGCGGCGAGCGGCGTCGATGTGGACGCCGTGTTCGGCGAGCTCCCACCCGAGTGAGCGAGCCGGGCGTGGCCGAGTACCGGGGCCCCCTCGTGGAGCTTGCCGAGGGGCTCGAGATCCCGCGGATCGTGACCGGGTTGTGGCAGATCGCCGATCTCGAGCGAGACGGCGTCGTCGTCGATCCCGCCCACGCGGCCGGGGCGATGCGGGCATACGTCGAGGCCGGGCTCGACGCCTTCGACATGGCCGACCACTACGGGTCCGCCGAGGATATCGCCGGTGCGTATCGCGAGCGGTACGGTGCCGATGCCCGGTTCCTGACCAAGTGGGTGCCCGCGCCCGGGGCGCAAACGCGCGAGGACGTCGTGGCGGCCGTCGACCGCGCGCTCGGCCGCATGAAGACCGATGCCGTCGACCTCCTCCAGTTCCATGCGTGGCGCTACTGCGACCCCGGCTGGCTCGACTGCCTGTTCGCGCTCGACGAGCTGCGCGTCGGGGGATGGATCCGTCACCTCGGGCTCACGAACTTCGATGCGGCGCACCTCGAGATGGTGCTCGAGAGCGGCGTTCCGGTCGTGTCCAACCAGGTCTGCGTCTCGCTGCTCGATCGTCGGGCGCTCGGCGAGATGACGCGCGTGTGCGAGGCGTACGGCTCGCGGCTTCTCGCGTTCGGGACGCTCGCCGGCGGGTTTCTGACGGACCGCTGGGTCGGCGCCCCCGACCCGGCGGCGGACGGGATCGACAGGCTCGACACGTGGTCGCAGATGAAGTACCGGCGGTTCATCGAAGTCGCCGGAGGATGGGAGACCTTCCAGGAGGTCCTCGCCGTGGCCGCGGAGATCGCTGCGAGGCGCGGCGTTTCGGTCGCGAATGTCGCGGCGCGATATGTCCTCGAGCAGCCCGCGGTCGCCGCGATCATCATCGGCGCCCGGCTGGCCCGGAGCGAGCACATCGCCGACAACGCCGGTGTCCTGACGTTCCCGTTCGATGCCGGGGACTTCGCGGCGCTCGACGCCGTCGCGGCTACCCTCGATCCGATTCCCGGCGATTGCGGCGACGAGTACAGACGCCCTCCGTATCTGACGGCGGCCGGCGATCTGAGCGATCATCTGGAGGGGTTCGACGCCCCGTACCCGAGCGCCGCGGGAGCCGACGGCCGCCGGCGCGCCCTCACCGGCACGGTGTGGGAGGACCTCGCCGGGTTCAGCCGCGCGGTGCGGGACGGCGACCGCATCGTCGTGTCCGGCACGACCGCCACGCACGGCGACCGCTTGATCGGCGGCGCCAACGCGGCGGCCCAGACGCACTTCGTGATCGACAAGATCGAGGGAGCGATCGAGTCCCTGGGCGGACGCCTCGACGACGTCGTCCGCACCCGCATCTACATCGACCGCGAGGACGTCTGGGAGCCCGTGTCACGCGCGCACGGGGCCCGGTTCGGCGGCATCCGCCCGGCGAACACGCTCGTGCGGGCCGGTCTCATCGGCGAGGGATACCTCGTCGAGATGGAGGCCGAAGCGATCGTCCGCGACTATACTTGAAGCGACGGCCGGCGGCCCGCCGGTCGACGACCCGACCCCGCGACGCGCGCCCGAAGGAGGAGCGATGCGACGACGATCCCCACGCCCTCCCACACGCGCCATGCCGCTGATCGTCCTCGCCGCGCTCGGCGTCGCCGGCGCGTGCGACGCGCAATCCGGAGCCGGCGCGGGGGCCGGAGACCCGGCGGTCGCCCGCGGCGGTCCGTTCGGCATCACCGCGGTCGAGGGGATCCTGCTCGGCCACCACACGCTGTCCGAGCGACCGACCGGGTGCACGGTGATCCTCGCCGAGGCGGGGGCGGTCGCCGGAGTGGATGTTCGCGGCGGGTCGCCGGGGACGAGCGAGACGGCGCTGCTCGACCCGGTGAATTCGGTCCAGAGCGTTCATGGCATCGTGCTGTCGGGTGGGAGCGCGTTCGGTCTCGAGACATCGGCGGGTGTCATGCGCCACCTCGAGGAGCGGGGCGTCGGATACCCGTTCGGCGGTAGCCGGATACCGATCGTGCCCGCGGCGATCCTCTTCGACCTCGGTGTGGGGGACGACCCGTCGGTCCGTCCGGACGCCGGTTGCGGGTACGAGGCGGCCCGAGCCGCCTCGGCGGCCGCACCGGAGGAGGGAAGCGTGGGCGCCGGTGCCGGCGCCACGGTCGGCAAGCTGCGCGGGTTGGCCCGCGCGATGAAGGGTGGCATCGGCACGGCCTCGGTGCGTCTCGAGGATGGTCTCGTGGTCGCCGCCGTCGTCGCGGTGAACGCGGCGGGCGACGTCATCGACCCGGCCAGCGGAGAGGTCGTGGCCGGTGTTCGGACGGACGATGGCCGCGGTCTCGCCGATGCCCGCGCGCTCGTTCGCGCCGCTACGCTCGAGATGGGCGAGGGGTCGAACACCACCATCGGCGTGGTCGCGACGAACGCGCGACTCACTCAGGCCGAGGCGACGAAGGTGGCGCAGATGTCGCAGGACGGGCTTGCGAGGGCGATCTACCCGTCACACACCCCCGGCGACGGCGACACGATGTTCGCGCTGGCGACCGGGGACCTGGCAGGCGACGCGTCGGTGTCGCTCATCGGCACGCTCGCGGCCGACATGGTGGTCGAGGCGATCCTGCGCGCCGTGCGGTTGGCGCGCGGTCTCCCCGATATCCCGTCCGTCTCGGATCTGACCGGCGGATCGTGACACGCGGGTGAGCGGACAGCTCCTCGGGCTCTTCGCTTACTGCGTCGGGCTCATCGCGCTCGGCGCCGTCATCGGACGCCGCGTCGACACGTCCACGAGCTTCTTCGTCGCGAACCGCGAGCTGGGGCCGTTCCTGCTCTTCTCGACCGTGCTCGCCGCCAACATCGGCGCCGGGTCCACGGTCGGCGCGGCGGGGCTCGGATACCGCGACGGGCTGAGCGCATGGTGGTGGGTCGGCTCGGCCGGCATCGGAACGATCGTCCTCGCCGTATGGATAGGCCCCCGGATCTGGCGCGTCGCGGCGGACCGGGACCTTCTGACCGTCGGCGACTTTCTCGAGGACCGGTACGGGCGGTCCGTGCGGGCGTTCATCGCCATCCTGCTGTGGCTCGGCACGCTGGCGATCCTCGCGGGGCAGCTGATCGCCATGGCCGAGATCCTTCGCGTCGTCGCCGGGACGCCACGCTGGGTCGGGGCGCTCGTCGGGGGCGCCGTCATGACCGCCTATTTCGCCGCCGGCGGACTCGTCGCCTCGGCGTGGATCAATCTCGTCCAGCTCGTGGTCCTGTTCGTCGGGTTCGCGATCGCCGTTCCCTGGGCGCTCGCCGCGGCCGGAGGTTGGGAGGCCGTCGTCGCCGCCGCGCCCCCGGAGCCCGCCGGGTACCTGACGTTCATGGAGGGCGGCGGCTCGGGGTGGATCTACCTCGCCCTCCTCGGACCGGCGTTCATCGTGTCCCCGGGGCTACTTCAGAAGGTGTACGGGGCCGCGAGCGAGCGTGCGATCCGCCGGGGGCTCGTGGGCGCCGGCGTCGTGCTCATGGTATTCGCCTTCGCCCCCGTGCTCCTCGGGATGATCGCACGGTCGTACGCCCCGGCGCTCGCGCACCACGAGCAGGCGCTTCCGCTCGTCCTCACCGAGGGACTCCCGCCGGTCTTCGGTCTTCTCGGTCTCGCCGCAGTCCTCTCGGCCGAGATCAGCTCGGCGGACGCGATCCTGTTCATGCTGTCGACGTCGCTCTCGAAGGACCTCTACAAGCGCTTCGTGGCGCCGGAGGCCACGGACGCGCAGGTGCTTCGCGTCGCGCGTGGCGCCGCGATCGCCGGCGGCGCCCTGGGTGTCGGTCTCGCGGTCGTCCTCCCCTCGGTGAG
>JAWWCR010000096.1:0-17549 GCA_033720355.1 Gemmatimonadota bacterium
AGGCGAGGGCGGTCTCTCGGGCTCGGTCGCGATCGACGGATCGAGCACGGTGTTCCCGATCAGCCAGGCGATGGCCGAGGAGTTCATGATCGCCAACCGGGGAACCCAGGTGACCGTCGGGGTCTCGGGGACCGGCGGCGGGTTCCAGAAGTTCTGCAACGGCGAGACCGACATCTCCGATGCGTCGCGGCCGATCCGCGACTCCGAGGTGGAGGAGTGCGCCGCGAACGGCATCGAGCCCATCGAGCTGACCGTCGCATGGGACGGGCTCACGGTGGTCGTCAACCCGCAGAACGACTGGGCGACCTGCATGACCGTCGAGGAGCTGATGCGTCTCTGGCAGCCGGGCTCGACGATCACCCGGTGGAGCGAGATCCGCGACGGATGGCCCGACGAGGATGTGATCCTTTACGGACCCGATACGGATTCGGGAACGTTCGACTACTTCACGGATGCCATCGTGGGCGAGGAGGACGCCAGCCGGGCCGACTACACGGCGAGCGCCGACGACAACGTGCTCGTGCTCGGCGTGAGCGGCGATCGAGGCGCTCTCGGCTATTTCGGGTACGCCTACTACGAGGAGAACGCCGACAGGCTCACCGCGGTCCAGGTCGACAACGGCAGCGGCTGCGTCGCACCCGAGCGGGCGACGATCGAAGACGGCTCGTACGCCCCGCTTTCGCGTCCCATGTACATCTACGTGCGCCGCGACGCGCTCGAGCGCGACGTCGTGCGGGCCTTCCTCGAGTTCTACATCGACAACGCCGAGGCGCTGGTCCCGGAGACGGGCTACGTGCCGCTGACTCCCGCTCAGTACGCGGAGCAGCGCTTGAAGATCGGCGGCTGACCGGAGCGAACGAGCCCGCCCGGGCATCAGTGATATGACGACCGAGACCGCAGCCCGAGCCCGCACGCTGCGCGCCCGACGGCGCCTCGTGATCCAGGAGCGCGTGATCGCCGCGCTCCTGCTCGCGTGCGGCGTCGTCTCGGTCCTCACCACGGTCGGGATCGTCGTCGTGCTCGTCTCGCAGGCGGCCGGGTTCTTCGGCGAGGTCTCGCCCATCGAGTTCCTGACGGGCACGCGCTGGTCGCCCGGTCTGGTCCCGCAGTCGTTCGGTATCCTCCCGCTCGTCAACGGAACGCTTCTCATCGCGGCCGGGTCGTCGATCGTGGCGATCCCGGTCGGCCTCGCCACGGCCATCTACCTGAGCGAGTACGCGTCGACGCGGACACGACGGATCATCAAGCCGATCCTCGAGATCCTCGCCGGAATCCCGACCGTCGTCTACGGCTACTTCGGGATCATGTTCGTCACGCCGCTGCTCCGCTCGGTCTTCCCGCAAACGCAGATCTTCAACGCCGCGAGCGCCTCGATCGTGGTGGGGATCATGATCCTCCCCATGGTGAGCTCGCTGTCGGAGGACGCGTTGAGCGCGGTCCCGCGCGCGCTGCGAGAGGCGGCGTACGG
Source organism: Gemmatimonadota bacterium (assembly GCA_033720355.1). Classification (GTDB taxonomy): domain Bacteria; phylum Gemmatimonadota; class Gemmatimonadetes; order Palauibacterales; family Palauibacteraceae; genus Palauibacter. The sequence continues at coordinate 1,469 of JAWWCR010000096.1, forward strand.
GCTTGGCGCCACGAAGTTCGAGGTCTCGACGCGCGTCGTGGTGCCGGCGGCGCTGTCGGGGATCGCGGCGAGCTTCATCCTCGCGATCTCGCGGGCGGTCGGCGAGACGATGGCCGTGACCATCGCGGCCGGGATGCAGCCGAAGATGTCGGTCGACCTCCTCGCGAGCATCCAGACGATGACGGCCTACATCGTCCAGGTGTCGCTGGGCGACACGCCGTACGGATCGCTCGAGTACCAGACGATCTTCGCCGTCGGGCTGCTGCTCTTCCTGATCACGCTGGCCATGAACCTGCTCAGCCAGCGCATCACCCGGCGGTTCCGCGAGGTGTACGAGTGAGCGACTCGATCGCACCGCGCGGCGGCCGCTTCGAGCCGCGTCTGGCCCGCCGTCAGCGCACCGGCGAGATCTTTCGGCTGCTCTGCCTCGGCGCCGTCGTGTTCGGCGTCCTGTCTCTCGTCGTGTTGCTGGTCGACGTCTCGGCGGACGGGTTCGACGCTCTGCAGCCGCACTTCTTCACGAACTACGCGTCCCGGCTCCCCGAGCGTGCGGGGATCCGGGCGGCGATCCTCGGGAGCCTGTGGGTGATGGTGCTCGTCGGTGCGATCGCGTTCCCTCTCGGCGTCGGCGCGGCGGTGTACCTCGAAGAATACGCGCCGCACAACTGGTTCACGCGGCTGCTGCAAACGAACATCGCCAATCTCGCGGGCGTGCCCTCGATCGTGTACGGGATCCTCGGTCTCGCCGTGTTCGTGCGCTTCTTCGCGATGGGCCGAAGCGTCATCGCCGGCGCGCTGACGCTGGCGCTGCTGAGCCTGCCGGTCGTGATCATCGCGGCCCAGGAAGCGGTCAAGGCGGTGCCCAATTCGCTGCGCGAGGCGTCCTACGGGCTCGGCGCCACGCGGTGGCAGACGATCCGCCACCACGTGTTGCCCGTCGCCATGCCGGGGATCCTGACGGGGACGATCCTCGCCCTGTCGCGCGCGATCGGCGAGACGGCCCCGCTCATCATGATCGGGGCTCTCACGTTCATCGCATCCGACCCGTCGGGTCTCCTCGACCAGTTCACGGTGCTCCCGATCCAGATCTACAACTGGGTGACGCTGCCCCGCGAAGAGTTCCAGACGCTCGCGGCGGGCGGGATCGTCGTGCTGCTGGCGGCGTTGCTGCTGATGAACGCGACCGCGATCCTGCTACGAAACAAGTACCGGAAGGAACTGTGAGTACGGTCATAGAAGAAGTCGCGACGCCCGGGGCGACCGGCGTGGCGCTCGAGACGAAGGGCCTCAGCGTCCACTACGGAAACACGGCCGCCGTGAAGGAGATCTCGCTCCAGATCCCGAAGAACCACGTCGTGGCCTTCATCGGCCCGTCGGGGTGCGGGAAGAGCACGCTTCTGCGCTGCTTCAACCGCATGAATGATCTGATCCCGGCCGCGCGGGTAACCGGCGAGGTGCTGTTCCGCGGCGACAACCTCTACGCCGACCACGTCGACCCGGTCGAGGTCCGACGTCAGATCGGCATGGTGTTCCAGAAGCCGAATCCGTTTCCGAAGTCGATCTTCGAGAACGTGGCGTTCGGGCTGCGGATCAACGGCTTCAAGGACGATGTGCCCGAGCGAGTCGAGCAGTCGCTTCGAGCGGCTGCGCTCTGGGACGAGGTCAAGGATCGGCTGGACGACAGCGCCCTGGGTCTGTCGGGCGGCCAGCAGCAACGGCTATGCATCGCGCGCGCGCTGGCGGTCGAGCCCGACATCCTGCTGATGGACGAGCCGGCGAGCGCGCTCGACCCGATCGCGACGAGCCGCATCGAGGATCTGATCGGCGACCTCAAGCAGGACTACACCATCGTGATCGTGACCCACAACATGCAGCAGGCCGCGCGGGTCAGCGATTACACGGCGTTCCTCTACATCGGCGAGCTCATTGAGTACACCGAGACGGAACGCCTCTTCACGAACCCGAGGCATGAGCGAACCGAGGCGTACATCACCGGTCGGTTCGGGTAGGAGCAATGTCCCAAAAACACTTCGACGAGCGGCTGGAGGAGGTTCGCCAGGCGCTCCACGTGATGTCGCACGACATCGAGGGGCTGGTCGATCAGGCCATGGAGCTGGTCGGCCAGCCCGATGTCGAGGAGGCGGCCGAGGCGGTCGTCATCGCCGACAGGGCGATCGATCAGGCCGAGGTCTCGATCGAGGAGAACACGATCGAGCTGCTGGCCCTCCACCAGCCGATGGCGAGCGACCTGCGCACCCTCGTCACCGTCCTCAAGATCAACAACGACCTCGAGCGCATCGGCGATCACGGGGTGAACATCGCGAAGGGGGCGCGCCGGCTCGCGAAGCTCAGGACGGCCGTCCCCATCCCGCCCGAGCTGAGCGAGATGTCGCGGATCTCGCGCGAGATGCTGAGCGACGCCCTGGACGCGTTCGTCCACGAGAACGCCGACGAAGCCGCCGACGTCCGCGCGCGCGACGACCAGGTCGACCGCCTTCAGGACTCGCTGTTCCGGGTCATGCTCACGCACATGACCGAGCACAACATCTCGGGGTGCCTCCAGGTCATCCTCATCGGGCGCAATCTCGAGCGGATCGCCGACCTCGCGACCAACATCGGCGAGGACGTGATCTACATGGTCCGCGGGAAGACGGTTCGGCACACGGGGACCGGCGCGGGGTCGTGACCCGGTCGGGTCAGCGCACGGGCTCGATGTCCCAGGGGCTATCGACCTTCTTCCGCGTCTTCCGGACGGTGCGCATCATCCGCTGGTGGTAGTCCACCGTCCGCTCGCCCTCGCGAACGCTCGCGGGGACATACCGTCCCGACGCCTCGAGATCCCACGCGTTGCGGTTGTCGCGCAACGCGTGGCGCAACAGACGGCGCAGCCGTTTGAGGACCTTCCTGCTCTCCACTGGCAGCATGACCTCGACCCGGTCGTCGAGGTTGCGCCGCCGGCAGTCGGCGCTCCCGATCCACACCTCGGGCTCGCCCGCGTTCCCGTACCAGTAGATCCGGTCGTGCTCGAGGAAGCGGCCGACGATGCTGCGCACCCGGATGTTCTCGCTCCACCCGGGGACGCCGGGCCGCAGCCGGCACAGTCCGCGCACGATCAGATCGATCTCGACGCCGGCCCGTGAGGCGCCGTACAGGGCCCGGATGACGGCCGGATCATCGAGCCCGTTCATCTTGAAGATGATCCGCCCGCCCCGTCCCTCGCTCGCGTGCTCGATCTCGCGGTCGATCCGGTTCAGGATCTGTCTGCGCAGATCGCGCGGCGCGACGATGAGCTTCTCGTACTGCTGCTCGGGCGCGTACCCGGTCAGGTAGTGGAACAGGTTCACGGCGTCGCGGCCGATGTCGGGGCGCGCCGTGAAGATCCCGAGATCCGCGTAGATGTGCGCGGTCTCGGAGTGGTAGTTCCCCGTCCCGATGTGGCAGTAGGTACGGAGCCCCTGTTCCTCCTTCCGCAGCACCAGGACGACCTTGGCGTGCGTCTTCAGGCCCACGACACCGTAGGTGACATGGACGCCGGCCTCCTCGAGAACCTCGGCCCACTCCATGTTGTCCGCCTCGTCGAACCGCGCCGTCACCTCGACGAGGACCGCCACCTGCTTGCCCCTCTCGGCCGCCTTCACGAGCGCCTTGATGATCGCGGAGTTCTCGGACGTCCGGTACAGCGTCTGCTTGATCGCGACCACCTTCGGGTCGACCGCCGCCTCCTCGATGAACCGCTGCACGGTAGCGCCGAACGACTCGTAGGGGTGGTGGACGAGCATGTCGCGGGTGCGCACGGCCGCGAAGATGTCGGGCAGGTCCTCGGTCTCGCCCTCGCGCAGGAGCTGCGCCGGGATCATCGGGTCCCACGGCGGATAGCGCAGGTCCATGGGACCCGCCGCAGAGAGTGTCCAGAACCCCGACATGTCGAGCAGCCCGGGGATCTCGTAGACGTCCTCCGCCTCGAGCCGCAGCTCACGGGTCAGCATCTCGCGCATCTCGTCGGGCGTCGACGGTTCGAGCTCGAGCCGCACGACCTGGGCGAACTTTCGCTCGCGCAGCTCCTCGGAGATCATCTTGAGCAGGTCGTCGGCGACCTCCTCGTCGCGCTCGACCTCGGCGTTCCGCGTGACGCGGAAGAGCGAGGCGCTCTCGACCCTCATCCCCCGGAACAGCTCGTCGACGAACCCGCGCACGACCTGCTCGACGGCGACGACATGGCCCGGGCTCGGCAGCCAGATCCAGCGGTCGCGGATCGGGATCTTGACCCGCGCGAAGTGCCGCGTCTTCCGATCGGGGTGCACGAGGATCACCCCGAGCGAGAGGCTCAGATTCGAGAGAAACGGGAACGGGTGCCCGGGATCGACGGCGAGCGGCGTCAGGATCGGGTAGATGCGCTCGCGGAACTCGTGCCCGACGATCTCGAGCTCCTCGTCGTCGAGGCTGTCGAAGTCGCGGATGACGAGCCCGGCCTTCTCCTCGACCCGGCCGCGCAGATCCGACTCCCACGCGTCTGCGAGCCTGAGCCTCATCGCGCGTACCCCATCCCGGATCGGCTTGAGCTGCTCGGCAGGGGTGCGGCCGTCGAGCGACGGGGTCAGCACGCCGGCGCCCTGCTGGCGCTTCAGACCACCGATCCGCTTCATCACGAACTCGTCGAGGTTGTTCTCGGTGATCGCGAGAAAGCGCATGCGCTCGAGAAGGGGGACGCGCTCGTCGAGCACCTGGTAGAGCACGCGCCAGTTGAAGTCGAGCCAGCTCAGCTCGCGGTTGAAGTAGAGCGACGGGTGCGTGTCGGTCGCGTCGAGCGGCACCTCGAGCGGCTCGGTCGCCTGCGGCAGCAGCACCCCGCCGATGTCCTGGTCCGGCGCGCGACCGCTAGCCGCCGCGGGACCATCCGGGGCCGCGTACCCGAGCGTACGGGGGACCCCGTTGCCGGGCCGGTGCAGCACCTCGGGTCGGGTGACCGGGTCGACGCGCGACCACGCGGCGGGAGGCGTGGCCCCTGGCGGCGAGGTCGACGCCGGGTCCGCTGGACGGTCCTCGGACGCGTCGAGTCGTGTCCGCCTGACCATGTCTTCCGAGCTCGCCATCCAGCCGTCCCTATCAGAGCCGCAGTTCCCCGGGTCGTGAACCCGGGCCAGCCCTGCAGATTACGCGCCGCTACCCCTTCCGTTCCAGAGGTGTCGCTGTAACAGTCGCGTAAAGGGCCGGATCCAGCGGAGGGGTGACGAGCGTGACCCTCGGGGGGACCCCGAACACCCGGTCGAAGAGCTTCCCCTTCTTCCGGAGAGCCCACTGCTCGAGAAGCAGCGGTCCCTCGCCCGAGAGCCGCAGGTCGACCGCGCCGTCGGCGTACACCGCCTCGAGCGCATGGACGCGCTGGAGGTGCTCGCGGTCGAGCGAGTCGGCCACGCGCAGGAGCGCGGCGAGACGGCTCACGCGCTCGCGGTCCTCGGGCGACAGGTCGCAGTAGACGTAGTGTTCCTCCCTCGGGTCGGCGCGTCTGTGGTAGCGCGCGACGAGCGCGACGAGCGGAAGCTCCGAAGGCGACACGCCCGCGATCTCGGCGTGCAGGATCAGATACATCGAGTGCTTGTGGTGCTTGCTGTAGGAGATGTGCTGGCCGATGTCGTGGAGCAGCGCCCCCGCGATCAGGATCAGACGGTCCTCGGGGGCGAGTCCGTGCAGCTCGGTGAGCTGATCGAAGAGCGTCGTCGCGAGGTTCGCCACGTGGCGGGCGTGTTCCTCGTCGAACAGGTACCGGCGGCCGAGCGTGAGCGCGCCCTCGCGGACGATGCGCTCGTGTCGGCCGAGCCCGCGGTCGGATGTCCGCTCCTCTATCAGGTCGAGGAGGACGCCCTCCTTCACGCCCACACCGGGGACGAAGATGCGCTCGGCACCCGCGAGCTCGGCCACCCGGTCGTAGACGATCGCCGCGGGGAGGATCACGTCGGCGCGGTCCTCCCTGAGGCCGAGCTGGCCGACCCGCTGGGCGTACGACAGCCGCGACAGCAGATCGATCGCGTGGCGCAGGTCGGCGCGGGTGATGACGAGCACCTCGTCGGTCGAGGGCTCGGCCAGGGGTGCCGGGATCCCGGACGCCGCCGCGGCGAGCAGCTCGTCGGCGTTCGATCCGGCGAGGCGGGCGAGCGTCTCGATGTTGCCGCCCGTGGCGATGAGCTCGACCGGCGTCCAGTGCTTCGCCGCCGCCGGGATCCGGAGCGTCGAGGCGTACTCCGCCAGCAGCATCGAGAAGTGCCCGGGCGCGTCGTCGACGCCGGCGAGCTCCTCGAGAAGTCTCACCGAGCCCATCGTGTGCGACTCGCTCCACATGATCCCCGCGTCGTCGGCGAGCGACACCTCGACGCTGCCGCCTCCGAGGTCGACGAGCATCCATTTGTTCGTGCCCATCGGGATACGGTTGCGGACCGCGCTCCACACGAGCCGCGCCTCCTCGCCCCCCGAGATCAGACCGAGCGTGATCCCCGTCTCGTCGAGGATCCGCTTCGCGAAGGCGGCCCCGTTCCGTGATTCGCGGACCGCGCTCGTGGCGACCGCCCGCCACGTCGTGACCCCGAGCCGGTCGATCTCGGCCCGGAAGCGGTGGAACGCCTCGAGCGCCTGGTCCATGGCGTCGGGGTGCAGCTCGCCGGTCACGAACGCCGAGTGGCCGAGCCGGACGGGGACGCGCTCGTAGACGAGCTGGGTGTGGTGCGTGGCGTCGGAGAACTCGGCGGCCACGAAGCGGATCGCGTTCGACCCCACGTCGATCGCGGCGACGCGGATCGGGAACTCGGCGGCATCCGCCGTCGTCTCCCTCGCCGCCGCGGACATGCGTCGATTCATGGAACACCAAGCTAGCGGGTGGCCGCGAAACCGACGACCCCGGGGCCCCCCGTCGGGGACCCGGCGGATTGCCGGGAGGGATCGAGCGCCGCAGTGTTCGCGAGTACCAAATTCTCGGCACGAACCCCCGGGCATCCGAGGAACCACACCATGAGCAACCGTCCCGCCCTCCCTCACCCGAGGCTCCTTTTGTCGGCCCTTATCGCCACGGCATTCGCGCTCGGGCCGGCACTCCCGGTCCTCGGCCCGCCCTCCCTGACCGCTCAGGAACCGGCCGGCCCGGTCACGTTCGTGAACGCCACCGTGATCGACCCGGCGGACGGCACCCCGCTCGAGGGCGCCACCGTGGTCGTCGAGGACGGCCGCATCGTCTCGATCGCGGCGGGTGGCGCGCCTGGCGGGGGCCGCGTCATCGACGTCGGCGGGCGCTACCTCGTCCCCGGGCTGATCGACGCGCACGTCCACATCGGCGACTTCGCCTCGGCACGGCGGGCGCTCCACTCTGGCGTGACGACCGCGCGCAGCATGGGCGCCGGGCACTTCGCCGACGTGGGTCTCCGTGACCTGGCGCGTCGGGGCACGCTCGAGGGCCCCGAGATCCTCGCCGCCGGCTACCACGTCAGGCCCCGGCCCGCCGACGAGCTGTTCATGGACGCGCCCGAGCTGTCGGACCTCATCGGGGTCGACGTCCGCGGCCCCGACGCCATCCGCCGCATGGCGGCCGTGATGCTCGAGCACGACGTCGACTTCATCAAGGTGAACGCGACCGAGCGCGCCGGGCTCCCCGAGACCGACCCGCGGAAGTCGTTCTACGACGAGACCGAGCTCCGCGCGCTCGTCGAGGCGGGCGCGGCGGCCGGCATCCCCGTTGCCGCACACGCGCACGGCGACGAGGGCGGCCGCGACGCCGTCGCCGCCGGTGTCAGGAGCATCGAGCACGGCACCTATCTGAGCCCCGAGACGCTGCGGCTCATGGTCGACCGCGGGACCTTCCTCGTGCCGACGATCGCCGTCGTGTCGGATCTCACCATGCCCGGCGGGGACTACGACAACGCGGTGCTACAGGTCCGCGGCCGGCACATGCTGCCCCGCGTCCGCGAGACGGCGGCGACCGCGCACGAGCTCGGCGTACCGATCGTCGCGGCGACCGACACCGGCTACGGCCAGGAGAGCGTGCTTCGGCTGAGCCACGAGCTGATCGAGCTCGTCGGAGTCGGCCTCACCGAGATCGAGGCGATCCGCGCCGCGACGACTACGGCGGCCGACCTGCTCGGCGTGTCAGACCGCGTGGGCCGCGTCGCCGAGGGCTTCGAGGCGGACCTCATCGTCCTCGACCGGAACCCGCTCGAGGACATCGGCGCCTATCAGGACGTGCTGTTCGTCATGCACGACGGGCGGGTGGCGGTCGATCGGCTCGATTTCGGGGCGACGCGGCGGGTGCCGTGACTATTTGGACCAGATCACGATTGTCCCGCACTGGCCGGTCATCCCCGTGAACTCGGCCGGGGTCGATGCCGTGCTGGGATAGATCTCCATCCCGGCGATGCTGCTCACCGCGATCAACTGATCGATCTGGTGGGCCGGCTCGCCCTCGGTCCCGCCGGGCGGCTCCCAGTCCGAGCGGATCACTTTCGCGCCGTCGATATACACGTTCGCACGCCGACAGCCGACGGTCGGGGCGTTCCGCCCGAACCGAACCTCGCACCGCTGCGAGAGTGGGCCGCCCCCGCAATCGAGCACCGCGCCGGGGATGTCCGCGATCATGTGCGTGATGAGCCGTGGCTGTCGGCGACGGATGTCGTCGGCGGTGAAGAAATGGCCCAGGCCGAGCTTCTCGCCCATTTCCTGCCGCTCGTAGAACCCGCGCGTCTCGAGTCCGAGATCCCGGATACTCTCCACGACGATGTCGAGAGGCTCGACGTCCACCGGTTCCATCGCGAGGTGAAGCACGACCCCGACCGCGGCGTTCGCGGGCACATCGACGGCGGCCTCCTGCCTTCCGTACGCGATGTGCCGGACCTCGAGCCGTCCTTCGCCCGCCGGCACACCGTCGAGCCGGAAGGCCCCCGACGAATCGGTGAGCGCCTGCGCCGCATGGTCGATGAGCACCACCACGGCGCCGCTGATCGGCGCCCCGGTGCCCTCATCGAGCAGCGTCCCCGCGATCCGGCCGGCGCCCTCTTCCGGCGAGGTGCCGACCTGAAGGTCGACGAGCAGGTCCTGCCGAACCCTCGCGCCGTCGGGGATGACGAACTCGGCCACCGAGCTGGCGAACGACTGGAACCTGGCCACCGCCGACATCGGCGTGCCTGGAGGGAGCGCGCACATGACGTAATCTCCTCGAGCATCCGTGACCGTCTCGCGGCTTCCCTCCGACCAGGTCACCACCAGCCTCACGCCCGGCAGGGGGAGCAACGACGAGCGCTCGCGGACGGTGCCCTCGAGGTTGCCCGCGTCGCCCCGCGGCTCGCACGACTCCGTCTGTCCCACGAGTTGTTGCGCCGCGGCGCACAGGACGATCGCGGCCACGGAGAACGACCGCGCCCGAGGCGACAGCGCGGCGGGCACGGCCCGGGAGAGAGTCATCGGCAGTCGATGAGGCCGGGCACCGTCACATAGCCTCGCGGCGGATCCGCGCTGCCTACGAAGATCGCGCATTCGGCCGGCGCCCTCCGCGCCACCGCCGAGAATCCGTCGGCTGTCGCCTCGGGGATGTCGATCCGGACTCCCGGAGGCTCGGTGAAGCCCGATCCGCCGTCTCCGTCGCCGCGCAGATGGTAGAGCTCATCGGTATAGGTCCCCGTGTCGGCGTGGTAGCGCTGCTCTGCGCGAAAGAGCGCGCGCAACGCATCGCGCAACGTCTGCTCACGCTGGCTCTCCGGCGAGACGCTCGGATCCCGTTCGCTGACGGCGCCGGCCGTCCCGACTGTCGGACCGCCCGAGCCGAACGAGACGCCGCAGCCGGCCGTGGAGACGAGCAGCGCGATCACGAGCGACCGGCGCGACCCCTTCACTTCGTCCAGATGACGACGGCTCCGCACCGTCCCCCGAAGCTCGAGAACTCCGCGGGCACGGACGCCGCGCCCGTGTAGACCTCCACGCCCGCTACCTCGGTCGGGAGAATGAAGTCGTCGAGGTAGGTCCACCGGTCGCCGCGATCGTCGCCGAGCACCCGGACGCCATCGATGTACACATCGGCTCGACCGCACGCCGTGGTCCCGACGACACGCAGCACGCAGCCGCGGGTGGAGCTCCCGGAGCAGGACATGTCCATGCCGGGGAAGTCCGCGATGAAATGGGACATGCGCTGCGGAAGCCGGCGACTGATATCGTCGGCCGTCGCGTACCGGCCGTTGCCGGTCCGCTCGCCCCACTCACGCCGCTCGTAGAAACCGAGTCGCTCGAGACGCAGATCCTTCAGGCCCTCGACCGTCACCGTGATCGGCGCGACTCCGATGATACGCGTATCCACGCGCATCTCGACGGCCACGACCGTGTCGGGACGAACGGTCACTTCCGCGCTCCCGCCCTCGAACCCGATGTGCCGGACCGTCAGCACATGAAGCCCGCGCGTCAGCCCGGACAGTCGGAACGTGCCGTCCGGTCCGGTCCGCGTCCGCTCTCGACTCGCGGACGACACGATCAGGGCGTCTACGACCGGGTCGCCCGTGTCGCGGTCGACGACCCGGCCCACGACGTCGCCTCCGGCACCCGTGTCGGGACCGCTATCCGCCGGCTCCGGTACGACCAGCGACATCTCGAAGCGCTGCGCACTGGGAAGAGCGAGCTGCTGGGCGGGCCCGAGCGCGAAGTCCGTCGAGGCGACGATGACGAGCGACACCTCGATCGGCAGTCCACAGAGCCGATACCATCCGTCCTCGTCCGTCGTCGCAGACCTCGAGCCGTCCGCCCAAGTCACGAGGACCGTGCCCCCCGAAACGACCTCCTCCGTCGACTCGTAGCTGACGGTCCCGGTAATCGCCGCCGTCGAGTCCGTCACGCACTGCCCGCGCAGTCCGGTCGCGAGAAACGGGGACGCGGCCAGCCCAACGGTACACCACACGGGTGCGCTGATGCGGGTCCTCATGGTTCCACGTACAGATCCTGTCGGGTCACACGGCGCCGGACGGACACGGCCACACCCAGCTCCGTCCCCATCTCGCGCAAGACGAGCTCCTCCCAGCCCGGCACACCACAGACGACGAACAATCCGGTACTGTCGGTCGTCGCGTTCGCATACCGTGCGCGTTCGTGGGCGCTGACGCTCCCATCCGGGAGGATGGAGATCTCGGGGACGACCCAGCGCGCCTGCACAACTCTGTCGGGAAGGGGGGCGCCACCGGTAGTCCGCAGCAACCCGACGATCGCTCCCTCCCCCCGGTGGAGCGGAGACTCCGGACAAAGCGCCCTGAAGGCATGGTCCTCCGACCTCGCGAACAGCTCCACGACATCGGCGTCTCGTCCGACCAGAACTCTCCGATGCAGCGGCGGGAGGCCGAGAGGTTCCCAGGCGGGCCGACGAACCTCGACCGCGTATTCTCCCGGCTCGATATACGGCACTTCGAAGCGCCCCAGAGAGTCGGCTATGGCGACATGTACCGTGTCGATGATGCCCTCCGGCGCGAACTGCGCGATCAAGTCCCAGTCCCGAAACAGCAGAGTCGCGCCCGCGACGGGCTCCCCCGTCACACTGTCATGAACGGCGCCCCTAAGAGAGATCGACGTCCCCCCGAAGATGGGTCGGTTGCCGGCATACGCCGCAGACACCGACCCGGCGGTCTCCTTGTATCCCGCGAGGACGACTCTCGACCGATCGGCGCCCGGCAAATCCACGTAGAAGCGACCCGAGATCGGGAGGCGCAGTCGCCATTCGCTGACGTAGAACGGGCCCTGCGGCAATCGGTCGAACACGACGACGCCTTCGAGAAGTCGCCGGTTCACCCCCCTGGGTAGAGGCACATGAACATAGTTGAACTCCACGCGCCGCAGCTCCGCCGTCTCCTCCGCCAACCACATGACGCCGTCGATCTCGGGCACGGCGCGGTCCGGCCGGGGGGTGAAGGTCAGGCCGATCCGGGGCTCCCCGTCGGCGTCGGTACGAGTCAGGCCGAAACAGTGCGAGGCATGGAACGCGCTCGAGAGCAACGCGGCCGCATCGGGAGCGAGATAGATGGTCGAGTCGCCCGGGAACCGCGCGAAGCCGTCCGCCGCGAATGTCTCCCCACTCGGCACCTCGAACGGCGGGAGCCGCACCCGCGTCCGACGCCGGGTGCTCACGTCCCGGATGGCGAGCGTCTCCGCATCGAGCCACCGCTCCTGCTCGGTGGTGTCGAAACGGAGGTCGACGACGTCCTGCGCCTCGACCGACGACTCGAGCGCCTTTCGCGCCTCGGACCATACGTCTTCGACTGCGGCGACGCCGTCCTGCGTGCCGACGCAGGTGCGCGTCACCTCGACGTGGAGGGCATCGAGCCGCACGGGGTCGCGCGAGACCCTGACCTCGACGGATCGCCGCTCGCCCTCCTCCAGCGTGTAGGTCTCCGAGAGCCAGTCCGCGTATCCGATGCGCTCGATCCGGACCCGGTAGGTCCCCGGGACGGGCGCGCGCAACAGGAAGGCGCCCGACGCGCTCGTGAGTGTCTGGTCCGTCGCCGCCCCATCCGCATCCAGCAGCGAGACCAGCGCGCCGCTGACCCGCAATGCACCTCCCGCTTCGAGAGCGGTGCCAACTATCGTTTGGCCGGCGGTCGTGGCGGACAACGCATGGATGATCAGGAGGGCACACCAGAGTGTGCGCGCGGACGCGCCTAGTCGACTCCTCAGAGGCATGCGACCCTCCTACCTCCTACAGACTGTCTTGCGCGGCACCCCCAGGTGCCGCCATCCAGCGCAGGCGTCGACGGAATCACGATCCGACGAGAGGCCCTCCCCATGCGCCTGGATGAATACCCCCTCCCCCCGTCTTTCCCGCAAGGTCATTCTCGACGAGTGGCCACGCGGTGTGTCCCGGCGTTGAGACAGCTACCACGCCTCGCGCTGAACCTCCGACCAGGGCACCACTCGAGCGTCACTCCGCTCCTGAGGCGAGTCCCCGCCGAACACCAGTCGCCCCTCGAACGATCCGGATTCCGGACTGTCCCGAACCAGATCGCCCAGGACACGGAGTCCGCGTGTGAAGTCCGAGGCGACTGTGGCGCCCGACTTCGCCTCGATGCCGAGTATCTTCTCGCCCACCTCGACAATCAGGTCGATCTCGACGCCTCGCGTCTCACGATAGTGTGACATTGCCGGGTCGAGCCCCCGGTGAAGCCGCCATTTGAGGATCTCGGACGCTACCCAGCTCTCGAAGATCGGTCCGCGCAGCGGGTGGGTAGGTAGCTGGCCGGGCTCGCGGATGCCGAGCAGGCGACAGGCGAGCCCCGTGTCGACGAGGTGGATCTTCGGCGCTTTGACCACCCGCTTCCGAAAGCGCCGGTGCCACCTCGGGACGCGAAACACGATGAAGCTCGTCTCGAGAACCGAGAGCCACGAGCGAGCGGTGTTGTGCGTGACACCCGCGTCCGACCCGAGCGACGAGCGGTTGAGCTCCTGCGAGGTGCGGCCCGCCACGAGCCTCAGGAAGGTCGTGAACGCGTCCAGGTCGGTCACGTCGAGCACCTGCCGCACATCCCGCTGCACGTAGGTCGCGGTGTAGTCGCGGAGCCAGTCGGCGGCGTCGAGTCCCCGGTCGTGGATCCGGGGGTATCCGCCGCTCCAGACCGTCTCCCACAGTTCCTCCGGCGCTCGCTCGAACCGTCGCACCTCTTCGAGCGACAGCGGCAGCAGGTGGAGGAGACCGACCCTCCCGGCGAGCGACTGCGAGATCGCCTCGGAGAGTCCGAAGTGCTGGGATCCGGTGAGGATGAAGCGCCCGGGCGCCGGATCGGCGTCGATCGCCTCCTGGAGATAGGAGAAGAGATCGGGCGCGCGCTGCACCTCGTCGAAGATCACGTCGCCGGAGTACTGCCGCAGGAACCCGCGCGGATCGGTCCGGGCGTAGTCGCGGGTGTCGAGCGGCTCGAGCGACACGTACTCGCGCTCAGGGAACACCATTCGACACAGCGTGGTCTTCCCCGACTGACGTGGCCCTGTGACCGCGACGGCGGGCATGCGGTTCGCGAGTTCCTCGAGCCGCGATGCGATCGTCCGACGTATCATGCACAAATTGTAAATGACAGTTACAATCCGTGCAACGCGTTGCGAGCGTTTGGCATCTGCGGAGACGAGGGTGTGGTTCTGCGCGACTGACGACCATGCGTGCCGTGAATGATCATCATTCACGACGTGAATGGATTCTCCACCCGATTGGGCCGGCTACTCGACGGCCTGGGGCAGGATCCCACCCGGGGCGCCGAAGTGGAGATGCAGACCCTGCTCTTCCAGGCTCGACCCGACACCCGGAAGCCGAAAGCGCTCCTCGCCCCCGGAGTAGTAGAGGCAACCGGCTTCGTCAGGGGGCCTCGATCGTGCGAACGACTCGGCCTCGTCGAGCGCCGTCAGCCAGGCGGTCTTGCTGGCCACGGCGTCGAAGGGGGCGGCCAGGTGGAGGCGCTCCACTTCCTCCGGACGGTGCCGTCCCCGTCGCTTCATCAGCTCGAGCAGTGAGAGAGGTGTGAAGCCCGGATCCTTGCCCACCGCGGCCCACACGAGACCGGCAAGGGGAAGCACCCGCTCATGGACGAAGAGGATGTCGACGTAGTCCCTGGGCTCCTCGCGCCCCGCGAGCGCCAGAGTCTTGTTGATCGCCAGGTCGATCTCGTGCAGGACGTACCCGCCGCGCGGGTCCCGAACCGGCGGCACGAACCGCCACGCGGACTCGTGCGCCCAATCGACGCGAGTCGCGCTCGACTTGCGCCGCACGATCGCGCGGATGAACCCCGGCTGGCTGATCTGCACCTCGACGGCACACCCGACGCCCTCGAGCAGGGCCGAGTCCTCCGCGAAAGCGCGCGCGACGCGCTCGGCGGAGTCGTTGAAGAAGTCCAGGTCCTCGCTGTAGCGCGTCGAGTTCGGAGACAGGTGGAGGGCCGCGCCTCCGGCCAGGTAGCTGTCCGGGCTCCTCGTTTGGGAGAGCAAGGCCAGGATCTCGCCCTGGAACTCGGTCAGCGGCACAACCGGGCTCCGACTCGCCATGCCTCCCGATTGCCGTGCCGCATCAACATCTCCGCCACCCATTCGACGTCATCGTTCCCGATCTCGAGATCCGGGCGGTAGGACCAGAAACACGACGCGTGGAACCGCCGGTAGGCGCGCCGCGCTTCACGCACGCGCACCATCCGACGGGCGACCTCGGGGTCGAGGGTGCGCCGGCTCTTCCGGCCGCCGCGGCGGCCGATCTCGGCCAGATACTCACGGACAGGATCATTCATGGTGTGAACATAAGCCGCTTATGATCATCGAGCAACCCGTGTGACCTACGCGCGGCGGTGGGGTGTCCGGGGTAGTCACGCCCGCCGCCGCGTTCGTGGACGAGGAGGTCCGCGCGCTGATGCTCCACGAAGACGCGATCCCGTTCCGGAGACTCCTCAGGGACCGCTTGCGCGGAAATGGGCCGTGACGCAACGACCGGCGTGAGCGCGCGGAAGGCCGTGGTCAACCGGCGGCGAAGATCTCCACCAGGCTGATCTCACCAGCGGGTTCGCGGCCCAGACGTACCGGCAGTCGATCCGCGTAGCGCTCGACCGCACGCCCGCCCTCGAACCTCCACACCTCGACCACCTCCGCCTCGGGATCGACGATCCAGTACTCGGCGACGCCCTGGCGCTCGTACAACCGGAGCTTGATTCCCCGGTCGCGCAGGGGCGTGAAGGAGCTCACCGTGGCCGGGCTCCTCGAGGATGGCGAAGAGGGCGCGCTCGAGACGGATGCTGATCCGCTGGTGGCGCACGGTCGGAGCCGGCGTCACGTAGACGTCGCCCTCGATCGCTTCGTAGCGCCGCCCCATCCCATGACGGGCGGCGTGCGCCACCAGTCACGCCGCCTGCTGCCCGGCGTAGGCGGCGTCGCGCGGTTGACGAGCGTTGCTCGCGCGTCAGCCGATGTCTAGGATGTCGGGTGTTCAGATCAGCGGTCCCGACGTGGCCGCTCATCGCTGCCAGGGGTACCCGCCACGGCGGGTTGAGAGATACCCTCGGAACCTGACCCGGCTGACACCGGCGTAGGGAGCGCGGCGGAAGCACACCCCTCCGGGCTCTCG
>JAWWCR010000097.1:0-17369 GCA_033720355.1 Gemmatimonadota bacterium
CCGAACGTGCTCGGCGGCGTGATCGAGATGGACGTCGCGGACGACCCCACCGCGCCCGACCGCACGACCGTTCGGGTGACGGGCGGGGTCGACCATGTGGGCGGATTCGGCACGTCCGGCACGCTCGAGGTGCCGATCGAGACCGAGGACGGGGGGTGGCTGCTGCGTGGAGGCGTGGGGTATCGGGATTCTCCGGGACAGCCTCTCGCCTCCGGGGTCACCGAGCCCGTGCCCACGGAAGACGATCTGCGGCTCAACACCGACGTCGACCAGATCGACGGGTTCTTCTCGACACGCTACGGCTCGGACGGCGGCGCGTGGGTGTCGCTCATGGGGACCGGGTTTTCGGCCGAACGGGGGATCGCCGCCGAGCTGGGGGCAGATGAGCCGCGCTTCTGGCGGTACCCCGACATCCGCAGGACCATCGCCGTCGCTTCCGCCGGGACGGGCGACCGCGAGACACCGCTGGGCCGTGGCGGCATCTCGGCGAGCTTCGGCTACGATGACGGCCACACGGAGATCGAGTCCTACACCTCGCGCGCCTACGATCAGATCGACGGGACCGAGATCGGCGACGACCGCACCTGGACGGGCCGGGCTCTGGGGCAGCACTCCATGGGCGATATGGCGTCGCTACGCATGGCGTTCACGTACGCCGATATCCTGCGCGACCAGAACACCGACGGGCTCCTCGAGACCTTCCAGCAACGTCTGTGGAGCCTGGGCACCGAGGCCAACCTGCGGCTGCTGGATGACGCGGATGCGGGGCTACAGTCGCTTCAGCTCACCCTGGGCGGGGCGATCGATCGCGCGTCGACGCCGCAGTCGGGAGGACGGCCGCCCCTCGACCCGCTGACGGACTGGGGGGGGCGCGCCGGTCTGACCGGCGTGCTGTCCGATGGCAACCTGCTTCTGCACGGCGGCGTGAGCAGAAGGGTCCGCTTCCCTGCGCTTCGCGAGCTGTACTCGGAGGCGCTCGGCGAGTTCGCGGCGAACCCCGATCTCGAGCCCGAGCGTCTCGTCGCGATCGAGGTCGGCTCGACGATGCGGGTGGCCGAAGGCGAGGTTCAGCTCGTCGGGTTCCACCACGACCTCACCGGCGCCATCCGCCGCATCACCCTCGACGACGGCCGCCGACAGCGCGTGAACGCCGACAGGCTGCGGAGCACCGGGCTCGAGGTCCTGGCGTCGCAGGACTTCGGCCCCCTCTCGCTGACCGGCGACCTCACGCTGCAGGCCGTCGACCTGATCGACCCCAACACCTCGGTTTCGACCGAGCCCGAAAACCTCCCCCAGGTGGCCGGCGAGATCGCCGCGGGGATGTCGTTCGGGGCCGGGTTCTCCGGGACGTTCGAGGCGCAATACACGGGGACCCAGTACTGTCAGGATCCCGACACCGGGGCCGATCGGGAGCTCGATGACGGCACGTGGTTGAACGCCGGGCTCGCCAAGCGATTCTCGCTCGGGCGCGGCCAGGCCGGCACGATCTCGGGCGTCGAGCTGAGCGCGTTCGTCCGGAACCTCGGCGACATCGAGCTCGACGATCAGTGCGGGCTGCCCCGTCCGGGCCGTCTTTTCGGACTCCAGGTGTCCGTGTTCTGACGGCACCAGGGCTGACTCGGGTGCGGTAGCGGCGACGTCCCCTTGCCGTAATTATGACATCGTCATAATTATGTGCCATGGGACACGCCGACACGCTGGGGACCTTCCAGCAACTGGCCATGCTCGCCGTGCTGCGCGCGGGAGCCGACGCACACGGCGCCCGCCTGCTCGATGAGCTCGAGACCCACGCGGGCCGTCGCGTCACGGTGAGCACGATCTACGTCACGCTCGACCGCCTCGAGGGGAAGGGGCTCGTGCGCTCGTGGAAGGGCTCTTCGACGCCTGTACGCGGCGGCAAGGCCCGCCGGTTCTACGAGTTGACGCCACGCGGGCTCGAGGCGTTGCGCGACTCGCGCGAGGTGATGGAGCGCATGTGGGACGGCGTCGACGCCGCCGGCCGGGCCTCGTGAGGCGAGACGCATGACCGGCCGCGAACCTCGTACCCCCCGGCTCCCCCTGGCGATCCTTCGGGGGCTCGCCGCGGCCGACCACCGCGACGCGATCGAGGGCGACCTCGTCGAGGGGTATCGACGCCGCGCCGAGGCGGCCGGCCGGCGGCCCGCCCGCCGCTGGCTGTGGAGCCAGGTCTTCGCGCTCGACTCGCTTCGTCTCCGCGCGTCCGCCCGGGCGCGCCGACCTTTCCGAACGGGAACTCCGATGTCACGCAGCCGCGATCGTCTCGCGCACCGGTTCGATGCGTTCCGCCGCAACCTGAGCTGGGCGATCCGCTCGCTGCGCCGCCGGGCCGCGGCCAGCGCGATCATCGTCGCCACGCTGGCGATCGCGGTCGGCGCGACGACGGCGATCTTCACGGTCGTCGACCGGGTGCTGCTCCGCTCGCTTCCCTACGCCGAGCCCGACGAGCTCGCGATGGTGTTTCGCACCGTCCCCCGGTTCGGGTTCGACCGCAGCACCGCGTCGTACCCCGACTTCGCCGACTGGCGTGAACAGACGACGACCTTCGCCGATCTGGCCGCCTACGGGTACGTCACGCGCACGCGTCAGGCCGATGACGGCGCACGGCGGTGGGTCGGCTACCGCTTCACGGCCAACCTCCTCCCGCTGCTCGGCGTCCCGCCCGCCATCGGCCGCGGCTTCTCGGCCGACGACGATCGCGCCGGAGCGCCGCCCGTGGTCCTGCTCAGCCACCGGTTGTTCACCGAACGGTTCGGGGCGGACCCCGCCGTGCTGGACCGCACCGTGACCCTCGACGGACAGCCCACTCGCGTCATCGGCGTGATGCCCGAGTGGTACGCGTTCCCGGGACGCAGCGTGGAGTTCTGGGAACCGCTCAGGGCCGACGCCGGGCTCGAGCGGAGCTTCAACTTTCTGACCGTGATCGGGCGTCTCGCGCCGGGCGAGACGGTCGAGACGGCGCAGGCGGAGTTGGCGAGCCTCGCCGCGCGGATCGACTCGTCGGCCGAGGACGCGAACGAGGGCTACGGGATCTTCGTCGAGGACCGGCACGTCTTCGAGGTGAGGAACGCCCGTACGGCGCTCTGGGTGTTCATGGGCGCCGTCGGTCTGTTGCTCGTCGTCGCATGCGCGAACATCGCCAACCTGCAGCTCTCGCGGACGCTGGGGCGCCGACAGGAGATCGGCGTCCGGTCGGCGCTGGGGGCGGGCCAGGGCCGGCTCGCCACGCAGCTGCTGACCGAGAGCCTCGTCCTCGCGGCGGCCGGTGGCGCGCTCGGTGTGGCCGTGGCGGCCGGGCTGCTCGACGTGCTGATCGCGCTCGCCCCGCCGGGGATCCCCCGGATCGCCGACATCGGTCTCGACCTGCGGGTGCTCGGATTCGCGGCTGGCGCCTCGATCGCGGCGGGGATCGCCTTCGGCGTCGCGCCGGCGCTCTGGGGGGCCCGGCAAGACGCCGCGGGGCTGGTGCGCGAGTCGGGGGGGAGCGGGCGCTCGAGATGGGCCATCCGGCTCCAGCGCGGGTTCGCCGCGGGACAGATCGCGATCGCGATCACCCTGTCGATCGGTGCGGGACTGCTGCTCCACAGCTTCCGCGAGCTCACTTCGGTCGATCCCGGCTTCGACCCGTCCGGGGTTCTCGCGGCCCGCCTGCCGGCGCCGCAGGTGCCCGACCCCGAACCGCCTCCGAACGCCGATCAGCTCTCCGAAGAGGACCTCATGGCGATCATGATGCCGCGTCTCGAGGCGGCGGCGGCCGGCCGGATCGCGTTCTTCGAGGCGCTGGTCGACCGGATCTCGGCCGTCGCGGGGGTGGAAAGCGTCGCGTACGCCTACGACATGCCGTTCGGCGAGGCCGGGTTCTCACGGTACGCGGCGCCCGAGGGGTCGGATCCGGCCGAGGAGATGCCGGTCGTCGCGGGCAACCTCGTGAGCCCCGCCTACTTCGAGGCGATGCGCGTTCCGCTCAGGGCGGGTCGGTCGTTCGACGAGGGCGATGCGAGTGGGGCGCCGGATGTCGCCGTCGTCAACGAAGCGCTGGCCGAGCGTTTCTGGCCGGGGCAGACGCCCGTCGGCGAGCGGCTCCTGATCGGGGAAGGGCGTACCCCGCTCGAGGTCGTCGGCGTCGTCGCGAACAGCCGCCAGCGGTCGCTCGAGGACCCCGAGCCGGCGATCTACTACCGCCCCATCGCCCAGGCCTCGTGGCCCGACGAGTTCTTCCTCGTCGTACGGGTGACGGCTGCGGCGGGCGACGTGGCCGCGGTGATCAGGCGCGAGGTGGCGGCTATGGACCCCTCGCTCCCGGTGACGGGGATCGCTACCGCCGCCTCCATGATCGACGCGACGATCGCGGCCCCGAGGTTCCGCACGCTCGTCCTGACGACGTTCGGGGGGATCGCCCTCTTCGTCGCCGTCCTCGGCGTCTACGGAGTGATCTCGTACACGGTGAGCGACCGGACACGGGAGATGGGGATCCGGATGGCGCTGGGGGCCGCGAAAGCGAATATCCTCGGCCTCGTCCTCAGAAACGGGGCGGTCATGGCGGTGGCGGGGATCGTGATCGGGCTGGCCGGCGCGCTCGCCCTCACACGGTTCATCGAGAGCATGCTGTTCGGGGTCGGCGCTCGCGACGCGCTCACGTTCGGCATCACGGTAGCGGTCGCGCTCGGCGTGACGCTGCTGGCCTGTCTGATCCCGGCGCGGCGGGCGGCGCGCGTCGATCCGGTGGAGTCGCTGCGGCACGAATAGCCTTGTCGCGGTTCGCGAACGGGATCACGTTTCCGGGTCGATTCCCCGACCCCGGAGGACTCCATGCATCGCCTCTCGATCCGTCAAGGCTGGCTCGCCGCGCTCGCTCTCGTCCCCCTTCTCGCCTGCACGCCGACGGCCGAGGAAAGCGCGACCGCCGAGATGGGGGCGCCCGCGGAGGAGCTGTCGCCGCGCGAGGCGCTGATCGCCCGCGGCGAGGAGCTCGAGCTGCCCACCGAATGGGTGCCGCCGCCGGGCGACCCGATCGTCCACCACACGTCGGGGTTCGCCAAGACGCTTTGCTCGGCGGTGTTCATCACGGGGCTCGATCCCGCCGACGCAGCTGAGAACGTCGGGTACTTCACGAGTCCCTACGACGAACGCGCGGTCGTCACCGATACGGTCGTCGACTACGACACGCAGACCGTAAGTCTGACCCTCCCGTCCGGCGTCGTCCGGACCGCGCACCGCTACGGCAGCCAGGGGTGCATCACCCGCAATGTCGGCGAGGACAGCATCCACTTCGCGCCGACCGTGGTGGAGCCGATGACGCCCGACCCGGCGACGACGCCGTGGCCGATGGGCGACGTTCTCCCCGACGAGCCGTTTCCGTCCGGGATCGACATGGATCTCGTGCAGCAGGCCGTCGACATCGCCATGGACCAGGAGGGGATGACGCTCGGGTTCGTCGTGACCCACGACGGTCGGATCATCGGCGAGGGCTACGGGCCGGGCGTCGACATGCACACGCCGTTCGAAAGCTGGTCGATGGGCAAGTCGCTGACCGGCACGCTGATGGCGGTCCTCATCCAGCAGGGCGTGTACGAGCTCGACCAGCCGGCGCCGATCCCCCAGTGGCAGGGCGATGAGCGGCGCAGCATCCGGATCATGGACATCATGCGGATGTCGAGCGGGATCCGGATCGTCGCCCCGCAGGACCCCGACTACGAGCCCGAGATGGGGTATCCCGATCACCTCTACCTCTATACCGGGCCGAACGCGTTCGAATGGGCCGCGACGCGCCCGCAGCAGTGGATGCCGAACACCGTCGGCCGTTACCGGAACACCGATCCGGCGCTCACGAACTACCTCATCCGACTGGGTGTCGAGGGACGCGGCGACGATTACCACGCGTTCCCGCAGCGTGCGCTCTTCGACAGGCTCGGGATCCGCAACATGGTGATGGAAACCGACCCGCAGGGGAACTTCCTGACGCAGGGCTACGAGCTCGGCTCGGCCCGCGACTGGGCGCGGCTCGGCAACCTCTACCTCCAGGACGGGGTGTGGGAAGGCGAGCGAATCCTCCCCGAGGGATACGTCGACTACGCGATGACCGTCGCGCCGGCGTGGATCGCCGACGATCGACCGATCTACGGCGGCGGGTTCCTGTGGAAGGACCTCGGCTTCCCGATCGAGGACGACTACGGGGCCTTCGCGGGAGCGGGGGGACAGTACACGATCATCATCCCTTCTCGCGGGCTCGTGATCGCCCGCCTCGGCAAGTACGCCGGCGCCGGGCCGGGTGGCCGCAACCTGAATCGGGCGATCGAGCTGATCCTCGAGGCCGTCCCGGCCAGGTAGCGCGCGCCGGGCCCGGGGGGCGGACGGCCACCCCCGTCGCGACCGGAACGACTCCTGCACGGATGTCCGTGGAAGACTCCAGCAGGAAGCGTCACAAATGCAATGGAATCAACCGGGTCCGGCGGATCGGCCCCGGGTCCTCGTGTTCGCGGCCGCCGGTGCGGTCCTCGGGTACGGTGTGGCGTTCGGCCTGATCGCCGTCGTCGTTCGCGCCACGCCGGCTTACGAGGGCGAGGTCGTCCTGAGCGCCCTCAACCGCGTGGCTATCGGGTGCATGGCGATCATCTGCATCGGTCTCGCCACCCTGTGCGCCGACATGTTCTGGAAGGTCCGGCGGGCCCCGTCCACCCGGACACGCCGGGTGCTGCGGAGCGAGGATGGGACGCTCCTCGTCGCGCTGCTCGCGATCGCGCTGGCCTCGCTGGCCTTCACGACCGGCGGCGTCGACGCGCTGCGCCACGGTCGAACCGAAGCCCCCGTCCTCGGCGTGATCGTCGTCATCGCGGTCGGTCTGCTCGGAGGCGTCTGTCTCCTGGGCTCGGTGGCCGTCGCCTGGAAGGCGCTGCGCCTCGGTCCGTCGACGCTCACCCTCGAGGGCGCCCGCGTGACGGCCGGATCTCCGGTGACCGCGGTGCTCGAGATCCCGTTTGCGTCGTCGAAGGCCCCTCGATCGAGGGTGGACGTGATTCTCACGAGGTGGGAGGCTCCGGTATCGTGCGACGACGCGTCGAGCGGCTCCACCGTCTGGCGCGAGTCCGTCGATGTCGAGGAGTGGGCCTCACGGGGCCGTGGACGGGCAGCCGCGCGGCTCACCTGCAGGATTCCGGCCGAGCCACCCGCCGACATCCGGAACCCCCGCATCTCATACGTCTGGTCGCTGCGCGTCGACGCTCTCGACGGAGTCGTCTGGAACGCGCAATTCACGCTGCCGATCGAGTTCGTGGAGGACCCGGCCCGCGCGGCCTGACGGTCAGACCGCGCTCGCCTCCTCGGCTCGACGCAGGAGGTCCGGGGTCTCGAGGACGTCCGCGACCAGCCGGAAGTCGTCGCGCGGCCCCGTCCATTCGAGCTCGTCGACCGAGGCCGAGACGGGTGCCGAGCGGTCGAGCGTGGCGAGCCTCCTGTAGAGCAACGCGTCCTCCATGTGCTCGGCAAGGCCGGCCGCCAGCCCCGCCGCGCCGCGCACGTCGACATCCCATTCCTCCCCGTCGAGAGGGATGTCCTCGATCCGGCCGTAGCGCGCGAGGACGGCCGCCGCGGTCTTCGCGCCGAACCGAGGGACCCCGGGGAACCCATCCGCCGAGTCGCCGACCAGCGCCAGCCAGTCGGGGATCGACGCCGGGGGGACGCCGAACTTCTCGATCACGCCGTCCTCATCGCGTACGATCCGCTGCCGGCGATCGAACTGGACGACCCGGTCGCCGACCACGCACTGGGCGAGATCCTTGTCGGGCGTGCAGACGAAGACGCGCTCGACGCGGTCGTCCGCGGACGCCATCCGCGCCCCCGCCGCGAGCGCGTCGTCCGCCTCGAACTCGACCATGGGCCAGACGGTAAATCCCCCCGCCGCCAGCGACTCCTCGAGGAGCTGGAACTGCGAGAGGAGCAGCGGGTCGATCCCCGAACCGTCCTTGTAGCCGGGATACAGCTCATTGCGGAACGACTCGATCACGTGGTCCGTCGCGATCGCGACGTGTGTCGCGTAGTTCTCGATCAGGTAGAAGAGCGAGCCGAGCACGCCACGAACCGCGGCCACCTCGTGCCCTCCCGCGTTCTGCGACTTCGGCATCCCGTAGAAGTGCCGGAAGAGCTCGTACGTCCCGTCGATCAGATGGACGAGCACGGCGGATTCTCCCGGAGGCGCCTTCCGACGGGCGCGGGACGGGTCGAGTACGTCAGGGGTCGAGCCGGCGGATCCGGATGTTCCGGAACTCCACGGGATTTCCGTGGTCCTGGAGCCCCAGGTGACCCTCGGGGTGGATCCCGTAGTCGGGCCACCGGGCGAACTTCGAGCCCGCGACGAGAGCTTTCCACTCGTCCGTCCCGATCTCGTACTCGACCACCCGGACCCCGTTCATCCATTGCTCGATCCGGTTCGCCCGCCGGACGATGCGGATCTCGTTCCACTCTCCGACGGGTCGAGCGTTGTGCTCCGAGGGTGCGTGCAGGGCGTAGTTGGACCCGGCCGAGGTGAGCGGATTCTGTCCGTCGGGGTGCCTGTCGTCGTCGAGGATCTGCATCTCCGGCCCCGACTCGTAGGTGCGTCGGGTGTCCTCCACCACGCCGAAGAAGACGCCGCTGTTGCCCCCGGGTCCGAGCTTCCACTCGAGTCTGAGGTCGAAGTCGGTGAAGGTCTCGCGGGTGATGATATCGCCATCCCCGACGCCGGGGGTGTAGGTGAGCACCCCATCGATCGCGGACCAGCCGGCGGGGAGGTCGTCGCGCCGGAAGCCGCGCCAGGCCTCGAGCGACTCGCCGTCGAAGAGAAGCACGAAGCCCTCGTCGGCCTCCTCGCCGGTCAAGCGGTTCGTCGCCGCCTGATCGGCCGCCGCGTC
This sequence comes from Gemmatimonadota bacterium, assembly GCA_033720355.1. Lineage (GTDB taxonomy): Bacteria > Gemmatimonadota > Gemmatimonadetes > Palauibacterales > Palauibacteraceae > Palauibacter. The sequence continues at coordinate 8,901 of JAWWCR010000097.1, forward strand.
GCTCGCGTCGGTCTCCGTCACGACCACGTCGGCGGGCTCTTCGGTCGCGCCGTCGCTGCCGTCGGCGCGGGCGCAGGAGACGATGGCGGCGGCACATGCGACGATCGCGAGCCCCGCCGATCCGCGGGCAGCGCGACGGGGACCGTGGTGGTCGACGAGACGGCGGGACATGTCCACTCCTGTTGCGTGCCGGGCGCCTCCGGACCGGGCGCCCGACGGTCGAGCGAAACGTAGCGTCAGCCCCGGCCGCCGGCGATCCGGGCCGACTCGGGGCGGCGCCTGAGGATGGCCATGGCGAGGACCCCAAGGGCCGGCCCGATCGCGAGCGGGACAAAGGCCATCCGCCACCCCCACGCCGCCTCCCAAACGGGCACGAGGCGGATCGTCACGATCGTCAGAAGGAATCCCACCGCGGTCTGAAGCGTGAGCGCGGTCCCCATGTACTCCGCCTCGGCCAGCTCGGAGACGCAGGCGGAGAACTGGGCCGAGTCCGCGACGATCGAGAACCCCCACACGAGGCAGAGGAGAACGAGCAGCCACGCCGGGCCTCCGAACGCCGCGCCGGTGACGAGACAGCACGCACCGCTCACCCCCATGCTGACGATCGTCACTCTCGACCGCCCGAGACGGTCGGCGGCCACGCCCGCTGCCACTGCACCGAGACCGCCGATCGCGATCGTCGCGAAAGACAGGTACGAGGCCAGCGCCGGACCGGTCGCGGGGCTCGCGTCGATCGCGAAGCTCGCCGCGAGGAAGGCCGGCACCCACGTCCACACGGCGTACAGCTCCCACATGTGGCCGAAATAGCCGGCGTTCGCCAGCATCGTCGCCCGGTCGCCGAGGATCCGTCGCACTGCCCGGGGGTCGAACGGGGCCACCCCCGGCTGGTGGGGCCCGGTCCGCAGGGCCACTGCCGCGAGGAGCGCGCCGATCACGGCGAGAAGTGCCGCCAGCAGGAGCACGGACCGCCACTCGCCGATCCCGCCGAGCGGGCGAAGCAGGTGTGGTGTTCCGGAGCCGAGCGTAAGCGCCCCGACCAGCACGCCTATCGCCATCCCGCGTCCCTCGCGGAACCACCCGGCCATGACCTTCATGCCCGGCGGGTAGACGCCCGCCAGCGCGAACCCGGTGAGAAACCGCAGGGGCAACGCGAGGACGAGGCCATCGGCGAAGACCGCGATCGCCGCAGTGGCCGCGGCCCCGAGCAGTGCCGACCCGGCGATCAGCCGCCGCGGATCCCAGATGTCCGAGAGCGTGAGCGCCGCCGAGAGGACGGCGCCGGTCACGAAGCCGAGCTGCACCGACATGGTGAGCCACGAAGCGCCGGCGTCGCCGAGCTCCCAGACCGACCGCAGCTCCGGAACGACCGCGGTGGCCGAGAACCAGAGACCCATCGCGAGGAGCTCGACCACGGCGAGGATCCCGAGTTGTCGATGCCGGGCTCTACGAGGTGGGTCTGAGCGGTCGGAAGGATCGATGGCCGCAGGCATCCCTGACGATAGCGGTCGAACCGCCGAAGGGTAGGGGACTCGGTCGGATGCGAAGAGGGCCCGGACGAAGAGACGCCGGGCCCCCTGGATACTTCCGTCTGCGGCATCGCCCGTGAGACGAGCCGCGGGGCTGCTCAGTCGCAGAAGCCGGGCGCGCTCTGCGTATTGTAGCCCTCGAACTCGTTCTTCAGCGCCTCGTAGTTCCCGCCCGGGTATGCGGCGTTGAACCTGGCGATGACCTCGGCGGGCGTGAGGTCGTAGTCGACGCTCGGGCTGAGCGCGTTCAGGTACGCGGCCACCGTCTTCAGTCGGAGAGGTCGAGCGCCCGCGCGATCCGCTCGATGAGTCCGTGTTCCTCCGGGGAGTACGTCCCGTCGGCCAGAGCGACCCGGAGGACCGAACGAAGCACGCCACCGCGCTGCGGCGTGTCGAGAGCATGAGCGATGTCCTCGAGCGCCGCCACGACGTCCACATCGCCCGCCGACGCTCGCTCCGCCTCCGCCCTGATCGTCGCCTGGTCCGGCACCTGTCCAACGAGGTCGCCGACCACGTGCTGGATCGCGATGACCTCGGTGTCATCGACGACCCCGTCGGCGACCATGACCTTCAGCATCGAGTGGACGAGGGCGCCCTGGCGCAGGCTCTCGACCACCGCGGGGTCCGCGAGGGTCGTCGTGTCGCCCAGTGTCCGCCCCTCCGCGATGTCGCGCAGGAGGCGTCGCATGATCTTGCCGCTCCGGGTCTTCGGGAGGTCTGCGGCGAAGATGAGGTCGGAAGGCCTGGCGATGGCCCCGATCTGCTTGCCGACGAACGCGCGAAGCTCTTCGCGCAGCTCGTCGGAGGCCTCGATCCCTTCCACGAGGCTCACGAACGCGGCGACCGCCTGGCCCTTGATCTCGTCCGAGCGGCCCACCACCGCGGCCTCGGCAACCGCCTCGTGCTCGACCAGCGCCGACTCGACCTCGGCCGTGCCGATCCGGTGTCCCGCCACGTTCAGCACGTCGTCGACGCGGCCCATGATCCAGAAGTGGCCGTTCTCGTCGACACGTGCGCCGTCGCCCGGGAAATAGGTGTCGGGCCACTTCGACCAGTACGTGTCACGGTAGCGCTCCTCGTCACCCCAGATGCCCCTGAGCATCGCCGGCCAGGGTGAGGTGATCGCGAGGTAGCCGCTCTCCGCCGGCTCGCCCTTCTCGTCGAGGATCGCGGGCTCGACCCCGGGGAACGCTTCGGTCGCGGTCCCCGGCGTGGTCGTGGTCACGCCCGGGAGCGGCGTGATCATGATGCCGCCGGTTTCGGTCTGCCACCACGTGTCGACGATCGGGCAGCGCTCGCCGCCGATCACCCGGTGGTACCAGATCCACGCCTCGGGGTTGATCGGCTCGCCCACCGTCCCGAGCAGGCGCAGGCTCGACAGGTCGTGCCGCGCGGGCCAGCTGTCGCCCCATTTCATGAAGGCGCGGATCGCCGTCGGGGCGGTGTAGAAGATCGTGACGCCGTACTTCTCGCACAGCTCCCAGAACCGCCCCCGGTCGGGCCAGTTCGGGGCCCCCTCGTACATGACGACCGTCGCCCCGTTCGCCAGCGGACCGTACACGATGTAGGAGTGCCCGGTCACCCACCCGACGTCCGCCGTGCACCAGTACACGTCGTCGTCGTGCAGATCGAACACCCACTTCGTCGTAGCGGCGACCTGCGTCATGTAGCCGCCGGTCGTGTGCATCACGCCCTTCGGCTTCCCGGTCGTGCCCGATGTATAGAGGATGTACAGGAGGTCCTCGGCGTCCATCACCTCCGCCCGGCACTCCTCGTCCGCCTCCGCGACGAGATCGTGGTACCAGTGGTCCCGCCCCCGGATCATCGTGCACTCCGGCACCTCCACTCCATCGCCGTGCGGGGCCGCCTTCGGATCGGATGCGTGATCGCGACGGACCACCACGACGCTCGTCACGTAGTCGAGTCCCTCGACGGCCTCGTCGGTGTTCGCCTTGAGGGGCACGATGCCGCCGCGGCGGTATCCGCCGTCCGCCGTGATCACACACTTCGCGTGCGCGTCCTCGATCCGATCGCGTAGCGACTGCGGCGAGAACCCGCCGAACACGACCGAGTGGGGCGCGCCGATCCGGGCGCACGCGAGCATGGTGATCGCGGCCTCCGGGACCATGGGCAGGTAGATGGCGACGCGGTCACCCCGGGTCACGCCGAGGCCCTTCAGCGCGTTGGCGAAGCGCGACACCTCCGCGTGGAGCTCGCGGTAGGTGTAGGTCCGGACGTCACCGGGCTCCCCCTCCCACACCAGCGCCGTCCTGTCTCCGCGCTCATCGAGGTGCCGGTCGAGACAGTTGTGGGCGGCGTTGAGCTTGCCGCCGACGAACCACTTCGCGAACGGGGACTCCCACTCCAGGACGGCTTCCCACGGCTCGAACCAGTCGAGCTCCCGGGCCCGCTCCTCCCAGAACCCCTCGCGGTCGGCGGAGGCCCGCTCGTAGGGTGTGCGATCCGACACGTGTGCGCTCTCGGGGAACGACGGCGGAGGGGGGAAGCGGCGCTCCTCGTGGAGGAGGACGTCGATCTCGCGGTGGTGCGAATCACTCATCGAAGCTCACCCGGGTTGTGGTGCGCGCGTGTCGGGCCGCGGCCTCGCGGCGTTGCGGCGGTGGGCCATAGCCCGCCATTTACCCTTTACGATCCTGCGGATTCCCGCGGGGCGTGACATTAGACGAGCCGCGCGGAACGGCGCAAGAAAACGCCCGGTTCGGCGGCCTTCCTGGCGACGGACGCGATGAGCGACGGCACACTCCTCATGATCCTCGCGATCCCCGCGGGCCTCTGTTTCGGGTTCGGGATCTGGGCGGGGCTCGGCTATCCGGGCCTGTACGACAAGTACGAGCGCACCGGGCGCGCCCCTCGCGAATCCCCGCTGCGCTGGCTCCTCAGGGGCGGTCGGCGTCCGCTCACGAGCGAGATCGCCGCGCGCAAGAAGGCCGAGGAGGAGCAGGAGGAGGAGAAGAAGCGGCGCGAGAGCGACGCGACGCGTCCGAGCTTCGACCGGGGGAGGCGATTCCGGCGGTGACGCCGGACCGCCCCGCGAGCGAGGACGGCTGGGCCGAGGCCGGCGAGCGGCGACGCGCCGTCGCGCGGGTCCTCGCGGTCGTCCTCGTCGCGAACATCGTCGTGATCCTGGCGAAGGTCGTGGTCGGGTTCCGGTCCGGCTCGATCGCCGTGTGGGGAGACGCGGCCCATTCGGGGATCGATGCGCTCAACAACGTGGTGGGTCTCACCGCGATGCGGCTCGCCGCCGCCCCGCCCGACGAGATGCACCCGTATGGCCACGGCAAGTTCGAGACGCTGGCGGCGCTCGCCGTCGCGGCCTTCCTGTCGGTCACCTGCTTCGAGCTGCTCCAGAGCGCGATCGGACGACTCGCGACGGGTGGCGCGGCGCCACGCATCGAACCCGCGATGATCGCGGTCCTCGGCGTCGCGATGGTCCTGAACGTCTTCGTCGCCTGGGGCGAGGGTCGCGCCGCCCGGCGCCTCTCGAGCGAGATGCTCCTGGCCGACGCGCGTCACACCGCCGCGGATGTCCTCGTGACCGCGGCCGTTCTGGGAGGACTCGTACTCATCCGGATGTTCGGATGGACGCAGGCCGACGCCATCCTCGCGCTGCTGGTCGCGGTCGTCGTCGCGCGATCGGGCTACGAGATCCTGCGCGACACGATCCCCGTGCTCGTCGACGAGCGGGCGACCGAGCCGGCGAAGATCCGCGCGGTCGCCAGGGAGGTCGAGGGGGTCGTCGCGACGAGCAGCATCCGGTCGCGCGGGCGGCCGGGCGAGGGCTTCGCGGAGCTCACCATATTCGTCCACCGCGACGAGACGGTGGTGAGCGCGCACGAGATCGCGGATCGCGTCGAGCTGCGGGTGGCCGACGAGGTGGGGTTCGCCAACGTCATCGTCCACGTGGAGCCCGTCGAGACGACCGACGACGACGCGAGAACGCGTGCGGTTGGGCGAGCTCAGACCCCCGAGAGCGGCTCCATCGACGGGGCGGCCTCCAGGTCCTCGATGACGCCGTCGACCGGCTCGGCCGAATCGTCCGAGCCGGCGTCCCCGGCCGGTTCGGAGGGCGGCTGAACTCCGCCGGACAAGTGTCCCTCGTCGCTGAGCAGCCACTCGCAGTGGTCCGACTGGTGAGCTTCGCACGCGTCGTGGACGACCGAGTAGCTCCCCGCGCGAAACTCCGAGAAGACGTACTGGATCGCGCCGGCGAGCACGGCGCACCCGGTCCCGTCGCGTGCGGCAGAGGCCGGCAGGCCGCGCCGGACGATGATCGCGTGCGGGCGGTGTCTGAGCCGGATGTCGGCGGTCGGGCTCATACGCCGGGCAATCCGGCGCGCCCTCCTGAGCGCTCCGCGCTCTCGAAGGGGTTGAGGCATCAGGCGGGTCCCGAGACGGGCCGCGGCTCGACGGTTCTTCAGGTCGGCCCGCGCGATCCGCTGCCCCGCCTCGACGAATATCCGCGTCGCGTCCGGGCGTCGCCCGATGAGCTCGAACAGACTGGCCACCTCGGAGGCCGGGACGTCGCTGCCACGACGCTGCTCGTAGCGGCGGATCTGGTCGATGACGACCGAAGAGATGCCGAGCCGACGCTGAAGGTTGAGGGGGAGGTCCGACTCCCCGAGCGCTTCGGGGTCCGACGGCATGTCGACGTCGCGAAGCGATTCGAGCAGCGCCAGCGCGACCAGCGCGGGAATCCGACCTTCGAAGGTGTGTCCCATATGGAATACCAGGCTATTCCACGCCCCCTGGCCGAGCAAGATTGCCGGCCGTTCCAACGGACTCCGATGAGGCGAGCATGACCGACTTCTCCACCCGGACGGTGCACGGCGACGGCCACGCGAACGCAGAGCCCGCCAGCCCGCACACCGTACCGATCTATCAGAGCTCCTCGTTCACCTTCCCGAGCGTCCGGGACGGCGTGGCCGCCTTCCAGGGCAGCGGGGCATACCTCTACACGCGAAAGGGGAACCCCACGGTCCGCGCGCTCGAGCGCCACATCACGGCGCTCGAGACGGCCCCCGTCCACACGCCCGGGGGCACGCGGGCCCCGGAGACGACCGTCGATACGCTCTTCTTTACGTCGGGGATGGCCGCGATCAGCGCGGCGGTCCTCGGTGTGGCGGCGGGCGGGCGCGTGGTCTGCCAGGGCGGGATCTACGGCACCACCGAGGCGATGGTCGGCGGTCTCGCGCGGTTCGGCGTCGAGGTGGACTTCGCGCGAGTGGCGGATCTGGACCACCTTCGCGCGACGGTCGAGGATGGCCCGCCCCCGGAGCTCGTCTACGTCGAGACGCCCGCGAACCCGCTCGTCCAGGCGACCGACATCGAGACCGCCGCCGGGATCGCCCGCGCCGCGGGCGCCCGGCTCGCCGTGGACTCGACCTTCGCGAGCCCGGCGATCCAGCGGCCGCTGGCGTGGGGCGCCGATCTGGTCCTCCACAGCACGACCAAGTTCATGGCAGGGCACGGCGTCGTCCTCGGCGGATCGGTGACGGGCGACGCGGAGCTGCTGCGCGACGCCATCGAACCCATGCGCGCGCGGTTCGGCGGCAGCGCCGACCCCTTCGCCGCGTGGCTCACCCTGAACGGTCTCAAGACGCTCGCCCTCAGGATGGAGCGCAACTCGGCCAACGCCGAGGCCGTGGCGGCGGCGCTTCGAGACCACCCCCGCGTCACGCGCGTCTTCCGCCCCGATCTCGATGCGTTGCCGCCCGGTCAGATGGCGACGGGCGGACCGATGCTGGCGTTCGAGGTCGAGGGCGGCAGCGAGGCCGCGCTCGACCTGATCGACCGGCTCGAGCTCGTCACGCTCGCCCCGACGCTCGGCGACATCGACACACTCGTACAGCACCCGTGGAGCATGAGCCACGTCGTCCTCCCCGAGGAGCGCCGGCTCGAGATGGGCATCGGTCCCGGCGTCCTGCGTGTCTCGATAGGGATCGAGGGCGCCGACGACCTCGTCGCCGACTTCGTGCGCGCCCTCGGCGCCTGACCCGAGAGAATCGCGACCCGCTGTACGGAAGGGACTCCCGTATGAAGTTCTCGTACGTCGCCCACGGCATCCTTCGCATCACCACCGCGTTCATGTTCTGGCAGCACGGCGCCCAGAAGCTGTTCGGCTGGCTGGACGGGAACGCCGTCGAGTCGTGGCTGGCGTGGCCGCGCGGGATCGCGGGGCTGCTCGAGTTCTTCGGCCCGCTGTTCATCCTCGTCGGGTTCAAGACGCGCTGGGTCGCGTTCCTCCTGTGCGGGCAGATGGCGGTCACCTACTGGTGGCGTCACGCCTTCGCCCAGGGGGTCTTCTGGCCGATCGGGAACGGCGGCGAGCGCGCGTATCTGTTCTGTTTCATCTTCCTGTTTCTGTGGGCGGCGGGTCCCGGCGCGTTCAGCCTCGACGAAAAGCTCGCGAAGGACGACGACGTCGGAGACGTGGGCTAGACGCGGCCCGGTCGCGGGCCTTCCCCGGGCGCCGTGGGGCCCGGGTCGTTGTTCGCGCCGCACGGCGCCCCCATCTTCCCGCAGCATCACCGACGGCGGGCCCGTCACCGGACCCGCCGTCCGGCGTATGGGGATGTGACGAAGCGAGGACCGCGACCGCGGGACGGATCATGTACGACGCGAACGGCATCGAAGCGAAGTGGCAGGCCTTCTGGGAAGAGAACGGGACCAACGAGCCCGATCTCGACGCTGTGCAGCGGCCGTTCTTCAACCTCATGATGTACCCGTACCCGTCCGCCGAGGGGCTGCACGTCGGCAACCTCTACGCCTTCACCGGCGCCGACATCTACGGACGGTTCTCGCGACTGCGCGGCGAGGACGTCTTCGAGCCGATCGGATACGACGCCTTCGGCATCCACTCCGAGAACCACGCCCTCAAGGTCGACACGCACCCGATGGAGCTCATCCCCTCGAACATCCGGAA
>JAWWCR010000098.1:0-17353 GCA_033720355.1 Gemmatimonadota bacterium
CCCGATGGTCGGACGGGCGTACCACAACCTCGGCTTCCTGACGGAGGAAGAAGGCAACGTCGAACGCGCCGCCGAGCTTTACCGACGCGCCTGGGAGATCCGGCTCGCCACGCTCGGCGAGACGCACCCCGAAACGGAGGAGTCCGCCGAGGCGACCCGGCGGCTCGACGCCACGGAGCCCCCGGCGCCGTGACCCGGGGCGCCCCCGCGGCGCTACCGCGTCCCGGCTGCGTCCCCCTGGTCGTCCGTCGCGCGGATCGACCCGATGACCATCTCGAGCAGCGGGTCGATCGCCCCGCCCTGGATCCACCGCGCCACGACGACGAGGTCGTTCTCGGGGTCGCAGTAGATCATGTTCGTCCCGTTGCCGAGGTGGGCCCACGCGGTCTCGGGCGCGCTCGGATACCGCTTGCTGCCGTCCTCGTTCGGGGTGTTCAGCATGAAGTTCATGAACCCGTAGGTCGAGTTCGCGGGACCCCCCGTACGCGCCCATTCGAACCATTGCGGGTCGAGGAGCTGCACGCCGTCCCACTTCCCGTCGTGCAACGTGAAGAGCCCGAACCGGGCCTGGTCTCGCGCGCTGATGAACATCCCGCCGCCCCAGTGCCCTCCACCGCTCGGCACCTGGATCTTCCGCCCGTCGAGGGTGATCCACGAGTTCTCGTACCCGTGCCAGCGCCAGGTCGGCGAGGCCCCGATCGGGTCCATCACGCCCTCGCGCAGGACCTCGGGCAGCGGCCGGCGCAACACGTTCGTCGCGACGAGCGCGAGCAGGTTGACCCGGGTGTCGTTGTACTCGTAGACGGTGCCCGGCTCGTGGCGTTCGCGGGTCAGCCACGTGGTCGGGTCGCGGTCGGGGCGGTCGGCCCAGTCGGGCTTGCCCCACAGCGTGCCCTCCCAGTCGGACGTCTGTCTGAGCAGGTCGTCCCACGAGATCTCGCGGTTGTGCTCGCTCTCGAAGAGCGTCGCCGGATCGGGCTTCCCGATCCCGCTGCGGTCGATGCCGGGCTCGCCGTCGCCCGGCGGCACGTCGGTCGGCGCCATGGTCCACGCGACCAGGTCGTCGAGCGACGCGATCAGACCCTCCTGCCAGGCGAGTCCCACGGTCGTCGACAGAAACGACTTCGACACGCTGTAGGTCATGTCGACGCGCCGCGTGTCGCCCCACTCGGCGACGATGTAGCCGTCCTTCACGATCAGCCCCGCCGGACCGCCCCGCACCCTGAACGGGCCGACGCCCTCGCCGTACGGCTCGCGGGCGAAGCTCGTCTGGTGCGCGAACTCCTGATCGCGCGCGTTCCCCGTGTTCTCGGTCGCGAGCGCGTGCTCGACGGCGGCGGCGATCCCGGCCGGATCCATCCCCACCTGCTCGGGCGTCCGCGTCTCCCACTCCCCGCGCGGCGGGAAGTACTGCGCGGCCAGCGTGGCCGGGGCGACGATCGCGAGGGCGAGGACGAGCGGGACGAGTCTCTTCATGGGGCTCTCCACGGTTCCGGACACCGGTGTCTGAAGACACAACACGAGGGTGCGGGCCGACGCTTACGGGGGGCGCCGTGGCATGACCGTCAAACGGTCGGCATGCCGGCCGGCTTCGGGTGAAAAAAATCCGGACTCTGACAAGAACGTGCGGTGTCGATGGGGGCGGCCTCGCTCCTCGCGTCACTCCCATGTGTTTTGCGAAGCCGCCCGATCGGCCGTCAACCCGTTGTCGCGGAGACGGTTGGACCGCCGCCACACGGCGTCGTTGTCCAGGCCTTCGGGGCTTGGGACTTGCCCCCCGGGCGGGGCATGACGAGCCGCACTCAGAACCTCGCCCTCACGATCGCGTGGATCGCGATCGCCGCGGTCCTGACCGTCCAGGGTCTCGCGTACTACCGGATCCCGATCCCCGAGCGCGTCTACTCGCCGCTCCACGACACATACGGTCCGGCCGGGCTCGTTGGTCAGGGGCTCGGGGTCATCGGGACGGCGCTCATGGTGGTCGGGGTGTTCATGTACGCGGCGCGGAAGCGGCTCCGCTGGCTCCGCCGGGCCGGCAGCCTGGCCGCCTGGCTCAGGGTCCACATTTTTCTGTGTACCCTCGGACCCTACCTCGTCCTCCTCCACACGACGTTCAAGTTCGGCGGGATCGTCTCGATCGCCTTCTGGAGCATGGCTCTCGTGGTGCTGTCGGGCGTGTTCGGGCGATACGTGTACGCCTGGATCCCGAAGACGGTCCAGGGTCGATTTCTCGAGCGGTCGGATCTGATCGAGCGACGTCTCGAGCTGGTGCAGGAGATCCGGGCCATGCGCGGTCGAGCGTCATCGGCCGGGGCGCTCGAACCCGCACTGGCCCTCGAACCGGCGCTCGCGGGCGCCAGCGGGGCGGCTCCGGCTCTTTTGCAGTCGCTGCGTTACGACCTCGTCCGGCTCTCGGGCGAGCGGCGGGCGCACGCGCGACTCGTCGAGCAGGGTGTCCCATCGGACACCGCGCGCCGGCTCGTCGCGCTCACGCGCGAGGAGCGACGGCTGGGCATCCAGATCGCCGTGCTCGAGCCGCTGCGCGCGATGTTCCGTTACTGGCACGCCTTCCACCTGCCGCTCGCGGTGCTGATGTTCGCGATCCTCGGCATCCACATCGCCGTCGCGGTCCTGTTCGGATACACGTGGATCTTCTGACGTGGCCCCGGCGAGATGGTTCGAGCGCGGTCGAGCCGTGCCCCTGCGTCGAGGATCGAGGCTCTTCGTGCTGATCGCGTTCGTCGGCATCGCCGGCGCGCCGGTCCGCCTCGACGGGCAGCTCGTCTCGCCGGGCGAGCTGAGCGAGGCGCACGCGGCCCTCGACGGTCTGCGCGACTGCACCAGCTGTCACCGCCTCCGTCAGCGCGGGGTGTCGGATGACCTCTGTCTGGCCTGCCACATACCACTCGCCGAGCTGGTCTCCGCCGGTCGGGGATTCCACGCGCAGATCGACGACTCGTGCGGGTCGTGCCACAAGGAGCACGGAGGTCGCGAGCTCGACATCGTCCGCTTCGACAGCCTCTCGTTCGCGCACGCCGAGCAGGGCGGATTCGAGCTCACCGGCGCGCACACGGCGGCGGCGTGCCGCGACTGTCACACGCCGCGTCTCATCACGACGCCCTCGGTGAGGCTCTTCAAGCGGGAGCACGGCGCGCTCGAGCGAACCTTCCTCGGTGTCGGCTCCGAGTGCCGGTCGTGTCACCTCCTCGACGACCCGCACGGCGGGCAGTTCGGCCGTCAGGTCTGCACGACCTGTCACGACGACTCGGTGTGGAGCCCCGCGTCGGCGTTCGATCACGGCGACACCCGCTACCCGCTCAGGGGTCTGCACGGCGAGGTCGCGTGCGAAAGCTGTCATCGGCCCGAAGCCACGGAGCAGACCCTCCGCTATGCGCCGCTTCACTTCGCGCGCTGCACGAGCTGCCACGCCGACTATCACCGGGGAGAGATGGGACCCGGCTGCGAGACGTGTCACAGCCCGCGCGGCTGGGGCCCCGATCGACGGACGTTCGAGAACGATTTCGACCATTCGCGGACGGGCTTCGCCCTCGTCGGCGCGCACGCGGCGGCCGGCTGTTCGGCGTGTCACGTCGCGGGCGATGCGGGGCCGACGGTCGGGTTGACCTTCGGTGCCGCGACGGCCGGGCGAGCCTACGCGCGTCCCCTCGCGGAGAGCTGTCTCTCGTGTCACGTCGACCAGCACGAGGGCGCCTTCGCCGACGTGCGCGGAGGCCCCGTGTGTTCGAGCTGCCACTCCGAGCGCGACTGGCTGCCGACATCCTTCGACCTGTTTCGCCACAACCGCGACACCGGTTTCGAGCTCGAGGGCGCGCACCTCGCCGTCGCCTGCGCCGCGTGTCACCGGGCGACCGACACCCGGGTCGCGACGTCGTTTGCGCTCGAGGCCGACACGTGCGCGAGCTGTCATGGCGACGCCCAGCCGCACGGCGATCAGTTCGCGGGTCGCGCGTGCACCGAATGCCATACGACGAGCGCGTTCCGGGTCGCGGCTTTCGACCACGATGCGACCCGGTACCCCCTCGATGAGACGCACCGCGACGTGGCGTGCACGGGGTGCCACGTCCCGCAGCAGGGCTCCCCGGGACGCGAAATGGTTCTCTACCGGCCGATCGATACGGCGTGTCGCTCGTGTCACGGAGATCCGTCATGAGCGGGACCCGACGGCGGACTCGAGCCGGATCCGCGCTCCCGACCCTCCTCGCGACCCTCGTGCTCTCGGCGCTCACGGGCGCGACACGTCCGTCGGACCTCGCCGGGATCCAGGATCCGGTGAGCCCGCACGGCGCGCTGCCGGAGCGGCTCGATTGTCTCGCGTGCCACACCGGCAGCGCCTGGACGCCGGCGCGCGACGAGCTCGACTTCGACCACGATCGTGAGACCGCGTTCGAGCTCAGGTGGGCGCACGCGAGGGCCTCGTGCGGCACCTGTCACCTGTCGTTGCGGTTCGACGAGCCCGGCGCCGAGTGCGCGACATGTCACGTCGACATCCACCGCGGGTCGCTCGGGTCCGACTGCGCGTCGTGTCACGACACCGAGCGCTTCGTCTACCCCCGGAGTCCGTTCCAGCACGCGTTGACCGCGTTTCCGCTGACGGGGGCGCACCTCCAGCAGAGCTGCGAGAGCTGCCACGTCGACGACCGGGGCGGTTTGTACTCGGGGGCGGACACCGAGTGCGTGTCGTGTCACCGGAGCGACTACGAGACGAACGGACTCGTGGATCACGTCGACGCCGGGTTCTCGACGGATTGTCTCGAGTGTCATACGACCGATGCATGGCTGATCGTGCCGGCGTTCGACCACTTGCAGCTCTCGGGGTTTCCGCTTCTCGAGGCGCACGGGCTCATCGCCTGCGAGGCCTGCCATATCCGCGCGACGGGCCAGACGAAGTTCTCACCGACGACCGAGGGAGACTGCTACACCTGCCACCGGGTCGACTACGAGCGCCACCACCCGGCCGCGGACGTCTCCACGGAGTGTCTGATGTGTCACACGCGGTCGGACTGGGCGCCGCTCGACCCGGCCGGACGAGCAAGATAGCGCCATGCGCGTCTTCCCTCGCTTCCGTCGACGCGCACGACTCGCGCGTGGTGCCTGCATCGCCGCGCCCGCGACGCTCGCGTTCGCGGTCGGTCTGCCGACCCCGACGACCGGTCAGGCGCCCGGGGGCGGCGACCCGGACCGCGATCTGCGCGTCGTCGTGACGCAGATCGCGGGCGCCACGATCTACGTCGACGCCGGCTCGCAGGCAGGGATCGAGACGGGCGACACGGTCTCGGTGAGACGCGAGCCGGGCGGCGACGCCATCGGGCGGCTGGTCGTCATCTCGGCGGCGAGCCGAAGCTCCGCGCTCACCTTCGCGGGCGCCGTGTTCGCGATCACACGCGGGCAGCCGCTCTTCCTCCGTCTGTCGGGCGGCGCGGGCCCGACCGGGCCGGCGGTCGCCCCCGAACCGGGCGCACCCGCCCGTCGCACGCCCGCTGCCCGTGGACCCACGGTGCGGGGCCGGGTCGCGATCGACGTCGACGCGATCGACTCGCGCACCGAGTACGGCCCCGGCCCCGACCAGGCCGTCGAGCGCCGCTACGCGACCCCCGTGCTGCGGTTCAACGCGCTGGTCTCCGACCTCCCCGGAGGTATCCGCGTCGACGTGTCGGGCCGCGGCTCGTACCGCTACGCGAGCCCCGACGCCGCGGCGCAGCCGATGTCGATCCGGCTCTACTCGGCGAGCATCGACAAGCGGTTCTCCACGCTCCCGCTGCACCTGCGCGCCGGGCGCTTCTACAACCCCTACGAATCGTACAGCGGGTACTGGGACGGGGGGCTCGTGAGAATCGGCGGGCGTCGCGCCGGGATCGGCGCGCTCGCCGGTTTCCAGCCCTACCGATGGGATCAGAAATTCACGACCGAGCTCCCGAAGCTCTCGGTCTTCGCGGACTTCAGCGCGGGCGGCGGGCGGACGTCATACGACATCGACCTCTCCGGACACCGGGTCGACCCGCGAAACGGACTCGAGCGACACACTTTCGCGGGTCTCTCGCAGATCCTGCGACACGACGGGCTCCGTCTCAGCCAGGACCTCCAGGTGGACGAGAACCCCGAGACCGGCGAGTGGGAGGTCACACGCTTCCACGTGAACGCGAGCGTTCGGGCGAGCGCACGGGTCGACGTGAGGGCGGGCCTGTCGCGGCGGAGGACCTACCGCCTGTGGGAGTCGGTCGACGTGATCGACTACGCGCGCGACCGCGCGAAGCTCGGTCTCGCCGTCCGGTCGGGCCGCAGCGCGTTCGTCGGCGACGTCGGGCTGGTTCGCGTGGACGACGGCGACGTTGGCCCGGCGGTCTCGGGCAGCATCCACCTTCCCTTCCCGGGCCCGCTCGGGCTGACGGCGGCGGGGAGCTTCTGGAAGGGGGACCGCCACGAGGCGCTCGCGCTCCAGCCCGGGCTGTCGGCGACCTGGTCGCGCGTCCGGGTGAACGCCGGGTACCGGTACTACCGCTACGACTACGAGGTGAGCGGGACCCTGACGCACGCGGTGCAGACCGGCGTGTCGATCGGGCTCGACGACGGGTTCGCGCTCCTCCTGAACGGCACCGGGCAGTGGGGCGAGGGACTCCGCGCCGTGCGGCTGTACTCGAGCATCTCGAAGAGCTTCTGACGATGTCGGACCAGGTGGCCATTCTGGCGCTCGGGGTGCTGTCGGCGGCGGCCGTGACGACGCCCTTCCTGCGTCGCGTCCGCGAACGCGAGCGGTCGGCGCGCGATGCGCGTCTCGAGGCGACGACGCGTGGCCTCCACGAGCCCCTCACGATGTATCCGGTGGTCGACACCTCGCTGTGTATCGGCATTGGCAGCTGCGTCTCGGCCTGTCCCGAGCTCGACGTGCTCGGGATGGTCGACGGACAGGCCCGGGCGGTCCGGCCCGCCGCATGCGTGGGCCACGGTCTGTGCGAGGCGGCCTGCCCCACCAACGCGATCACGCTGGTCTACGGCACGTCGGAGCGCGGCGTCGATCTCCCGCGTCTGAAGGGCAATTTCGAGACGAACGTGCCGGGGCTGTACATCGTCGGCGAGCTCGGCGGGATGGGGCTCATCCGAAACGCCTTCGTGCAGGGACGCCAGTGCGTCGCGGGGATCGCGGCCGAGCTCGACGGCGGCGGCGCCCCGGGCGAGATGCTCGACGTCATCATCGTCGGTTGCGGGCCCGCGGGGCTCGCCGCTTCGCTCGAATGCCTCGAGCGGGGGCTGCGGTTCGAGACGATCGAGCGCGAGGACATCGGCGGGGCCCTCCGCCACTACCCGCGGAAGAAGCTCGTCATGAGCGAGCCGGTGAGGATCCCGGGCTATGGGATCCTCTCGGCGCGGGAGATCTCGAAGGAGCGTCTGATCGAGGTCTGGTCGGATGTCGTCGGCCGCGCGGGTCTGCCCGTCCGCACCGGCGAGACCGTGGAGGACGTGGCGCGCGATGCGGCCGGCGGCATGACGGTGCGCACCGACCGCCGCGTCCGGCGCGCGCGGCGGGTCATCCTCGCCATCGGCCGGCGCGGTGTCCCGCGGAAGCTCGGCATCCTCGGTGAGGACGGTCCGCACGTGGCGTATTCCCTCCGGGAGCCGGAGGCATACCGGGGCGACCGGATCCTCGTGATCGGCGGCGGCGACTCCGCCGTCGAGGCGGCGCTCCGTCTGACCGAGCAGCCCGGGAACCAGGTCCGGATCTCCTACCGCGGAAGCAGCTTCTCCCGGCCCACGCCTTCGAACGTGAACGACGTCCTCACGGCGATCTCGCGCGGCTCCATCGGGGTTCACTGGGGGACGACGCCGGTCCAGATCGGCCCCGACTCGGTGGCCCTCCGCGAGGAATGCGGTCGGACCGTGTCCGTACCGGCAGACCGAGTCTTCGTGTTCGTCGGCGGCGAGCTACCCACCGACTTCCTGCGCAGTTGCGGGGTCGCGATCGATACCGTGTTCGGCGAGGCGCGCCCCACCTGACGAACTCAGGGAATCGTCGGGTTCGGGTAGACCGGCGCCCGCGTCAGCCACGGGATCCCGAACACGCGCGAGAACCCGACGATGAGCTCGACGTTCGCGTTCCCGGCCTCCCACTGGTCGAGACGCGTGCTCAGACCGACGTCGAGGACGTTCGAGTTGCTGAGCTGCCACCGCGACCCGGCCTCGAGCCACACGCGCGACCGGCCCTCGCTCACGGGGATCTCCGCGGATACGGCGCCCAGGATCGCACGGCTGAACAGTCCGAGCGGGTAGTCGAACCCCAACCCCACCGTCCAGTAGTCTCCGCCATCCGCATCCTCGAGCACGCCGTACCCGCCGTTGCCGTGAACGCGCCATCTTCCGAACGACCGTGTCCCGATGGCGACGCCCTCGCCCCCCCAGCCTTCCCGTCCGAGCGTGCCGGTGCCCGGGGTGGCCACCTCGGCCCGAAGCGCCACGGCAGGCAGCCCCGGTGTCTCGCGACCCAGCTGTACCAGGGCATGGGCGTGCAGGGCCTCGATCCCCGAGACGGACCCGGCGTCGGGCTCGTCCTCGACGCCCGACTCGATCTCGAGACCGACATGTGCGTTCCGAAACAGACCGGTCTTGAGCTCGGCCACGAGGCCCGCGCCGCTCTCCTCTTCGCGAGCCGCGCCGCGAAACCCGAACTCCACCTCCCATTCACGCAGCTTGAGCGGGATCGCGTCCTCGACGCGCAGCGGGCGCCCGGGGTCGGACGCGCGGAAGTCCTCCTGCGCCGCGACGGGGCGGGCGAGAGATCCGCCACCTACCGCCATCACGGCGATCAGGAGGCCGGCGGGCCCGACGGTCCGCCCCGTCTCGTGCCGACGAGCGCGCGTCATCGCCCACCTCCCGGTGCCGGAAGCGGCCGCATCAGCACGTCCATCCCCACCATCCGCGCCTCGGGGTGGCCCTGCGGAAGCCACGACCCGTCGGCGAGCTCGGTCGCGACGTGCATCGCGCCCATGCTCATCTCGTGGTCGCCGTGCATCGGCATGCCGGGCGCCTCGACGAGGTCCTGACCCTCGAAGTTCATGAGCTGCCGCAGCCGCTCGATCTCGGCCTGCTTGCCCGGCAAGTCGAAGGCGTCATCGGCCATGATGTCGTTCACGACGTCGTGCATCATGTGGAGGTTGTCGAAGATGTGGGCCGCCGCGGGGAACATCCGCGAGAACTCCGGCGCCACTTCGGCCGTGAGCGGCATCACCGTCGGGAGATCGTTCAGCACCGAGTCCTCGAACACCGCGATCACGCGTGCGAGCTCGACGCCCCGCGTCTCTGAGTCCGGCCCCATCAACGCCTCGTAGACGGCCGCGTGGTGCCAGTGGTAGGCCCACAGGATCCCGTTCACATCGGGGTACGCGCGCCGGAAGACACCGGCCCAGGGGCCGCCTCCCTCCATGAAGCGGTGCCCGTAGCCCCGGGTCGAGAACGCCTGGTCGGCCTCCGACAGGTAGTAGGCGATGGCCCGTTCGCCCGCCGCCTTCTTATCGGTAACGCGGTCATCGGTGAGGATGTCGTAGAGCTGCGAGTGCAGCATGTGCGTCCAGTGCATCGACTGGCCGGTTTCGAACGCCAGCCGCGACCAGGTGGGGGCGATCACATCGGCCGGCGGCTCGAAGCGTGGCGGATCGGCCACGTAGCCGAGCACCTCGTCGACGAAGTCGGCCATCCGCCCTTCCCGGCCGGGCCCGGCGTCCATGAGGTTCTCGTAGGCGCCGAAGTGCGTGTAGTGCGCGGCGTAGAACGACCGCGCGGCGAACTCGTACGTGTCGTAGAACGCGAAGTTGTACGACGCGGGCAGCCGAAACACCGCGTCCTGCCGGGTCGCGCACCCCGTCGCCGCGATGGCCGCGGCGAGCCCCGTGAGGAGGGCGCGCGCGCGCGCTGTGCTGATCATCTCTGGTCTGTCTCCGTGCTGATTCGATGATGCGCCGGGCGGCGGGCCTCGAGGGGCCGCGCCGACGCCGGTCAACAGGTGTCTGTTCGAATCAGACGGATTGCGGAGGCGGCGGGATCGGGGTGCGGGTCGGGTCGTCGAGACCGATCGCGGCGCGACGGTCGCCGTCCACGAGAGGTGGCTCGATGCCGTATCCCGGCTCGGCCGCGGCCATGACGCCCTGGATCACGGTGTCGCACGCCATCAGGCGGTGGCAGTCGCTCGAGTCACCGCCGTGGTGGTCGGGGGCGTCGACCGCCGTCGTCTTCGGCGCATGGTCGCCGTGCTCGTGCCCCGATCCGTCGCAGATCGGGGTGCGGGCATACGGCAGCGCGAGAAGGAGCAGGAGCAGCAGCGAGACGGCACGTTGCATGGAGGGAACGTACCGCGGGCGGCACCGAAAGACTATGCGGTCCCGAGCTCGGCGGAGACGGGCCCGCTCGGCACGTCGTCCTCCTCCCCCGGAAGCACCAGCTGATCGAGGAAGAACCCCGAGAGCGCCGCTCGTCCGCCAAGACCCGATTTTCGGTACACCGAGACGGCGTGCTGTCGCACCGTCCGCTCGCTGCGGCCGGTCATCCGCGCGATCCGTTTGTGGCTGTGCCCCTTCAGCAGGAGCAGGGCGGTCTCGCGTTCGGTCGGCGTCAGGTCCCACCCCTCGAACACGTCTTCCAGGGCCGCCCCGAGACCGCGTATCAGCTCTTCGGTCCGGGCCCGCCACGCGTCGCGCTCGGCCGAGCTCTCCTCGAGGGCGTCGAGCGTCCGTTCCAGCGAGCGCTCCGCCACCAGGAATCCGAACCACAGATACAGCGCCGTACCGAGGCTGAGCGCCACGAGCGCGATGTCCACGAGGACGTGCGCGGACAGGAGGTCGTCGGGGGCGTCGAGGATCAGGTCGAGGATGCCCGTCACGGTGATCGCCAGCAACAGCGGCAACAGCACCCGCGCGACCCTCGTGGTGTCCGGCTCTCTTCTCATCCGCCGCGGCTCCCTCGAATCGTTCCGACGCTGCGATACCGCGCACAACTCATTATGCGACAGTCGGTTACCTCGTATCCGACAAACGTCGGATACCGTTTTGCCGACCATCCGCCCACACTGGATCCGGCGGTGAGGAACAACCTATACGCAGTCGAGGGAAGGCTACCATGCTACCGAATCCGCTTCACCCCGCGATCGTTCATATGCCGCTCGCCGTCGCCGTGCTCCTGCCGCTCGCCGCGCTGGTCGCGTTGTGGGTGTCGGGTCGTACCGACGCGAAGCGCGCGGTCTGGGGGGTCATCGTGGCGCTCGTCGCCATCCTCGCGGTCTCGTCTCGCGTGGCGATCCAGACAGGCGAGGCCCAGGAGGAGGTCGTCGAGCGCGTCGTGACCCACGACGCCCTGGAAGAGCACGAGGAGGCCGGAGAGCGCCTGTTCGTCGGGTCTCTGATCGTGCTGGCCGTGTCGGCGCTCGGGCTCGTTGGCGGGCGTGTCGGAACCGTGGCCCGCCCGGCCTCCGCGGCCGGAGCCCTCGTCCTTCTCGCGCTCGCCATCGGAGTGGGGCGCTCGGGCGGCGAGCTCGTATACGAGCACGGAGCGGCCAGCGCGTACGCGTCACCGTCCGTGCCGGCCGTTGCGGCGGACTACCGCGACGACCACGACGATCGTTGACCGGGCGACACCGATAGCCGACCGCGGTCAGTCGGGCCGAGCCGGCGAGGTCCGCACCTCCGCGTCGACGCCGTCGCGTTCCGTGAGGGTCCGAGCCAGCTCGCCGGGCGGAGTCGACGGGGCTGCGGCGAGCGCCTCGACCAGTCGCGCCGTCATGGTCGCCAGCGCGGGGTAGCCGTGGCGAGCCTGCGGCCCGAGATCGGACCATGGGAAGCCGACCCTCGCCCCGAGCAGGGCCGGCAGATAGCCCTCCATCGCGTTGAAGTGACCGTGCATGAAGTCGGCGAAGCTCACCCGCAGCCACGGCCGGCCCAGCCCGGCCAGCTGCTCGAGGCCTCGCCGGGTGGTGTCCTGCCCCACGAACAGAACGGTCGTCCCCCGCAGGTACAGCGACTCCTCGGGAAGGTCGGGGAGCACGTTCGCGTCCAGACTGACGGCGGCCCCGACCCGGTCGGCCAGCGTCATGAGCTTCGCGGCGGTCTGTCCACCGTAGCTCCAGGCGATCGACACCGCCCTGTCCGTGTCCGCGAAGGGTTCGGCTCGGATGACCGACAGGGCATGCGCCAGATCCTCGGCGTGCGCGTCGATCGTCGCTCGCTTGTCCTCAGACGGCACGTCCTCCCAGACGAACGCCAGCGGCTCGTCCGACGACCACGCCGTGATGACCACGGCTCCGCGGCTCGCGAGGAGCTGGGAGAGCGGCGCCTGCGCGAGGACGGTCGCGTGCCGCACGCCCCACACGACGATCGGGAAAGGGCCAGCCGCGGGTCGGGCGTCTCGCGTCGCGGCGACCGGCGACCGCAGCGCGGCCCTGGCCGTCTCGGTGTCGATCGACGCACTTTCCCCGGTCAGCGTCAGCGAGAGAGAGACGGCATCGGCATCGGCCTCGAGATCGGGATCCTCGAAGAGCGCGAGGCGGAGCAGGTCGGCGACCGACACCGGATCGCGCGCGGGCCCGGACGCCGGGTACCACATCGACATCGAGATCAGACGATCGCGTCCATCCGACGTCTGACGGGTGAGCGTACGCGTGGTGAACCCGATCGGGTGAGGTCCGAGGTCGAGCCCGAAGTCTGGGGGGATGGCCGCGTCGGGAGCGGGGGCCTCGGACGGGGCGCAGCCGACCGCCGCCAGCGCGATGGCGACGGCCAGCGCGATCGCGGCGATCGACCCGATCGGGATCCGGACGCGGAGCGCGGCCAGCCGACCTCCGTCGGCGATCGGTTGCCTCAGCCCGCGGCTCGAGGGCGGATCACCTGTCCCACGTCCCCTCCACCGTCCGCGACAGGACGTACGTGCCGTCGTACTGATCGACGTCGAGCGTATAGCCCCCCGTCGCCCGGTCTCCCGTAAAGGAGAGCGACAGCCTGATCCGCGAGTCACCGTTCTGGTACGTGCACTCGAGCGAGCTCTCCTCACCCGGCGAACACTCGGGCACGGTCATCCCGTGGCCACCCACCACCACGGCGACCCTCACGAGCCCCGTCGACTCGTTGTAGGTGATCTCGACGGTCGACGATTCGTTCGAGTAGGTGTCGTTGCTCGCGTGCTCGGTGCGCGTCGCGGAGCCTTCGTAGTCGCCCACGAACGAGGGCGCGGCCGCGGGTGGAGCCGGCGGCGCCGGCGGCGGAGCGGGAGCCGGAGGCGGTCCCGAGCCCGTCGGGCCGCCCGAGCTACTCCCGCAGGCGGCAAGTCCGATCGCGACAAGGAGTAGGGATAGAGAGCGCATCGCTGCGCGCGAACGTCGGACGAAGTGTCCGTCCATCTCGACCTCCTGACCACGTTGCCCCGAGAGGCCCCGATCCGTGCCTGGACCTCCCCTTGTGTAACGTCCCCACCCCGACCTTCGGGACGGCGCCCGCCGCGCGGGCGATGTCCGGCTATGTTGGGTGACTGCCTCGAGCGACGCGCCGTCGAAGCCCGGGAGGCGCCCGAATGTCCGCACGTCGTACATGTTGCCGTCTGGTCCTCGCGATCGGTCTGGCGGCGTGTGCCCCCGAGGCACCCCGACAGGACGCGCCGGCCGACGACGTCGGCGACACCCGGGCCGACAGCGCCGGCGTCCGCATCGTCGAGAACCATCGAGAGGGGACCCTCGGCCCGCTGGCGGTCGAGGAGACGCTGCGGCTCGGGACGGCGGACGTCGAGGGTCCCGAGCAGTTCTCCGACATACGCGCGGTGGCGCTCGACGAGGACGGCGGTCTGTACGTCGGAAACAACGGATCCGGCACCGTGCGCGCCTTCGATGCGGACGGCGCGTTCCGCGTCGAGTTCGCGGGCCGCGGCGAGGGGCCGGGCGAGATCCCCGGGCTTCTCAACGATGTGGTCGTACTCGGCGACACCATCGCCGTGATCGACTGGCAGATGCGCGGGCGAATCCTCCTCTTCACTCGCGACGGTGAGTTTCTCGCGGGACAGGCCGCGCGGGCAGCCGATGGGACGTCCGCGTACCCCGTCGAGCGGGTCACCGACGGCTGGCTGTGGCTTGCGACGGCACCCTTCGAGACGCCCGCGACCGGCGAACGACTCGACCCGACGCGCGACGTGCTGCTGCGGTCCTTCGGCCCGGCCGATCCGGGGACCGTCGTGTACACCCTCCCGCTCCGCCCCGTCTACGGCGTCGGCGACGAAGGCCACGGCGAGGACTGGAGGCTCTTCGAGTCGAGCGGGGGGCACTGGGGATTCGGCGAGGACGGTCGCCTCTACCTCACCCGCACGGACTCCTACCGGATCGACGTGTTCGACCGCGCCGGCCTCGTGCGCAGCATCCGGCGTGCGTTCGAGCCGCGCCGCATCACGCCCGAAGACGTCGGGGAGCTACGCCGGGCCGCGCTCGCGGCGAGCGACACGATGCCCATTCCCGAGGAGTTGCGGCCCCAACAGCGCGAGATGACCGAGCGCCGGATGGACGTGAGGTCGCGGCTACCGCTGCCGGATGTGCTCGAGCCGTTCGGCGGGCTCCTCGTCTCCGGCGACGGCTCGTTCTGGGTCGAGGTCCGCGAGGGGGTGAGTCCCGTGGAATCCGGCGTCGACCCCATGTTCGGCTCGTCGGTGTCCATCCCCGACCATGAGACCCGCTGGGATCTGTTCGACGCCGAGGGCGTCTATCTGGGACAGGTCGCGCTCCCCGCCCGCTATCGTCCTGAAGCCGTGTCGGGGCTCGACGTCGTGGGAGTTCTTGCCGACGCCCTCGATATCGAGCACGTGGTCCGGTACCGGGTGACGCCCATCGATCAACGGGAACCCTGAGGGGGACGCCATGCTCCGTCCGTGCGAAGAATGTGGAAGAGAGATCAGCGACCGCGCCCAGGCGTGCCCGAACTGCGGCGCCCCGACGGCGGCCTCGACCGGGGTTGCACCCCGGCTGACGATCGACGAGTGGTCGCTGGTGCGGCTCGCCTCCGGCTCACCCCGGCGACAGGTCGTCGAGGAGCTGATCCAGCAGAGCGGTCTGACCGAGGCCGAGGCCGAGACCCTCGTGAAGCGAGTGGAGAGCGCGGCGATCGCTCACCCGCCGGACAAATGGGCGGCCGTGCGAGTGGTCGCCACGGTGGGGATCTTCGCCGTGATCCTCGTGATCCTGAGATTCCTGATCGCGTGAGCCTCCCGTCATGACCGCACGTCGATCGCTCGGGTGGCTGACGGCGGCGTGCGTCGTCGGCTTCGTCGTCCCCCTGGCGTTCTCGAGCTGGCTGGGCTGGCAGCGGGGAATCTTCCTCATTCCGTACGTCGGGATCACGACCGTATTCCTGGCGCTCTACTTTCGCGCGCACCCCATGGCCGCGGGAGGGCTACTCGACCACTGGCGGGCCGGTCTCGCTCTGTCCGTTCTGGCCAGCGCTTTTCTGGTCATGAACGTTCTCGGGCAGCCCGCCTCCGCGGTGCCGGAAGGGGCGGCGGCGCGCGTCGGAGCGCTTCTCTGGATGGGCCTGGTCTATGGCGCCGTCGACGGGGCGTTCCTGAACGTCATGCCCGTCCTCGCGGTCCGTCGGGCCTGGCCATCGGCCGTCGACGGATCCGTGCGATCGCGCCTCGGACGTGGTGCGGTGGCGCTCGGCGCCAGCCTTCTCGTCACGGCCGCCTACCACCTCGGATACGCCGAGTTTCGGGGACTCGGGCTCCTCCCGGTCCTCCTCGGGAACGGCATCATAACGGCGACCTACCTGCTCAGCGGGAGCCCGCTCGCACCGATCGCGACACACGTCGTCATGCACGTGGCCGCGGTCATGCATGGCATGGAAACGACGCTTCAGCTCCCCCCGCACTACCCGTGATGCGGCTTCACCCGCCGAACCGATGGGCCCTGGCGCCGGTGTTGACGTGCGTCGCCTGCTCGGCGCCCGAGGAAGGACCGCGAGTCTCGGCGACCGCGCGGCCCCTCGAGTTCGTGCGAGAGTGGCTCCGCCCCGATCTGAGCCCCGATACAGACTGGCTCACCTTCCCGACGAACCTGGTGTTCGACGAGGAGACCGGGCACCTGTTCATCCAGGACCGCGACAGTCGGGCCATCCTCGAGGTGGACGAGTCCGGCGAGCTCGTGCGGGTTTACGGACGCGCCGGCGAAGGACCCGGCGAAATCGGCCACGCGTCGGCCATCGCGGTGCGCGGCGACCGGGTCGTCGCCGTGGACAACGGGAACCTCAAGATCCTCGTGTTCCGCCGGGACGGGACGGTCGAGACCGAGTTCAGGATCCCGAGGTTCTATCGGGATCTGGAGATCCTCGAGGACGGGTCGCTCGTCGTGGTGCCGGGCAACGAGCACGCGGTCGAGATCATAGATCTCGAGGGGCGCGTCATCGACGGGTTCGGCGAGCGGGAGCTCCTCGGCGCGGCCGGATACTCGGCCGACCTCGCGCTCGCCCGGTTCGACGACGAGCGGGTCGTCGCCCTGAGGGGTCATCGACCGGAGCTGTACGTCTTCGATCCCGCCGACGGGTCCGCGCGACTCGTCGACCTCTACGAGATGCCCCTGATGCGGGGGTGGCGCGATGAGGTCGCCGCCCAACTTCGTCGGGTCCAGCGAGCGGGTGGCGGCCGTTCGTGGATGTCCGCCGAGGTCCACGTTCGGGACGGCTCGACGGTGATGATCTCGCCCGCCCCGCCCGACTTGATGACGAACGGTCGGGAAGTCTGGCTTCTCGACGTCGACACCGGAAGCGTCGAGCGGTTCAGCTATGGCGAGCCGCTGATCGGTTATTCGACGTGGCTCGCCTATCCTCGGCTCTTCACGACCCACGTCCGGGACGGCACGATCCTCGAGTATCGGTTCCCGGAGCAGCGGTAGCTTCGCGATGCCCCTCCCGCCGGCGGAGCCAGGTGGGCCCTCGATCTCGGCAGCCGCCCGGGTCTACATTGTCACGCAGGCAGCGAAGGGGGCCTCATGTGGATCTCACCGCGGATCGTCGCCGTCGCCATCTCGACTCTGGTGGCGTCGATTCCCTGCGGCGTCGAATTGAGCGGCCTCCAGGACTGCGATGCGGGGCAGCTCGAGCTCTCCGGCGGGCTATCGGACGTCGATACGGGCGTCGCGCTACCGGGAGTCGAGATCACGGTCTCGTGGATACAGAACGGCTCCGCCGGGTCGGGGCGATCGGTCACGACGCTCGACGGCAACTTCCGGTTGTGTCTTCCGGAAGATGCGTCCGAGGTCAGGGCCTGGGGGACGCTCGGCGCCGTCCACGGGGAGGTCGTCGAGATCGATTGGCCGGACTCCGCGCCCGTGGCGCTGACCCTC
>JAWWCR010000099.1:0-17154 GCA_033720355.1 Gemmatimonadota bacterium
AGCTCGTCCGCCTCGATCGCGACGCTCCCCGTCAGCCGGACCCGAACCCCGCGACGCTCGACGAGCCCGTTCGACGAGGCGATCTCGCGCACGCGCTCGATCGCCTCGACGCCCGGCACGCGGTTGTCGAACGCCAGCCGTGGAATGACGGTGAGCACCCGCCGGAGATCGCTTCCGGCCGGCAAACGGCCGCGAACGAGCGCGCTCCACGGGACCGGCTCAACACGTCCCGCCGACGCCGCGTTCACGGTCGCGGCCAGCAACCCCAGGACCGGAGCCAGATCGCGACCGTCACCGTCGTCGGACGCGTCGAGGACCCCGGCGAGCCCCCCCAGGGTCGGGTCCGCCTCGAGATCGCGCAGAAGGGGCGCCGCGGCCTCGACCCGGTCGACCAGCGAGCGCAGCGTGTCGGTCGGTATGAAGAGCAGCCCGGCGCGATCCCAGAACGCACCCACGCCCGGCGCGTACACCGATTCGAACAGACCGGTGTCCGCGCGCATCCCGGCAGTCAGGACACGGGCGGCATGATCCGCGAGCGCCGCCGTTCGCGCCTCGATGACGACGACCAGTCGGTCCGTCGACCCTGGAAACGCGGCCCGGTACTCGTTGTAGATCTGCCGGTAGGGCAGGTCGTCCGACACCAGACTCGACGTGTCGGTACTCACGCGCAGAGTACCGGCCGCATACCAGCCCAGCGCGGCCACGACGACCGGTATCCCCGACACGATCACCGGCGCACGGCGGCGCACGGCCCGCGACCAGGCGAGCAGCCACCGCTCCAACCGCTTCCCCTTCCCGTCGCTCAACCCGTCACCCCTTCGACACGTCGGCCCCCGCGTTGACGCCCGCGCGCCGACCCGCACACATTCGGTTGTCGTAGACACCACAGTAACAGCTTCCACGACCGCAGCCAGACCGGCCGCCGCGCGCGGCGGCGTCGCTGCGCTCGTGCACGCCGCCGCGGACGCGCGACACCGCGGATGTGCGATTCCACGACGAACAACGGATCCGTTCCAACGCGCGGAGGCGTCTCATGAATCAACAGCTCGTCGATGTGGCCGAGGCGATGGGCACCAGGGGCAAGGGTATCCTGGCGGCCGACGAGAGCTCGGGCACCATCAAGAAGCGGCTCGACAGCATCGGGGTCGAGTCGACCGAAGAGAACCGTCGGAACTACCGGGAGATGCTGTTTCGCACATCCGACGCCCTGCGCGAGAACATCTCCGGGGTGATCCTGTTCGACGAGACTCTGCGACAGGCCGCCGCCGACGGGACGCCGCTCGTTCAGCTCATCTCCGACGCCGGGTCGATCCCGGGGATCAAGATCGACGCCGGGGCGAAGCCGCTGGCCGGCGCTCCGGGGGAGAAGGTCACCGAGGGGCTCGACGGGCTGCGCGAGCGACTCGCCGAGTACTACGAGCTCGGCGCCCGTTTCACGAAGTGGCGGGCCGTGATCGACATCGGCCGCGAGGGCGACCGGTCCATCCCGAGCGCGTACTGCATCGGGGTCAACGCGCACGCGCTGGCGAGGATGGCCGCGCTCAGCCAGGAGCAGGGTCTCGTCCCGATCGTCGAGCCCGAAGTCCTCATGGACGGCGACCACGACATCGACCGCTGCTTCGAGGTCACGGAGGCGACGCTCAAGGCCACGTACATGGCGCTGTTCGAGCAGCGCGTGCTGCTGGAGGGCTCGGTGCTCAAACCCAACATGGTGTTGTCGGGCAAGCTGTGTCCGACTCAGGCCGGGGTCGAGGAGGTCGCCGAGAAGACCGTGCGTTGCCTCGAGCGCGCCGTCCCGGCGGCGGTTCCGACGGTCGTGTTCCTGTCGGGCGGGCAGTCCGACGTCGAGGCGACCGAGCACCTGAACGCGATGAACGCCGCCTACGACATGCCCTGGAACCTCAGCTTCTCGTACGGGCGGGCGCTCCAGGCGGCGCCGCTCGCGGCGTGGGGCGGGGAGCTCGCGAACAACGAGGTCGCGCAAGCGGCGTTCCGGCACCGCGCGCGAATGAACGGCCTCGCGACGGTCGGCGAGTGGTCGACGACCCTCGAGCAGGACGCCGCCTGACGGACCCCGGACGAAGACTCGCGGGAGGCGATACCCGGTTGCCTCCCGCGACCGTCTTCAGCGAACATCCCCCTGCACGACGAACCCCCACCTGGTGGACCCGCGATCCATGATCCCGATGACCCGGTCGCCATCGCGCCGGATCTCGAGCGGCAGCAGACCGAACGGGCTCACGAGGGCATAGCGGTCGCCGGCGATGTGGCGGATCGGCATGCGCTCGACCGTCAGGTCGCCCGCCCATTCGGCGAAGGGCTCCGGGGTCGTGATCCACCCGGACTCTCCCTCGAGGGAGAGCTCACCGGTCGCGGCCGCGGCCTCGTCGCCCCGCACCATCTCGCCGTTGTAGGCTGCCGCTCCGACCTCCAGTCCACCCGATGGGTCCTCTCGCCAGGCCTCCATCATCATCATCCCGGTCAGATGGATGTCGGACGGCCAGACGATGTTCGTCATCAAGGCGATCGCCTCGCCGGTCTCGGGCCAGATCGCGACGGTCGTCCGCGCCCCTCCCATCGAGCCCGAGTGGTGGATGACCCGCCGACCCTGCCCGTCCTCGCCGATGCGCCACACGATGCCGACGCCGGTTTCTTCGCCGTCGTTGGTGCGCTGGGTCGTCCACATCTCCTCGACCAGCTCGTCGTCGAGGAAATCGGACAGGTACCCGCCGGCCAGCCGGACGAGGTCGCTCGGCGTCGAGACGAGACCACCGCCGGCCCACTTGTAGCTCGGGTCCTCGGGCTGGCCGATCTCGAAGGCGTCCCGGCGGTTGCGTCCGTAGAGCGTCGACATGTTCGGCCCCGGCGACGTCCGCATGTCGGGCCCGCTGTCGGTCATCCCGAGGGGCGTGTAGACCTCCTCCTCGAGAAGCGTGAGGAAGTCGGTCCCGGAGGCCCCCTCGGCAACGGCCGACAGCAAGGTGAACCCGTGTGTCGAGTAGACGTAGGACTCGCCCGGCGGGCCGGCACGCTCGCTGTCCCTGAAGACGTCGAGCGACTCGGTCACCGAATCGTAGTGGCGCGAGCGGTCGATCCGGTCCTCGCCGCGGTAGTGACTGACACCCGCCAGGTGACCCGAGAGCTGGCGCGCCGTGATCACGGGCTCCTCCGGCCACGACGGGACGTAGCCGTGGACCGGCGCGTCGAGGTCGAGCCGGCCCTCCTGCACGAGCCGCGCGACCGCCGTCGCCGTGATGACCTTCGACACCGACGCGCAGCGGTACTGCGTGGAGGTCGTCGCCGGGACCCGGCCTTCGAGGTCCGCGTACCCGAACGCGCGGGCGTATTCGATCCGGCCGTTCCGCCAGATCGCGATCGACAGGCTCGGCAGATTCCCCGTCTCGACGATCGCCTCGGCGAGCGCGTCGACCCGCTCTTCGGGTGTGGCCAGGGCACGGGGCGCGGCGAGCCCGAGACCCGCCGCCACGACGATCGCGACGAGGGCCCCCGGCATGGCGAAACGGCGATCGGTCATGGCCGCCGGCAACTCGTGATTGCGGTGGATCATCTCGCACCTCCCGTCTCGAACGCGGGTCTGGTCGTCTCGAGGAGACAGCTCGAGTCGAGCCCTTCGGCGTTACCGGCCCCGAGAAACCGCGAGATCACCCCGAACTCGCAGGCACCGGCCCGGAAGCCGTGGCTCTCGTTGGGCACGACGAGGTGGAGGGAGTTGGGCAGGTACTCCGCCACCCAGTTCGCCCCGGCCACGGGTGTCGCGGTGTCGAACTCGCCCG
The DNA here is from genome assembly GCA_033720355.1 of Gemmatimonadota bacterium. Taxonomy (GTDB): domain Bacteria; phylum Gemmatimonadota; class Gemmatimonadetes; order Palauibacterales; family Palauibacteraceae; genus Palauibacter. The sequence goes on from JAWWCR010000099.1 coordinate 3,795, forward strand.
AGATCAACAGCGCCGGCGCGTCAGCGGTCACCGGGGCGGAATACGACGCGTCCACGTCGCCCTTCCCCCAGATCTCGCACGCCGCGAGCTGCCGCCGGATCCGATAGTCGCCCATGAAGGTCCCGTCGGTCTCGCGACGGATCTCGTCCTCGGTCAGGAACTGGAGGTCCTCCGAGCAGGTCACGGTGAGGAACATCCCCAGCGACAGCGCGTTCGCGTAGCCGATCGACTGCTGGAGCTCGCGCTGTGCGAACTCGTCGAAGTCGCCGCGCGCGCCGGCGGCGATCATCCGGGGGAGCGTACGCGACCCGTTGACCGTGTACAGGATGTGTCGCACGCCATCGGCGAACACCCCCTTCGGGATCGACACCTGCTCGGTACGCCCCTCGTGGGTGACCGTGGCCGTCACCGGCCCGCGCTCGAATCGGGCGGCGATCCTCCCCCAGTCTCCCTCGAGGTCGGGGTAGGCGGCGGCACACCCGGGCTCGGCCGCGCACGCGTCGAACACGCCGCTCAGCCCCTCCTCCAGCGCCCGCGCGAACGGCAGCGGATTCCGCATGTTCGTCGGCGCGACCCCCTTGAGCGCCACGGCACGCACCGTCTCGGGGTGGCGCCGCATGTAGATGAGGGCGGCACGCGTGCCGTACGACCCGCCGAACAGGGTGAGCCGGTCGTAGCCGAGCGCCTCGCGGACCTCGTTCAGGTCGTCCATCGCGATCGGGGTCGTGTACTGCGTCACGTCGGCGTCCTGCATGGCGAGACAGGCCCGCACCTCATCGGGCGGCAGGAACTCCCCGAAGTGCGCCTGGAGCGGGTCGTCCGGTCCGGGGGCCGGGCAGTCCAGCGCGTTCGAGCCCCCCGTCCCCCGCTGATCGACGAGCAGCAGGTCGCGTTCCGCGCGTGCGTCGGCCAGCGCCTGTGCGAGCCCGGGACCACTGTTCGTCGCCGCACCCCCGGGGCCACCATCGAGCCACACCAGTGCATCGCTCGCCGGCGTCGGCGTGGGCGCCGGAATCACCCTGACGTTGAGCCCGATCCGTCTACCCGATCGAGCCTCCCGGTTCTCCCAGACCTCGTACGTCCCGCACCAGGCGCCGCCCGCACCCGCCTCACACGGGGTGAGCCACGAGACGGGGGGCTGGCGGTCGGGGACCGCGCTCTGAGCCGAAGCAGTGGCGGCATCGGCGCCCCAGCCGGGTGCCAGCAGCGCGCCGAAAGCGGCCAGGGCCAGCGGGGTGAATCGTCGTTGCGACATCGGGTGTCTCGCCTCGTTCGGGGTTCGCACCTTGTGACAGCGCCGACCCCCTGCCGGGTCGGCCCGCGCCCCACAGGTGGGCGGGGCGCAGTCGGCGTCGTCGGAGGTCGCGTGTTCGTCCCTACGCCGGAGTGCTACGAAGAGTTTCGTATGCGCATCCCCCCCGCGCGCCTCCGCGCGGTCGTCGGGCCCCGCGTCACCGCGTACGAAGCGCCCTGATTGTGGCTCCGAACGCCTCCGCGATATCCCCGTCGCCTGCCACGGACCCCCCATCCACGACGCGCCGGCCACCAACGTGGACGGCCGCGATGTCGGCGGTCTCTCCACCTACGAGCCATGTATCGAGCGCGGTTTCGGGGTCGCGTCCGGCGAGCCGCGGGGACGTGTCGTCGAGCACGAGGAAGTCCGCGCGTCGGCCGGGCTCGAGCCGTCCGATCGGCGCCCCGGCCGCCTTCGCTCCTCCCCCGGCGAGCCTGTTCCACAGCGGTGCGCCCAGGCCGCTCGCGGTCCCGAGCCGGGCGCGCATGCGGTCTCGAAGTCGCTGACCGTACTCGAGCGTGCGCAGCTCCTCGATCGCCGAGATGCGGACGTTCGAGTCGGTGCCGATCGCCGCCGAGCCACCTCCGCGCGCGTGCTCGACCGCCTCGAAGATCCCGTCGCCCAGATACGCCTCGGTGAGCGGGCAGAGGATGACGCGCGTGCCCGTCGCCCGGATCGCCTCGCGCTCGGACGGGGTCGCGTGGGTCGCGTGCACCAGGTTCCACCTCGGACCCGCCTCGACATGGTCGAACAGGTGCTCGATCGGCGTCCGCCCGAACCGGGCGAGGCATTCCTCGACCTCGGCGGTCTGCTCGCTGACGTGGATGTGGAGGGGCGCGTCGGACCCGAGGAGCGCGTCGATCCCGGCGACGAGCTCGGCGAGATCGCCGGCCGGCACCGCCCGCAGGGAATGCGGCGCCGCACCGCCGACCACCTTTCCGCACCGCTCGACGAACCGCAGGTAGTCGTCGACCGAGTCGTGCGCGAAGCGGCGCTGAGCCGACCCCGCGGTGGCCCCATCGAACCCCGACGTCCGGTAGTAGACGGGCAGCAGGGTCAACGGGAGGCCGACGTCGCGAGCGGCCCCGGCGACGGCGTCCGTCATCTCGCGACCGCGGGCGCCGTCGACGCCGTGCACCAGGTAGTGGAACTCGATCAGGTGGGTGAACCCGCCGCGCAGCATCTCGACGAACGCCTGCCGCGCGATCGCGAGCAACTGCTCCGGAGTCACCGCGTTCGCCAGACGGTACATCTCGTCGCGCCACGACCAGAAGGTGTCGGACCCGGTCGCCACCTCCCCGAGACCCGCCAGGGCGCGCTGGAAGACGTGCGAATGCGCGTTCGGCATCCCCGGGATCGCGAGAAACCCGTCGTAGGGCGGGCCACCCGGCGAGATGGCGGCGATCGCGCCGTCGGCGCCGATCTCGATGCGGCGGTCGCGCACGATGCCGGACGGCTCGAGCGTCGCCGCGAACGAGAGCGACCGATGCGTTCCCGCCGCGACTCCGTCGGGTATGGGCTCGGACATGGCGCTACGGTGGCGCGAACCGGGGTGTGGCGAAAGACCGGAGGGATTGCGGCCCGCCGCTATATCACTAATACTATAGTAACGTTTATGTAGAGGAGGCTGGATGTCGCTCGACCACATCCTGCTCGGGATGCTCCAGACGCCGGCGGCCGGTTACGACCTCGGCCGCGAGTTCGACGAGAGCGCCCGGATGTTCTGGTCCGCCGAGCTGAGCCAGATCTATCAGACGCTGAAGCGACTGGAGAGGAAGGACTACCTGACGTCCGAGGAGGTGCCCTCCGACCGCGGACCCAACCGGAAGGTCTACCACCGCACCGACGAGGGTCGGCGGGCGCTCGAGGAGTGGCTTCGCGAGCCGCCCGAGCTGGGCAGCCAGCGGCTCCCCTACGTCGCGCAGTTCTTCTACCTCGGGCAGCTCGACGACCCCGAGGCGAGCAGGGCGTTTGTCGAGCGCCTTCGCGAGGAGCTCATCGAGCGGCTCGGCGTCTACGCCGAGATCGATCGGGCCATCCGGGAGGAATGCGATGACCCGTTCGGGGCGTCGCACGAGTCGCTGCACCGCTACGCCACGCTGAGGGCGGGCATACACGTCGCCGAGGCCCGTGTGGCCTGGTGCGACGAGACGCTCGCCGCCCTGCGCGCCCGCGCCGACGCTTCGAACGAGGTCGCGGCGGCCGGCGTCACATCAGACACCGGAGCTGGATGATGGAAGCGATATTCGATTCGATCCGCTTGGCCCACATCGTCATCGGATTCACCGGTCTGGCCGCCTTCTGGGTGCCCGTCCTGTCCCGCAAGGGAGGGGAGATCCACCGCAAGGCCGGATACGTGTTCGAGTGGTCCGCCTACTTCATCACGGCATCCGCCGTGTTCAACGCGTTGGGGCGCGGGATCGTCGCCATCCTCGGCGGGGCGCCGCTGGCGGGGAACGAGCAGTCCTTCGGTTTTCTTCTGTTCCTCGCATACCTGGGGATCGTGACCTTCGCCGCGGTGCGCCACGGGGTGCTCTCGATCCGTCGGAAGGACCTCCTGGCGCTTCGAAGCCCGTTCCACATGGGGATCGCGGTGGCGTCTATCCTGGGCTCGGTGTTGGTAGTGGCCTACGCCCTCGCCGTGTGGTCGGATGTCTCGATCGTGCTGCTCGCGCTGAGCCCGATCGGGGTGGTACAGGGGCGGGAGATGATCGCCCAGATGACGCGCCCGCAGACCGAGCGGATGGCCTGGTATTACGCGCACATGGGGAACATGCTCGGCGCCGGGATCGCCTTCCACACGGCGTTCGCCGTGTTCGGCTCGAACCGGATCTTCGACTACGAGCTTCCCGGCGCGTGGCGGATCGTCCCCTGGATCCTCCCGGCCGCGATCGGGATGCCCGCGGGCTACGTCCTCGAATCGAAGTACCGCCGGCGGTTCGGCGAGCCGCGGCGGGGGAAGAGGCGGGAAGCGACGGCCTCGGCCTGAGCCCGGTTCAGGACATCCGGGTCAGCTCGCCGCCCAGCGCCGCGGCGCTCGCCACCCTGTCGGAGGGGTTCTTGGCCAGCAGACGGTGGACGAGCGCGCACACGGCATCGGGGACGCCCTCCGCCAGCTCGCCGAGCGGACGCGGCTGCTCTCGCAGCACCCTGGCGATCAGGGTGATCGCCGAGTCGCCCTCGAGCGGCGGTCGCCCCGAAAGACACTCGTAGAGCACGACCCCCACCGAATACAGGTCGGACCGCTCGTCGACGTGCTCGCCGATCAGCTGCTCGGGCGACATGTACGCCGGGGTCCCGACGATCGCGCCGGCCTGCGTGAGCTTCGACGAGCGCTGGGCCAGACAGGCCACGCCGAAGTCCATGACCTTGAGCACGCCGGCCTGATCGAGCAGCAGATTCTGCGGCTTGATGTCGCGGTGGACGACGCCCTGCGCGTGTGCGATCGCGAGCGAGTCGGCGAGCTGCGCGGCGATCGCCAGCACGGCCGACACGCCGAGCCGGCCCCGGCTGTCGATCAGGTCGCGAAGGGTCAGCCCCTCGACGAGCTCCATGGTGAGAAACCGAACGCCGTCGGTCTCGCCGAAGTCGTGCGTGCGGACGACGTTGGGGTGCGAGATGCGCCGCGCCAGCCGGATCTCGGTCTTGAAGCGCTCGAGCGACTCGGGGTCGGACACGAACTCGGGCCGCAACATCTTGATCGCGAGATCCTCGCGGAGCTCGAGATCGCGCGCGCGGTACACGGCTCCCATTCCGCCATAGCCGATCAGACCGACGATCTCGTAGCGATCCGCGAACCGCGTGCCGGGCTCGATCTGCCCGCCCTCGAACGACGCGGTCTCGGTCCCGACGCCGCGCGCCGCGTCGATCTCCTGACGCAGCTCACGCACACGCGCGCGCAGACGCGTCTCGCGCGACCTCACCTCGCCGGCCATCGAGTCGAACACGCGCGCGAGCCGCCCGAGCGCGTCGGCCCGCTGCGCGATCTCGCTCAGAGACGACCGGTCGTACGCCCCCGCCTCGACGGATGCGGCCGCCTCGATCACCCGGTCGACCTGCCGCAGGTAATCGAGCTCCTGATCGCGGAAACGCTTTTTCTCGAGCGACGAATCGATGCGGGCCCGCAGCAGCACCGGGTCGAACGGTTTCGGCAGATAGTCCTCGGCGCCGTTCTCGATGCACCGCACGATGCTCCGCAGGTCGTCGAGCGCCGAGATCATGATCACCGGCAGATCGCGCGTGCTCGCGTCGCCCTTGAGGCGCTTCAGCGTCTCGTACCCGTCGAGCTCGGGCATCATCACGTCGAGGAGCACGAGATCGAACGCCTCCGCGCCCACCATCTCGAGCGCCTCGAGCCCGTTCGACGCGCAGGCCGTCGCGTGCCCCTCGCGCTCGAGACGGCGGCGCAGCACCTCCCGGTTGTTCTCGTCGTCGTCCACGATGAGGATGCGCGCGCGGTCCTCGGCCGCATCGTCGGTCGCCGCCGGGGTGGACGCCGCCCTCGCCTCCGACATCGTCTCGCCCGGGGGCGCGAGCTTCGCGGCGGCCTCGCCGATGCGCGCCAGATCGCCCGCCATCTCCGGGTCGTCGACCACGCCGGGCATCCCCCGAAGCGCGTCGAGCGCCGCCGTGATCCGACCGCGCGGCTCGACGAACGACTCGTAGAGCTCGCGGACACCCGCGTCGGTCGGCTCGGAGAGCGAGGGCGGTAGCGCGGCGTTGATAGCCGCGAGGATGTCCCCGGCCGCCGCGATGATCTGCTCGATGCGTCCCCGGCGGTCGGTCGCGCCGTCGTCGGTCGCGTCCTCGAGCAGCATCTCGGCGTAGCCGACGATGTGGTTGATCGGCGTGCGCAGCTCGTGACGAAGCTGTTTGGATGACTCGGGGACGACGCCCCCTGAATCCGACGCGGTCACGGGGTACCGGGCAGAAGCGCCTCGATCTTCGAGAGCAGGCGAGTCAGCTCGATGGGTTTGGTGTCGTAGTCGTCACACCCCGCCTCCAGCGCCTTCTCGCGGTCACCGGCCATCGCGTGCGCGGTGAGGGCGATGATCGGGAGCCCCTCCGTGGCCGGATTCGCCCGAAGTCGTCGGGTCGCCTCCCACCCGTCGATCTCCGGCAGGCTCATGTCCATCAGCACGAGGTCGTACTCGCCGGAAGACGCCTGCTCGAGCCCTTCCTTCCCGTCGACCGCGATCCCCACGTCGTAGCCGCGTCGCTCGAGCCGTCGCGACAGCATGTCGCGATTCATCTCGTTGTCTTCCACCAGAAGGATCTTCGCCATCAGACCCCTTCCCCGTTCAGCGCTTCGCTCGGCAATTCGTCCTCCCCCGTCTTGCCGTTCACCGGAAGCACGAGACGGAACGTCGACCCGACGCCCGGCTCGCTCTCGACCGTCACATCCCCACCCATCATGCGGCAGAACTTCTTCGTGATCGTCAGCCCGAGCCCCGTCCCGCCGTACTTGCTCGTGGTCGACACCTCGGCCTGGGTGAACGCCTCGAAGACGCGCCCGACCTGCTCGTTGGTCATGCCGATCCCCGTGTCGGCCACGGCGAACTCGATCGCGGCGCCTCCCGCGGCCTCGGTCGGCCCGATCTGGAGCGCGACCGTGCCATCCTCGGTGAACTTCGACGCGTTCGACAGAAGGTTCAGTAGCATCTGCCGAACCTTGGTCAGATCCCCCCGCATCGCCCCCGGCTCACCGTCGTAACGAAGCTCGAGCTCGTTTCGGTTCTTCTCGACCAGCGGTCGCGCGGTCGTGAGTACGTCGTCGACCATCTCCGGGATCGAGAAGTCCTGATAGTGCAGCTCCATCCGGCCCGACTCGATCTTCGACAGATCGAGCACGTCGTTGATCAGCGACAACAGGTGTTTGCCGGCCGTGTGGATCTTGCGCAGATCCGACCCGTACTGCTCGTCGTGACCGAAGTCCTCCACCTCCTCCTGCAGCAGCTCGCTGTACCCGATGATCGCGTTGAGCGGTGTCCGCAGCTCGTGGCTCATGCTCGCGAGGAACCGGCTCTTCGCGCTATTCGCCGACTCCGCATCCCGACGCGCCTCGAGCAGCTCGCTGATGTCGTGGTACAGCCCCATCAGACCGACGCGGTGGCCGTCCACCACCACCGGCACGCCGAGCACCTCGACGTCGACGATCGACCCATCCTTTCGGTTCCGACGCCCGATCCCGTGTACCGGGCGGTCGAGCGCCTCGGTCGTGTAGCCGACGGCCTCTGACCGGGTCTCCTCGGTGGTGATAAGGGCATCGAGCTGCCGGCCGACCGCCTCCTCGACCGAGTACCCGAACAGCTCTTCGAACGCCGGGTTGAACGAGAGGATGTCGTGGTTGGCGTCGAGCGTGACGATCGCCACGGGGCTGTTCCGGACGAGCGTCTCGAAGTACTCGCGCTGCTGACGCGCCGCGGTGTACAGACGCGCGTTCTCGATCGCGATGGCCGCCTGCGGGGCGAACAGGTTGAGCAGCCGGAGGTCCTCCTCGTCGAACACGTGGTCGGGGTCGGCGTGTACGGTCGCGATCGCTCCGACCAGCCGGCGGCCGATCATGAGCGGCGCCGCCATCACCGAGTGGACGAGCACGTCCTCATACTGTACCGACTTCCCCATCCACTCGTGGTAGGACGGGATGATGATCGGCTCGCGGGTCTCGGCGACATGACCCATGGCCCCCTCCCCCGGCGCGATCCTCACGCCCATCGAGTCGACGCCGACGCGCTCGCTGGCCACGATCACGAGCTCGCCCGCGGTCGAATCCCAGATCGCCACCTCGCCCCCTGTCACGCCGATCAGGGTGACGGCGCGGGCCAGCACGGCCTGGAGCACCCGCTCGAGCTCGAGCTCCGAAGACAGATCGTTCATCGTATCGAGCAGGGCTCGGTGCTCGCGGACCCGCTCGCGCTCCGCCTCGAGCAGACGGGCCCGCCCGATCGCGATCCCGGCCTGGGTGGCAGCCGCCGAGAGGATCTCGAAGTCCTCGGGCCCGAACGCGGCCGGCTGGCTGCTCTCGACGACGAGGACCCCGATCGTATGGCTGTTGACCTTCAGGGGCACGTCGATCTCCGAGCCGCTCGCGAGGCTCGGCAGATACCCCGACTCGGCCGTCACGTCGGCCGTATAGTGAAGCTCGCCGTCTTCGATGGCCCGCGAGCTGAGCCCCTCGCCGGCGGGGATCCGCCAGTCGGTGGGCGCGTCGGTCCAGCCGACGGATGCCTTGAGCACGCGGTCGCCCGTCTCCTCGTCGAGCACGAACGCGCCGAGGAAGTTGTACCCGATCGCCTCGTCCTGGAGACCGTGGACCAGCGACCGGTAGACCTCGTCCTCGTCGCGGGCCGCGGCGATCTCGGTGGTCAGCCGGAGGAGGGCGCGCTGTCTGCGGGCCGCCTCGTCGCCGGTCATCCCGCGACACGCTCCGTCACGAGGTCGCGGACCTCCGCGAGCAGCTCGTCGACCGCGTAGGCACGCTTCTCGACGACGTGCTCCACGCCGCCGTTCAGCCGCCGCCGGTCCTCGACGGTCAGCTCCTTCGCGGTGATAACGACGATCGGGATGTCGGTCAGCTCGGGCCGCTCACGGACGGCATCGAGGAACTCGAACCCGTCCATCTCGGGCATCATCAGATCGAGGAGGATGAGCCGGGGTGTGGAGTCCTCGAGGATCTCGAGCGCCCTTCGGCCATCGCCGGCCTCGAGCACCTCGAGCCCCTCCGCCTCCAGCATTCTGCGCACCAGCTCGCGCGTGGCTTCGTCGTCCTCGACGACCATCACGCGGCCCGCGTCTCCATCGAGATGACGTCGCAGGACATCGACGAGCCGCCCCCGGTCGAGCGGCTTCGACAGATACTCGGACGCTCCGAGCGAGAACCCGAGACTCCGGTCGTCGATGATCGTCACCATCACCACGGGTATGGACGAGAGCTCCGCATCCGACTGGAGAGCCGCGAGAACCGCCCAGCCGTCCATCCCCGGCATGATCACGTCGAGCGTGATGACGGCGGGCTTCTCCGCCCGGGCCAGCTCGAGACCCTCTTCCCCGGTCGAGGCGGCCAGCACGGCGAGCCCTTCCTTGAGGAGGGTGCGCGTGATGAGCTCGCGGACTGCCGGATCGTCGTCGATCACGAGGACGGTGGGCCCGTCGCCCTCATCCCGCTCGCGGGGCGGCTCGCGCGTATCGGTTTCCTCCGCCGACGCTTCGACCGCAGGCGCCTTGTCGGACGCGCGCCCCTCGCCGGTCTCGACGACCGCCGGCAGGGTCACGGTGAAGACCGAGCCCTCGCCCGGCGTGCTGATCACCTCGATGTCGCCGCCCATCATCCGACAGAACTTCCGACTGATCGCGAGCCCGAGCCCGGTGCCGCCGAACTTGCTGGTCGTCGACGCCTCCGCCTGCGCGAACGCCTCGAAGATCTTCGCGACCTGGTCCTCCGTCATCCCGATCCCGGTGTCGCGGACCTCGAATACGACATCGTCGACCTCGCCGCCCCGGCCGTCGATCCGCGAGACGGCGAGCGAGATCGTCCCCGCCTCGGTGAACTTCGACGCGTTCGACAGCAGGTTGAGAAGCACCTGCCGCACGCGGGTCGCATCGGCCGTCATCCCGCCAGGCTCGCCCTCCACCTCGACCGCGAACTCGTTGCCGTTCTTCGCCACGAGGGGTCGGACCGTCTCTACCACCTGCTCGACGAGCTCGCCGACGTCGAAGTCCTCGACGAACAGCTCCATCTTGCCGGCCTCGATCTTCGACAGGTCGAGGATGTCGTTGATCAGCGTCAGAAGGTGCCGGCCGGCGCCGTGGATCTTTCGGAGATCGGGGATGAAGTCGTCCTGTCCGAGATCCTCCGCGTCCTCCTGGAGCATCTCGCTGTACCCGATGATCGCGTTCAGCGGCGTGCGCAGCTCGTGGCTCATCGAGGCGAGGAAATGGCTCTTGGCGGTGTTCGCGGCCTCGGCCTGGTGACGCGCGGCGAGCAGCTCGCTGATGTCGTTGTACAGACCCATCATCCCGACGCGCTCACCCCCGATGATGACCGGCACGGCCCGGATCTGGACGTCGACCAGCGAGCCGTCCTTGCGGCGGCGGCGCCCGATCCCCGAGACCGCGCGGTCGCCCGCCGCCCGCGTGTACTGCTGCGCCTCGCTGCGGTGCTCGTCGGCGGCAATGTGATCGTCGAGGTTCTGGCCGATCAGCTCCTTCTCGCGGTACCCGTAGAGCGACTCGAACGCGGGGTTGCACGCGATCACGCGATGGTCGCGGTCGAGCGTCACGATCGCGACCGGGCTGTTGAGCACGAGCTCCTCGAAGTACTGCTTGCGCTGTTGTGCGACGGAGTAGATGCGGGCGTTGTCGATGGCAACGGCCGCCTGCCGCGAGAAGAGCTCGAGCAGACGCAGGTCCTCCGGCCCGAAGCGACGGTCGCTCTCGGTGTGCCAGAAGTTGATCGCCCCCACGAGCCGGCCCCTGATGACGAGGGGGACGACCGCCGCGGCGTGCGCCTCGATCTCGGTGTACTGGGCCGAGCGTCCCTCCCACATCGCGTAGTCGTCGATGACGAGCGGCTCGAGCGAGCGGGCCACCTCGCCCATCGCCCCCTCGCCGAGCCCGATCCGCGTGCCGAGCGACACCTCGCGCACGCCCCGGTGGGCGACGATCTCGAGCTCCTCGTCCTCCTCGTGGTAGATAGCGAGCTCGCCGCCGCCGACACCCAGAACGCCGGCCGCGCGTCCGAGCACGGCGTCGAGGAGATTGGACAGCTCGAGCTCGGAGGAGAGGTCGGCCAGGGTGTCGAGCAGCGCGCTCTGCTCTTCGGCGCGTCTGCGCTCGGCCGAAATCAGCCGGTTCTGCTGCTCGACGAGACGTGCGCGTCCGATCGCGATGCTCGCCAGATCCGCCGCCGCAGACAGGATCCCCAGATCGGCCTCGTCGAACGCGGCCGTCGTCTCGCTCTCGACGACGAGGACGCCCACGACCTCACCGTCGAGAATCAGGGGGACATCCACTTCCGAGCCCGAGCTCAAGCCCGGCACGTACAGCGGCTCGAGCGTGACGTCGGGAGTGTAACGGAGCTCGGCCGCCTGGACGGCCAGCGCGCTCAGGCCCTCCTTCTCGGGGATTCGCCACCCCTCGTCGAGACCCGACCACCCGACCGAAGCCCTCAGGACCCTGTCCCGTTGGGCCCCTTCGACCAGAAACATCGCGACGAAGTGGAATCCCAGGGAATCGTCGCGGAGACCGTTCACGACGTTGTGGCAGACCTCGCTCTCATCGGAGGACGCGGCGATCGCCGCGCTCAGCCGCAGCAGCGCCGACTCGCGCGCGAGACCGCGCTGCGCCCGGCGATCGGGGTCGGCCCCCGAGGCCTCGGAACCCCTGGCTTCGGACTCTTCGCTCATGGTGCTCGACACGTCGCCGGTCGGGTACGGTTGAGAGGACCGGACACGATAGATCGCGCCGCGAACCGTGGCCAGCCGGCGGCCGGCCGCGGACCCGGTGACTCGGGACGCCCCCGTTGCTATCGTTACTGGTGACCGGCGATGGCCCGGGTGGGTCGCGAACACTCGTCGAACCCGAGTGAGATGTATGGCGTCTGACAGAGGTGCACCCCGGCGCCGCGCCGCGCGCCGGCTCTCCGCGGGCCTCGTCGCGGGCCTCCTGGCGCTCGCTCTGTCCGGGTGCCAGCGGGGTCCCACGATCACCGGCGACTTCGAAGGCCCGAGGGGTCCGGGACCCGGCAACCAGTCGATCCTCGCCTTCCAGCAGATCTTCGCCGGCGAGACGCATTCGTGCGCGCTCGTAAACAGTGGCAAGGCGCTCTGCTGGGGGTCCGCCGGCGATCTGGGCGATACCTCGATGGAGGATCAGGACACACCGGTCCGCGTCGAGGGGCCCCAGACATTCGGGCATCTCGACGCGAGCGCGTTCACCTGCGGGACCACGACGAACCAGCAGGCATGGTGCTGGGGCGTCAATACGAAGGGGCGGCTCGGCGACGGCACGACCGAGTATCGCCCGTTCCCGACCGAGGTGGCCACGGCCTCGCGGCTCCGACAGATCACGACCGGCACGCAGCACGCGTGCGGAATCACGACCGACGATCGGCTGCTCTGCTGGGGGACCAACATCGACGGCCAACTGGGCGCCCACCCCGATACCATGAGCGTGCTGCCGGTCGAGCTGGCCCCCATGACACGCTTCCGGTCCGTCGACGCGGGCGGCCTTCGCACGTGCGCCGTCGAGGACGGCGGCGCGACCGTCTGCTGGGGCGACGGCCTGGGCCTCGGTCAGACCGAGATCCAGGGCGGTATCGCGTTCGAGCACCTCACGGTCGGCGGGCAGCACGTGTGCGGCCTCGACGCCGAAGGTCGGGCGTGGTGCTTCGGGACCAACCTCGAGGGGCAGCTCGGCGACGGGTCGTTCGATTCGACCCCGATCACGGGACCGCCCGTGCCGGTCCTGACCGAAGAGCGGTTCGTCGGCATCAGCGCCGGCGAGTCCCACACTTGCGCCATCACCGAGGAGGGGGCCGGGTGGTGCTGGGGCTCCGACAGCCTCGGTCAGCTCGGAGACGGCGGGAGCGGCAGCACGCCGTTCGGTGGCGACCCAACGCGGAACAACCTCCCGACGCTCGTGATCACGGAGAACTCGTTCATCGACTTCACGACGATCACGGCCGGCCGCTGGACTAGCTGCGCCACGACCGCGAACGGTCGCGGGTTCTGTTGGGGCAGGGGCACAGGCAGCGGCAGCATCCCCGATTCCACCGTCCCGGTGGAGATCGGGTTCTGACGCACTCCCGGTCTGGCAGGTACTTTCTCTCACCGGCCGCGCGATCATGTGGCCAGGTCGTTTTCCGAAACTCTCTGCAAGTGGAGTCACGCATGCGTGTCATAGCTCGCTGTATCCCGACCCTCGTTCTCGGAGGTCTCGTCGCAGTCGCGGGCGTCGCGCCCGTCGAGGCGCAGACCCGCGTCTCCGACGGGCCCTCCTTCGCCGGTAGCCTTCTGGGGTTCGGGTCCTCCGCGGTCGTCTCGGGGGATGAGCTGTTCGTGGGCCGTC
>JAWWCR010000100.1:0-16967 GCA_033720355.1 Gemmatimonadota bacterium
CCCCCGCCGACCGCTCCGAGCGGCCGCGGAAGTGGAGGAGGTCGACCGAAGGACTCCCCACCACGAGGATCCTGGCGGGCGGTCCTCCCCCTACGGCCGCCCCCCGCGTCTCCCCGGAATCACGGTCCCTGGTCGTCGTCGGTCGTGATCCGCTCGCCCCCGGCCGGGCCGTTGTCCCAGTCCTGCGCGCTCGAGATGTTCGGCATCCCCCAGCCCTCGCCGTTCCACCCCTGGAAGCCGTCCATGCGGAAGGTCCAGAAGCCGGTGGTCATGTCGCTCACCACGATCAGGCCGTCCGCGTTTCGCACGTCGACGCCGAAGGTGCCGTTGAACACGGCCGTACGGTCGGTGTTCGGCGGCCCGAGGTAGGTGTCGTAATGCCCGACCGTGATGGGGTTCGTCGGATCCATCATGTTGAATACGACGAGACCGTCGAGATACCCCGACACGAACACGTACGGCCACCGCATCTCGTGGTTGTGGACCAGGTTCTCCCAGTTGGCCGTCCACGCCGCGATCGGCCGGCGGATCGCGGACACGCTGCCGTTCAGCCCGGGCTGGAGATCGAAGATCCGAAGCGGCGCGTACTGGTACTCGGTCTCGGCCACGGCGTAGTTGCCGTCGGGTGTCGGCGTGAACGTGTGTCCGCCGCGGATCCCCGACACTCCGACGATCTGCGTGAGAAGCGACGGGTTCTGGAGATCCGTGACGTCGTAGACGTAGTAGCCGCCCGTGCCCCCGCCGTAGAAGCGGTCGGTCCCGGTGTCGGGGTGGTAGCCGAGGTAGAAGTCGTGGTAGCCGCGCCGCCGCGACCCGTCATCGCCGTCCCCCTGGTCGGGCACGGGGATCTCGCCGACTCGCGCGTTCTCGACATCGCCCTCGACGACCATGCCGAGGTCGTAGACCGCCGCGAACGGCCCCGAGACCGTCGCGACGAGGTAGACGTTCATGTTCGAGTGCTTGTAGACGAAGATGTTGTGGAACCCCCCGGGCAGATCGGGCTCGCGGATCCGCGCGACCTCGCGCACCGTCGACGCGTCGGGAAGCCCCGTGACGTCGAGGATTACCGCGCCGAGATCGCTGTCGGGGCCGCCGCTCCCGAACTGGAGCGACTGCACGACGTAGTAGCGGTCCTCCCACTTGAAGTGCTTGACGTCCATCCCGCCGGTCGGCTGGTGGAGGTCCTGGTTCTCGATCCGCCACCGATACAGCACCTCGGGCTTCTCGGGGTCGGCGATCGAGATGATGTCGGTGCCCTTGGGTCCGACCGGGCCGTACTGCATCCGCGACACGTACGCGAAGGGCCGGTGCAGCTCCTGCTCGACGTCCATGTCGGCGACGCTCAGACGCGGGCCGAGGGGGACGTGACCGAGCACCTCCATGTTCTCGCTGCCACGCTTCATCACCTCGACCTGGGCGGTCGCGTTCTGCGGGACGAGGAGCGCCGCGAGGACGGCGACGGGGAGCAGGGTGCGGGAGTAACGCTTCATCTGGCCTCCGATACTGTGAATACCATGCCCATGCCGGCCTCGAGGTGCTCGGCGATGTGGCAGTGCGCCATCCATCTTCCGGGGTTCGATGCTTCGAGCAAGATATCGAAGGTCGAGCCGACGGGAACGACCACGGTGTCTTTCCAGGCGAAGTTCTCCTCACGGACCCCGTCCCGCTCGAGCACGAGGAATCGCTGTCCGTGGATATGGATCGGGTGCTGCATGGGGTGGGACGAGCGGCGGAGGTTCTGGATGCGGATCTTCACCACCTCCCCCTCACGGAACGTCCAGTCGATGTCCCGATTCTCCTTCCCGGTGCGCGTGTCGCGGAGGATCCACGTCAGGTTCTGCGACGTCGCCAGGTAGTTCATCATCGGCATGGCGTCGTTCCACTCGACGGGCGGGAAGAAGAGCGTGTCGAGCGCCATGACGGCCACCATGTCGCTCGGCAGCCCGTGCACCCGCACGGTAAGCTCGACCTCGTGGTCCGGCGGTCGGCCGAACTCCGCCCGGAAGCGGTCGATGTCCGCGATCACGTCGGCGTTTTCGCGCAGCGTCTCGAACGCCCCGCCGTGGTCGGGGTCGGCCGGCTCGTCGAGCACGGTCACGATGCCGAGCGTGTCGATCTGGGGGTAATAGCGCGCGTTGAAGTGGTCGATCGCCTGGATCGAGTTCGTCACGGCGTAGGTGCCGGGCTCGTCGTACCGGACATCGACCAGGTACCGCTGCGCCGGGGCCAGCACGACGTTCTCGACGAACACCTCACGCTCGAACTTCGAGACGTCGGCCCCAACCAGCTTCGCGCGCGCGCCGTCGAGCACGACGTTGAACGTGCGCGTGTTCGCGACGTTCGTGAGGTACAGCCGCCGGACCTCGCCGCGCCGGACGGTCGCCTCCCACCGCGGCTCGCCGTTGACGAGGAATTGATTACCGAACCGACCCATGAGGGTCTGGGCGGCGCCCTCGCGTCCGAACGGGAAGATCCCGCCCTCGTCGACCAGGAGGTCGTCGAGCATGAGGAAGTCCTCGCCGTTCACCGGCCCGAGGTAGTCGGGTTCGGGGGCGTCGACGACCATGTTGCCGTAAAGCCCGAGCTCCTGCTGGATGTCCTCGCGGTGGTGCGGGTGGTACCAGTAGAGCCCCGCGTCGCGGAAGTGCACGCGGTACACGAACGACTCGCCGGGCTCGACGGGGTCCTGGGTGACGCCGGGGACGCCGTCGAACTCGTTTTCGAGCCGGACCCCGTGCCAGTGCACCGCGGTCGGCAGATCGATCGAGTTGGTGAACAGCACGACGATCTCGGCGCCCTGCGGGACGCGGATGAGCGGCCCGGGATACTGTCCGTTGAAGCCGTACATCGTGAACGTCCGCAACCCGATCGTCCGGCGGACAAAGCCGGCCTCGAGCCTGAGCGTGTCGCCGTCGGCCATCTCGACGATCTCGCGGAACGTGGCCTCGGGGAGCGATGCCGGGTCGAGGTCCGCGCCCGGGAGAAAGGGGGTGAGACCGGGGACCGA
This sequence comes from Gemmatimonadota bacterium, assembly GCA_033720355.1. Lineage (GTDB taxonomy): Bacteria > Gemmatimonadota > Gemmatimonadetes > Palauibacterales > Palauibacteraceae > Palauibacter. Next base: position 3,008 of record JAWWCR010000100.1, read on the forward strand.
GCCCATCAGCGACGGCAGCATCATCGGCATCGGTCGCCGCATCGGGGGCATGCGCCAGGCCACCTCGCCCGAGTCGGGCATCGCCATGGCGTGTCCGGCGTGCTCCTCCTGCGCGGACAGGGGGGCCGGGAAGAGGAGCCCTGAAGCGAGGGCGGCCGCGATCGCCGCGAGCCCGGCAAGGCGCGGCGCCGGGTGCACGATGTCCACGGCTGCGCGAAGGACGCGTCCGGTGTCGCGCGACGTGCGGCGGGCCGGTCGGCGAACGCTCAGTAGATGAAGTCCGAGCAATTCGCGTCCTCGAAGGGACCGTGCCCGGCCATCGTGTGCATGCGGCCGGACGGGGAGAGCCCGGTGAGCAGGATCGGGCCGGCCCATGTCTCGACATCGGCCGACGCTTCCTCGCTCACGAACACGAGGAACTTGTTCCACGCGACGCGACCCGTGACCGAGTCGGTGTCGTCCAGCGTCCCGAGCCGGACCGACTGGTCGAGCTCCGGTGTCGCGGCCCACACGACGTAGCTCAGCCCGTCGCGGCGCCGCATCTGCCCGATCTCGACCGTGACGTCGTAGGTCTGGAAGCCGTCCGCGTCGACTGCCACGCCGAACGGCGAGGCGGGCTGCGTGAGGATCATCGTCCCGCGGCTGCCCGGCGACTGCTGCGTGGGGCGCATCCGCACGCTCTCGGGGGGGAGCGCCGCGCCGCACGCGCCGACGGCCGCAACGCCCTCGGCCAGGTCGAACGTCGGCGCCGCAGCGACCGGACGCCCGGGTCCCTCGAGCGCCGCCGACAGCGCGATCGCGGGCACCAGAAAGAGGGAGCGGAGCTTCATGCGATCAAGCTCGACCGGGGCGCGTGGCGCGGCAAGCCGGGCGGGTCACTCCGGGTCCTCGTCCACCAGAATCTCGCGTCCTCTGGGGATCGTGGTCCGTCGGCCCTCGGGAGCGTCGCCCCCGTATTCGCCGCCAAAGTCTCGCCCGCGGCGGGTGGGCTCATCGAAGGGTCCGCCCGCGCGCATGCCGCCGGGGCCGTCCGGGCCGCCCCAGAACACGCCGAATCCCGGCCCGCCCACGAACCCGGTCGCGCCGGTCCCGAGCTGCTTCTCGAACCGGGCGCGGAAGCGCGAGATGAGCGCCTTCCGGACGGGTCGGATGAGGAGCGAGAGCCCGATCGCGTCGGTGATGACCCCGGGCGTGAGCAGGACGACGCCGGCGATCAGGATGAGGACGCCGTGGACGAGCTCCTGACCCGGTACGCGGCCGGTCGCGAGCTCGCTCTGCACCGCGAGCCAGCTCTTGAGCCCCTCGCGGCGGGCGAGCCACGCCCCCGCCGCGCCGGTCGCGATGACGAGACCCAGCGTCGGGCCGGCGCCGATCGCCCCCCCGATCTTGATGAGGAGCCACAGCTCGGCGACCGGGATGAGCGTGAACAGCAGAAAGAGGCGGAGCAGCATGGTTCAGCCGACCCGGCGCGCGACGAACACGTACTCGGTGCTCTGGTCCGTGAAGGGCTCGCGCTCGAACCCGCCGTATAGCGCTTCGACCTCGAGCCCGGCGACATCGATGAGCCCGAGCCACTCGTTTCTGGTGGCCCACCAGATCGAGCTGGTCGCCCCCGAGTCGAGGACCATGTCCACCCGGTTCTCGCCCACCGCGTACCGGACGGTGTGCGGCACGGGGGTATCCTGGTGTCGTCCGTCGATCGCGGCCGCGACCCGATGGTCGAAGGCGAACGCGTTCCAGGCGAACCTCCCGCCCGGCCGCAGGGCGGCCGCGACGCGCTCGAAGACGCGACGCCGGTCGGCCCACGTCGGCAGGTGCAGCAGCGCGCGGAACGGGCAGTAGATGAGCGCGGCCGGCTCGTCGAGCTCGAGATCGCTCATGTCGCCCTCGTGCAGCTCGAGCTCGACCTCCGCCTCGACCGCAGCGGTCCGCGCCCGCGCGAGCATGGCGGGGGAGGTATCGATACCGATCACGGGCTGGCCGGTCGCGCGAGCGACGGGGATGGCGACCCGCCCATCCCCGATCGCCAGCTCGACCAGCGGTCCGTCGGTCTCCATGGCGAGTCCCGTGTAGAACGGGATGTCCGCCGTCATGTGGGCGGCCCACTCGTCGTACCGGTCGGCGAACGCCTCGTCCCAGCTCGAGGCCGCTGCCGGGGCGTGACCCGTGCCGGCTTCCCGGGTGTCGGTCACCGGGGTCCTCCGCAGCCTCCTAAAAGCCCATCATCGCGCGAACCTTCGGGTCGATCCGCTCGGGCGTCCAGAAGGGCTTCCACACGAGGCTCACCACCGCCTCGTCGACGCCGTCGACCGACTCCGCGGCCGCCTTCGCGCCGCCGAGGATCTGTCCGCCCGCCGGGCAGCCCGGGCTCGTGAGGGTCATCGTCACGCGCGCCGCTGCGTCGACGATCTCGATGTCGTACACGAGACCGAGGTCGACGATGTTGATGCCCAGCTCGGGGTCGGTGACGCCGCGCAGGGCGAGCCGGACCTCTTCGGCCTTCCCCTCGAGCTCGCCCTCCATGGGCGCCTTCACGCCATCGTCCGCGCCCTTCGCGCTCGCGGCGTCGGCTGTCTCACCGGTGTCGCTCGTCACGTCCTGTTCGCTGTATTCGGTCATGCGTTCCCCGTATTCACCATTTCGGCAGAGCCCTCGGGCCCCAACCGGTCAAGAAGCTCGTCGATCGTCGGCCGCTCGCGGACGAGACCGCGGCACTCGTCGAGTCGATCGTTGGAGTTGATCAGGATCGTGCCCGCCAGACGGCCATCGGACACGCAATATACCACCGACCGGCCCGACCCGAGCTCGCCGGCCACGATCGTCCGCTCGGCGGCGGCGGTCCGGCCGATCACGTTGATGCTCAGATCGAACACGCTCGTGAAGAAGTACGAGACGTGGTCGTAGGGCTCGCGAGCGCCGGCCATGTTCATCCCCGCGACCCTGCCCTGGGCCCGCGCGTGGTCCCAGTGCTCGGTGCGCACCAGCTCGCCGAACACCGGGTCCGGGTACCGCGCCACGTCGCCTGCCGCGTACACGTGGCCCGCCGTCGTCTCGCAGAACGAGTCGACGACGATGCCGTCGGTGACGGCGAGTCCGCCCTCGCGACCGAGCTGGTCGTTGGGCTGGATCCCGACGCCGACCACGACGAGGTCGGCGGGCACCTCGGCCCCGTCCTCGAGGATCACGCGCTGCACCCGCCCCTCGCCCTCGATCGCCTGGACTGCGGCGCCGAGCATGAAGCGCACGCCGCGCTCCTCGAAATACCGCCGCAAGAACCCCGAGACCGGTGGCGGGAAGACGCCCGGCCACACGCGGTCGCGCGCCTCGATGACGATCGGGTCGAGATCGAGCTTCCTGAGCGTCGAGGCCAGCTCCATCCCCACGAACCCGGCCCCGATCAGCACCACCCGGTGCGCGCCGCCCGCCTCGCCCCGGATCGCCTCGGCGTCCGTCGCCGTTCGCAGCGTGTGCACCCCCGGCAGGGTGAACCCGGGGACGGGAAGCGTGCGGGCTCGTCCGCCGGTGGCCAGCAGGAGCCGCTTTCCCCGGTACGTTTCGCCGGCCTCGGTCGTCGCCGTGAGCGTCTTCGTCTCGATGCGGTCGACCAGCACGCCGTTGATGAGCGTGACGCCCGTCTGGTCCGCGAACCACCCGGACGGCTTCACGTACAGCAGGTCGCGCGGCGTCTCGGGCGCCTGCATGTACTCCTTCGACAGAGGCGGTCGGTGGTATGGCGGATCCTCCTCATCCGTGAGGACCGCCACCTCCCCGTCGTCGTCGATCTCGCGGATGCCATCGACGGCGGCCGAGGCCGCGAGCCCGCCGCCCACGATGACGTAGTCGTATGTCCTGTCAGTCACATCCCTGTGCTCAGCTCGAGTCGGCGGCGGCCCCCGGAGGGTCCGCGGCGCTCTGGTCGTGCACGATCACCCAGGTGCCCTCGACCCGCATCAATACGAGCGTAAATGGCCCCGTGGACGTGATCCGGCCGCCCGCGGTGAGCACGTAACGCGCCGTCGCGACCCCGAACCGCGGGTCCAGCTCGCGGACCGACAGGTTCACGAAATGGAGGCTGTCGCGCTCGGCGCCCGGCTCGAAGAGCGGCGCGTACCGCTCGCGGATCCCCTCGAATCCCGTGATGAGCCCGCTCGCGCCGATGTACGACGTCTCGGGAGAGAGGTCGTACGAGGACATGAACCCGTCGAGGTCGCCGGCGTTCCACGCCGCCGCCTGCGCGTCGAGGATGTCCGACACCTGGGTCCGGAAATCGGGCTCCTCCGCCCCCGAGTCGCCTCCGTTGCCGACAGGCTCGATCGTGCACGAGGCCGTGGCCACGATGAACGCCGCCGCCACGGCGATCCCGAATCCGCGGACTCCGCTCGAGTAGCTCATGTTCCTCCCAATCCCTCGCGAAAAGCGACCAGGCTGGCGTCGATCGCTGCCTCCAGGTCGGGGTTGGTACCCTCGAACGGGTGTCTCGCGCCGAATCCGTGGTTGGCCCCATCGATGACCGTGAGCGTCGCCGCCTCGCCGGCCGCCCGGGCGATCTCTCGCGCGTCGGAGAGCGGGACCGACGGGTCGGCACCACCGTGGACGATCGCGAACGGCACCCGCAGGGCCGCGGCGCTCGCGAGGACGTCGAGCCGCGGGCCGTTCGCCAGCACGTCGTCGAGGACGTTCCGCTCGAGCGGCATGTCCTGTCCCGTCCGCGCGTTCACGATGATCGCCGTCTCTCCGCGGTCCCACGCCTGTCGATAGGCCTGATAGCGCTCGACCGAGCAGATCGCCGCCCACGTCGACAGTGCCCGCACCTGCCGCCGCATCGCCGCCTTGAGGATGACCGTCGCGCCGCCCCGGCTGTGTCCGAGAAGGCCAAAGCTCGCGGCGGGCGGGACGTCGGTGTCGCCGAGCCGGCCCACCGTCAGCCCGTCGAGAACCGCCTCGAGGTCGAACAGCTCGCGGGTGAAGGTGTTCGTCGAGAACGCGTCGAGGTCGTCGAAGTCGGTCTCCCGCACACCCGCCCCGTCGAAGCTGAACGACACCGCCGGGATGCCCGTGCGCAGCGCGAGCTGCTCGGTCACGTACGGGAAGAACCCCCAGTCCCTGAACCCCTTGAAGCCGTGACAGACGACGATCGCCGATTCGCCGGAGTGTCCGTCGGGGATCCACGCGTCGCCGCGGAGGTCGGCCCCGGGGATCTCGAGCCGGAAGGGTCGGCGCTCGGCAGTCACGGGTCGACGTCCTCCGGCGCGGTCTCCGCCGACATCGGCCCGTCTCCCGCCGCCGGTCCGTCCCCCGGGTCCCTCCTCCGCTGCGGCCGCCACATCGCGTCGGACACGCCGGCCCTGTGGTTCGTCCACCGCGCGAGCGTGAAGAGCAGGTCGGAGAGGCGGTTCAGGTAGGGAATCGCCACCTCGGCCAGATCCGGCTGGCCGTCGAGCAGCCCGACGACCGCGCGCTCGGCCCGTCGGCACACCGTCCGGGCCACATGGAAAGCCGCGCCGCCCGGCGAGCCGCCCGGAAGGACGAAGGCGTCGAGCTCCGCGAGATCCACGTCCATCGCGTCGATCCAGCGTTCGAGCGCGTCGATCCGGCCCGGGTCGAACGACGGGATGGTCCCCTTCGCACGCGCCTTCGCGGGGTCCACCGCCGCCAGCCGCGCGCCGAGCGTGAAGAGATCCTCCTGGATCGCCGCGGCTCGCCGCGGTTCCGGGCGATGCGCGGGGTCCGTCAGCGCGAGCGCGAGCCCGATCGCCGAGTTGAGCTCGTCGACCGCCCCGTACGCCGCCACGCGACGGTCGTCCTTCGGCACGCGCACGCCGCCGATCAAGACGGTCTCACCGGCGTCTCCGCCTCGTGTATAGATCTTCATCGCGGCGTCACAGCGGCCTCATCGACAGGCACCTCCCGGGGGTGCCCGGGGACGAGCCTCTCAGGGTCCGGGAATTGCTGGATCGCGCTGACCTTAGAGGCGGGAACCCGGTTCCAGCAAGCGATTTCGCGGCGTTTCGAGCGGCGGCGCCCGCGGCGTTACGAATCGGTTGACAGATCCGGGTACCTTATGTATCCTAGCGATCGCTGCGGGGTGGAGCAGTCTGGTAGCTCGTCGGGCTCATAACCCGAAGGTCGCGGGTTCGAATCCCGCCCCCGCTATTTTGTCAGCGCCTCGTCTCGCCGATCGCGGGCCGAGGCGCTTTTTCTCACGGGTCGGCCAGCGTCGTGCGGGCGCGATCCGCGAGGACATTCCGGGGTAGCTCAGTGGCCAGAGCGGGTGGCTGTTAACCACTAGGTCGTGGGTTCGAATCCCACCCCCGGAGCTTGGGTACACCGCACTCGTGCGGTGCGGTGCACGCACCGGGCTGGGTAGCTCAGTTGGTAGAGCACCGCGCTGAAAACGCGGGTGTCGGCGGTTCGAATCCGTCCCCAGCCACTGGCCGCGCGGTTCGGCGATACACGCGCGTAGGGGCGTAGCTCAATTTGGCAGAGCACCGGTCTCCAAAACCGGCGGTTGGGGGTTCGAGTCCCTCCGCCCCTGTTCGTCGGGCGTCCGGTCGGCGCGCCGGGCGAGGGACACGAGGAGCCGGCTCGCGTAGCTCAGTGGTAGAGCGCATCCTTGGTAAGGATGAGGTCGCGGGTTCAATCCCCGCCGCGAGCTTCGAGTGTGGTGTGACCGGAGGCGCGCGAGCACGGAGGGCGACGAGACGTCCGGCTGGGATGGCGCGAGTCCCGAAGGCGTAGCCAGAGCTACGTCGAGGGCGAGCAACGCCGCCAGCCGGAATGGATCGGCGTCCGAACCGGAGCGAGCGAAGCGAGCGGAGCTCGGCGCCAGCCAATGCCGTGGGACTTCGGTCACACCGCACCAGCGGTCGAGGCTTGCGCCCGTAGCTCAGCTGGATAGAGCACCGGCCTTCTAAGCCGGGGGTCGCAGGTTCGAGTCCTGCCGGGCGCGTTAAGGAGACTCCCGACCGGGGCAGACCGGAACGGATCCGTTCCGCGGCACCGGCCGAACGAGAGAGAGTGCGGGCATACGCCCGGTGGGCATGCCCCCATGGTGCAACGGCTAGCACATCACTCTTTCAAGGTGGAGATAGGGGTTCGATTCCCCTTGGGGGCATCAGGCGGGACCAGGACAGCCCGCCGCCGATGACGCCGCGATGAGCGTTTCAGCGGAAACGTCTCCGCGGAGACGTCGGATGAGGCGAAATGTCCCGAAAAGCGTCTCCGCGGAGACGCCGAGTACACGACGTGACAGCAGCACACGGGACAGCAGCACACGGGGCCGTAGCTCAGCTGGGAGAGCGCTGCAATGGCATTGCAGAGGTCAGGGGTTCGAGCCCCCTCGGCTCCATTTCAAGAAAATCAAGCGCCGTTAGCTCAATTGGCAGAGCAACTGACTCTTAATCAGTAGGTTCGGGGTTCGACTCCCTGACGGCGCATCCCCCAACCCCGTTCGTTCGCGGGCGCGACTTCCGGCTCTCACGGCGTCCACGTCAAGCCGTAGTTCGGGAACACGCCCGCTAGCGTGACCTCGTTCGAGCCATCCGGGTCCATCATCATGATCCCCCAGCCGGATCTGCGGAACGCGATCCTGGACCCGTCGGGCGACCACGTCGGATATCCCTCGGAGTACGCCGAGTTGGTCAGGTTGACCATGTTCGAGCCGTCCGCGTCCATGAGCCAGATATTGATCGCTCCCCCACCGCGGTCGCTCGCGAACGCGATCCGCGAGCCGTCGGGCGACCATTCGGGTGAGACGTCGAAGGCGGGGCCGCGAGTGAGGGCGGTCTCGCCCGAACCGTCGACGTTGATGACGTGGATGTCCCATTTCGGGGAATCGCGGAGGGTGATGAACGCGATGCGCCGCCCGTCCGGGGACCAGTCGGGACTAATGCCGGAGGAGGTGACCTGGCGGACTCTGCCGCCGTCGGTGTCCATGGTGGCGATGCTGCCGTCGAGCCTGCGCACCACGAGCCGATCGCCGTCGGGAGACCACGAGGGTGCTCCGAGCAGTGGATCGGAGATCGTCGTGAGATTCATGCCGTTGGAGTCTACCAGGCAAACGCCCTGGAGACACTGAAAGGCGATCCTTCGGCCGTCGGGCGAGACACTCGGCCAGATGTCCTCGCCTATGCGCGTCGTGATCTTCGTCCCGGGATTCGTTCCGTCCGCCCGAATCGCGCAGATGTTCCAGTGACCGCTATCGTTACAGCCGTAGTACAGGTATGTCAGAGAGAGCGGCATCTGGTCGGGCGGAAGCGGGGTGCCGATCGGCGGGTCTTCTTCGGGAGGGGGCACCGCCTCGGGCGGCCCCACTCCTGGGTCGGATCCGTCCGCGGGCGATAGCGGAACATCGGCACACGCCGTGGTGAGCAAAGCGATCGGGAGCGCAAGAGAAACCCCACGTATCGAGCCTCTCGAGGCGTGGGTCGGAATCTTCAAGGCGCGGGTCAACATCTTCGAGCCCTCCTGCAGGTGAGACCGACGCACCGTATCGTCGTGCGGGACGTACCCCGGGTTTGGCTCCACGTCACCACGAACCATGGAGGAGCCGTCTTACTCCTGTCTTATCGCCCGCTTATATCGAGATGATGCCTCGATGCTCGAGCGCCCGCGCGCCCGCATGTGCGTTGTGGGCCGCCACTCTCGTGCTCGGAGCCGCCGGGTCCGCTGGTGCCCAGACCGCCGACCATCCGAGCGACGTTCGGGACCGGAACGCAGCGCGGCCGCTGGGTATCTTCCGGTCGCCACCCATCGCGCTGCCGGAATCGGTCGTCAGCCGGTGCACCCTCCGCTCTACGGCACACGCCGCCTCGGGAGCGAGCTTGCTCCGCGGCACTCTCATCGGGGCGGGCATGGGCCTGGTCGCGAGCCTCATCTGGTGGAACGTCGTCAAGGAAGCGGACGACAACAGCGCGGCGAACGGCTATGCGGCGGTCGTGGGGATCGGTGGGGGAGCGCTGATCGGGCTTGGCGTGAGTCTGGCGGTCGGAGCCCTGGAATGACGAAGACTCCGTGACAGGCGTCGTCGTCGCCGCGCGCCCGAGGTTCCTCCGCCCCGCTGACCATCCGCCGCCCGCCCCGCACCCCGACACCGTCGGCATCGCTCGGTGCGCTGTCCGAGACGGAGGCTCAGGCGTGCGATCGGGGGGATCCGGGCCGCGACCCCCGGACGGGCTCGGCCCGGCCGCAGGGGAGAGCCGCGAGCACGGCTAATCGCCAAAGCTCCCGGCCGCGGGCGCCGGCGTTTCCTGTGGCAGCGGTGGGTCGACGAAACTCCATGCTTGCTCGGACGCCTTCCGGTAGGTGGGGCGGGTCCACGACCAAACGGTCCCGTCGTCGCAGAACACGTAGAGCCTCTTTCCGTCACCGACCGCTTCGACGGCCACGATCTTCCTCGACACGATCTCCTCCGTTTCCCGGAAGTCTAAACGAACTCAACTTCGAAGGTTGGCTTGCCGCCCGCACGGGTCCCGAGCTCGATCAAACACGCGTAGCGATACGGATCCTCCTCGCTCTCCCGGCGGTCGCGCAACCGGCGGCGCTCCTCCTCGGCCGGCGTCGCGTCCGAGGCCTTCCGGATCTCGATCGCGAGCAGGCGGTCTCGGGAACCGCGCCGGTGCACGACCACATCGGGAGGGACGGCGCCACCGTCGAGGCCGTACTCGACGTCGACGTCCCAGCCATCGAAGTGCTTCTCGAGGTGCGTGGCGAACCGGTGGGTGATGGTCCGCTCGCTCGCGTCGTGGCGAAGCAGATAGGAATCCGAGACGCTGAGCTGCTTGAGCGCCGTTCCCACGCGCCGCTGCACTTCCCGGTCGGCCGAAGCGTCTGACATGCGATCAGGTCCATGGTTCGGTTGGAGTCGCCCACCCTCCGGCGCTCCGCACATAAGGCCGCTCGATCGCCCGCGGCGCTACCCGCCCTCGGGAGCCGGCCCACGATCGCGTGTCCGATCGCGCACGAGCTCGACGAGCTCCCGCGTCGCCTCCACGACCAGCTCCGGCTGATCGGAATAGACGTTGTGCCCGCTCTCCGCAGCGATCACCTGCTTCCCCCGCGGCGAGAGCCCGACCAGCTCGCGCTGGAGCTCGCTCCAGGCCTCGGTCTCCGCAGGCGTCCCCTCGTAGCGGCCGGGTGTGACGACGGTGAGCGGGATGTCGCCGATAGGAGACGGCGGGTCCTCGGCGTGGATGTCCAGCTCGAAGGCGGCGGACTCGTTCCACACGGTCTCGAGCATGTGAGAGCGGTGATACAGGACCTCGAGCACCTGCTTGACGTCGTCCGACGCGGAGCTCGACGCGACCCGCTGGCTCATGACCCCGCTCAATCTGACGAGGCCGAAAGGGGCCAGATGCCTGGCGATTCGTAGCGCGCGGTCGGGTCCGGCGTCCGTCTCGCGTGGGATCCGCACCGCCTGCTGCTCGTGGCTCGAGGCGACAAGAAGCATCGCCTTGACCCGCCCGGGGTGACGACGCTGATACTCGCGGATGTACACGCCTCCGGCCGACCACCCCACGAGCACCAGGTCGTCATCGATCGAGGCGTCCGCGAGCAGGGTGTGCAGCCGCCCGGCGACATCGCTCGCCCGGAGGGGACGATCGGTGGGCTCGCTGTAACCGAGACCCGCCCGGTCGTAGACGCACGCCCGAGTGAAGGCGGCCACCTCCCGCTGGATGTCCGCCCACGAGACCGCCACGCTCCCGACGCCGAGCTCGAACATGACGGTCGGGCTCCCCTCGCCGAGACAGTGGATGTGCATGAGTCGACCGTCGACGCGGACCAGCTCACCCGGCGGGGGATGCCGTGCGAGGTCTCTCGACTCGCTGACGCCCTGGTAGATTCGGCCGCCGACGAGAACAGTGAGGATCAGGGTCGCGACGGCCAGCAGCAGCCACTTTCCGATCCTGCGCATGGACACCTCCGGCGGTGGTTTCCGGCCTTCCGGCCCAGGGCGGTGCTTGCTTCTCGTCCCGGCCGACTACGCGTGGACGAGCATCAAGGAGGCGTCCTCATCCGTTCGACCAGCGGCGCGATCACCACGACGAAGAGGTACAGGAAGAACCCGAATATCCCGACGATGGCGACGACCACTACCCGTCTTGCGGTTCGACTCTTCCGGGGACGGACGCCCGTCCCGGCGGGATCCTCGACGCCGCAGCCAGGGCACCTGGGAGCCCGGTCGCTGACCCTGTGACCACACTCCTGACACGACGTGAGTCCCATTGTTTCGTCCTTTCCCTCGAATCGATGCTCGGATGGTTCGAGGGTAGCAGCTACGGGCTCATGGGGGCGCCGTCGGACCGAGGGACGGAGCGATCACATACAGGACGATGTAGACGAGCAACCCGATTATCGTCGGGATCGTCATGCACCCGATTACTCCCAGCAACGCCGCCCTCGACACGACCCGGGTCGTCGAGGGGACGGCACCCGTCCCCGCAGGGTCCTCGACGCCACAGCTCGGGCACGTCGGGGCCCTGTCGCTGACTTCGTGACCGCACTCGTGGCAGGTCGTGAGTCCCATCGTACATGCACTCCACCGGAGGGATGCCCCCGAACCTGAACGGTCAGGCCACGCGCGTGGCCTGCGCAAGGGCGTCGCGGTTGGCCGCGAGGCCCGGCACAGGCTCCGACCCGCCCGCATCGTCGATCGCCGCCCGAACCTCGGTCGACACCGTGGCGAAGGCGCTGATGATCGTGATCTCCCAACGCAGCTCCTCCGAGACCGGATTCTCGATCTCACACACGTATACGGTCACGGTCTGATCGCCCCGAACCCCGTCGAACCCGGCGAAGCACGCATGGTCGCTACGGGTGGGAGTCGTATGGAAGCCCGCGCTGGTCATGCCGCGGAGTACCGCCTGCACCGCATCGTCGCCCGTTGGTCCGCTGTATGTACGAGAGGCCCGGGCACCCGCCGGGACGACGTATCGCGCCGCTCCCCGAGGCTGTGGCTCGGGCGGCAGGATCACGTCGGTATCGGGTGGGGGGAGGACGTTGGGCGCGTCCGTCGGCCGGGGGTCGCGTTGCTCGGCGGGCTGCTGCGGGCGAGTCCGTGTGGCCAGCTGGGCTTTGGCCTCTCGACACCTGGACGTCTTGTTGAACCCGACGACGGCGCCTCCCGTGAGCAGCCCGGTCCAGAAGACACCACCGATGATGGCTGAAGTCGCCTCGGAATCGGTGAGCTCGTATTCGTCGGGATCCGCGGCGATCGCGATCGTGCCCAGCCCGTACAGGCCGGCCATGATCGCATCGATGATCGGGCCCGCGTTCGTCTCCGTACAGCTGAAGTAGTCGAGCTGCGCGTGCTGAGCGGGAGGGCCATGAGTGAAGATGAAGCCGCAGCCGGACAACGCGAAGGCGGCGAGAGTCACGCATGCCGTATAAAGAGGGAGTTCTCGCTGGCGTGGATACATCGCACCTCCTGAGTGCACCCGGTCCGGCCCCTCCCGAATATGACCGACACCCATGACAGCCTCACGCCAACAACGACGAAAGAGGCGGGCAGAGGCTCATCGGCCTCCGGCGACCTGGCGGTTCCGGCACCTCCCGGAACCGACACTCGACGACCGTGCCCCGACTGTGGGTCGTGACGAGCCCGGTTCGGAGGCGTCTCCGCGGAGACGCCGATACGAGACGAAACGCCCCGATGTAGGCATCGGGGCCGCGAGCGTGGGGGCGCGACGTCCTGTCGTCTGCCCGTACTCCTATCGGGTCCAGATGACGACGGCGCCGCATCCGTCGGTCGCGCCGCCGAACTCGGCGGGCAACTCCGACGCCCTGCGGTACACCTCGATCCCGACGATAGCCGTGGGGATCACGAACTCGTCGATGCCAGCGAGCACGTCCAGGCTTCCATTCGAGCGCCAGCGGAACATCCGGACGCGCGTGCCGTCGATGTACACGTCGGCCGGGCAGGGAGCCGTGCCGTTTCCCGACGTGACGATGCGGGGCGCGGCTCCGACAACACGGGGAATCAGGAGGCAGGTGGCGCCGCAAACGCGGATCATGTCGAGCAGCTGGACGCGATCCAGGAGCTGGCTTACGCGAGGCGACAACGACTCGCGGATCTCCTCGGGTGTCATGAACTCGCCCAGACCGATCTTGTCGCCGATCTCCTTCCGCTCGTAGAAGCCCACCCGGTCGAGCCGGGCATCGCGGAAGACGGAGACCACGAGCGGCTCGACGGCGACGGCTTCGGGCGCGAGCTGAACGGTCAGCGCGGTGATCTGTCCTGCCCGGGCCGTGATTCCGTGCGTCAGCGGCGCGTACCCGAGACGCTCGACTCGGAGGACGTGCTCGCCGGGCTGGAGCGCCGGCAGGAGAAAGGCGCCGCTCTCACCCGAAAGCGCGACGCTCGCGCCGTCGTCGAGGTCGATCCTCGCGCCGACGACCGGCTCTTCGGATGTCGCGTCCGATACCGTCCCACGGACTCCACCGGTCTCGTACTCGGACCCGGCCTCCGAGGCCTCTCGAACCGATGTCACCGCCACGGGGCTCTCGCCTCCGTGAAGCCCGAGGGTCAGCGCCACGGGAGCGGAGCCCGGCCAATCGATCTCGACGACCTCCCCGTGCACGGTGCCGAGTGTCCCCCACGCCCTGACCTCGGAGGCATCCTCCGGAAGACACAATCGGAAGGTGCCGTCGAGGGTCGTGACCGACCGTCCCGACCCCGCGGTGCCGTTCTCGACCCATGAGACCGTGATCTGGACTCCCGGCAGCGCGACGCCCGTATCGACGTCCGATAGCCCGCCGGAGAGCTCGAGCTGCCCCGCATCGCAATCCTGGAAGGCGCTCAGCTCGACGGGGCAGGGGATCGACGCCACCAGAGTCGAGATGGCGACGGCGACGATTCGCGGTGAGATCCACATGAGGCCTCCTTCGCTGCCCGGATTACAAACAATATAGACCCGGGCACCTGCCGGGATCGAGGGGCCATGCCGCGCGCCTCATCCGTCTC
>JAWWCR010000101.1:0-16944 GCA_033720355.1 Gemmatimonadota bacterium
CGCGTGGGAGGACCGGACGGTCACGCCCGCCGAGGGCGACTGGCTCGTCCCGCTCGACCAGCCGCTGGGGCGCCTGATCTTCACACTGCTCGAACCACGTTCGGACGACGGCTTCGCGGACTGGGGCTTTCTGGCGGACGTCCTCTCGCCGGGCGCCGACTACCCGATCCTGCGGGTAAGCCCCTGACGACGCGGAAAGACCCGCTAGTCCTGGGACTGCACCTGACCGGAGTAGAGCCCAACGAGCTTCGCGATGAGGATCCCCGAGTACAGCACACCGGTCACCGACTCGATCGTGACGAGCGACCGGGCTTCGGCGCTCGCAGGCAGGATGTCGCCGTATCCGAGCGTCGTCAGCGTCACGAAGCTGAAGTAGAGGAGATCGAATCCCCCGGACGGGTCGCTCGCGTCGTACCCGGTGATCGCTCCGGGGTCGAACGTCACTACCAGCAGGTAGAAGAACCACCAGATGAAGCCGATCAGGAAGTAGATGCAGGCGGCGGCGGCGAGCATGTCGCCGTCGATGCGCCTCGCGGAGAACACCGTCCTCGCCGTGACCCACGCGGCGTAGGCGTAGAAGGCGGGGGGGAAGAACAACGCCACCCATTCTCCCGCGAACCCGAGGTCTGCCTGGTTGAGCGCGCCTCCGAGCACCGCCGGAATCCCCAGGGCGAGCGCGATCCGGATCTGCCGTCGATCGTCGCTGACGGCGTAGATGGCCCCGAGAGGGATCAACGCGCCGAACACGGCCAGGATGACTCGGGAGCCCGGCAGCCCAACGGCCAGAGGCGCGAGCAGCGTGATGAGGACGATCATCACCAGGAGGACGGTGAACCGATGCGGTCGTTGCATGGCGGCCTCGAATCGGCGGAGCAGGTGCGGCAAGGTGATCCTCGGCAAGGGTGGGTGGGTCGGTCGTGGGCGGGCATGGGACCTCGGCCGACGCTCACGACGGGTCTCGCACACGTTGGCCCGGGCCGTCCATGCCCACAACCCGTGAGCCGCCGCGCCGCCGCAGATGCGTTACGGGTGTGGAGCCCGGCGGGGCGGCAGCGACAGGGGTATTGAGCGCCCGGGATCCGCGATGTTACCGTGCAGACATCGCAACTGCGGGGAGGCGCACTTGCTGAATCGCATCAAGGCGGGAATCGTCGCCGGTCTTGCCGCCGGTCTGGCCGTCGCAGTGATGGTGCTGGTTTATGACCTCGCGCACCGCGAGCCCCTGTCCACCCCGGCTCTTCTCGCCGGCACCGTCCTCGGAACCCCCGTCGACGTCGAGCCGGGTCTCGGTCTCGTCGCCTGGGTCACGAGCGTGCTCAGCGCCGGGTGGGCGATCTCGGCGTACACCGCCGCCCACTTCGCCGTCTTCGCGGTCGTCGGTGTCGGGGCGGCGTTCGTCTTCGCGGGCGGGCGGATCCGGGGCAACGTGCTTACCGGCGCCCTGTACGGCGCGCTCGCGGGGACGGCGGTCTTCTATCTGGGTCTCGCGCTCGTGGCCCCGGAGTTCCTCGCGGTCCCCGACTGGCGGCTGGTCGTTCTGACGAACGCGGTCGCGGGCGTCGTCATGGTGTCGCAGCTGCTCGACCACCCGGAACGGGCGGACGGCAGCCTGGCCTGAGCGTGGCCCGGCGGGGGTCGGACCTCAGCGGAACATGTCGGGGTTGATCTCCATCGAGATCTCCGAGATCCGGTTCGCCGGGATCCCCGTGCGCCTCGCGTGCTCCATCACTGCCTCGGGGCTCGGCGCGTCGTACTCGCAGTAGATCTTCCCCTCCACATCGGACACGTAACTGCGGATCCACACGACGCCCTCCATCTCGTCGAGGACCTCGTTCGACTTGCGGCCGGTGGCCTGAAGCTCCTCGAGCGTGACCGATCCGACGTCTCGTTCGATGATGTAGCGTGGCACGTTCAGTCCTCCGGGCGGGGTTGCGCGAGCCTCGCGCGCAGGGTCTCACACTGGCGTCGAAGTTCCATGTCGCCGGTCTCTCCCGCAACGTCCAGGGCGTCGTCGAGGAAATACGTGGCGCCGTCCGACTTCCCCCTGGCGAGGTGGGCCTTCGCGAGCCCGAGCAGCGTCCAGCCCCTCCCCGCCGCGTCGCCGATCGCCTCCCTGATCTCGAGCGACTCGCGGTAGCGCTCGGCCGCCGCGCCGGGGTCTCCCGCGTCGAGGAGCGTGTCGGCAAGCGTCGAGACGGCGTGCGCGACGAGGAGTCGCTCGCCGTTCGCCTCGTTCAGCCGCGCCGACTCTTCCAGCCGCCGGATCGCCTCGTCGAATCTACCGAGGTCGCGAAGCGTCCGGCCGACGCTGTTGAGGGCGAGCCCCGCATGGCGGGTGTCACCGGCCGCGAGGAGGTCCTCGTACGCCTTCTCGAAGCTGCCGAGGGCGTCCTGGTAGGCCCCGAACTCCCAGCGCAGAATCCCGATCATGTATCTGAGAGAGCCGATCTTCGCCCGATCGCCGGTCTCGAGCACCAGTCCGAGCGCCGCCTCGTACGCCTTGAGCGACGCCGCCGGGTCCTCGTCCCGGGACAATCGGGCAACCCCTTCGAGCGCTTCCCGCGCCAGCGTCGGATCGTCCACGCCGCGGGCCCGATCGACGGCCGCGCGCCAGGCCTCCAGCGCGTCGGGGCGACACCCGAGAGCCTCGAACGCCTTCCCCAGCGCCCGTAGCATCGCGGCCTCGGAGGGCAGGTCCTGCATGTGCGCGTAGAGCTCGGCCGCCTCCTCGAGATCGGGGATCGCCTCCTCGTAGCGCTCGAGTCCCAGCAGTACCGTGCCGCGCAGCCGCAGCGAGGTGGAGAGGCCATCGAGATGACGCGTCCGGCGACAGAGGGCCACCGACTCCCCGTAGAGAGCGAGCGCGTCGTCGATGTGGCCATCCTCGAAACGCAGACGCGCCATGGCCGTGAGGTGGAAGTGCGCCTGCACCACGTTGAACACCCGCGACCGGACTTGCACGGTCTCATGCGCCCGTTCGAGGTACTCGAAGGCCTTCTCGCGCTCGCCCAGCGAGGCGTGAGTCACGCCGATCGAATGGAGGATGTAGCTCTCCTTCACGACGAGCGCGGCGCCGCGCCGCTCGATCGAGCGCTCGATGTCGAGGGCCTCGTGGAGCACCTCGAGCGCGCGCTCATGGTCGCCGATCGCACGGTGGAGGGCGCCCAGATTCCCGAGGTTGCCGACGATGGCTTCCCGGTTTCCGATCGCCCGATCGTGGGCGAGCGCTCGCTCGACCAGCTCGATGGCCTCCTCGTGTCGGCGCTGGTGCCAGCGCAAAAGTCCGAGGCTTCTGAACGCGTGCGCCCGGAGGTCGTCGCTCCCCGATCGTTCGGCCAGCTCGATGGCTCGCTCGAACGCCTTCTCGGCCGCCGCGTGATCGCGGACGAGGGTGGCCAGGTCGCCCTTTCGAATCCAGGCTTCCCCGACCCGGCCCGGGCTCTCCTCGGGGTCGAGAGTCTCGAGCAGCCGATCGATGATCTCACGCTGTCGGTCGCGCTGACCGAGGTGCTCGAATAGCCGCTCCTGACGGAACAACATCTCGACCCGTTTTCTGGACGCCTCCCCCTCATCGTCCAGCCGCGCCACCCAGTCGAGCACCCGTCCCTGAAGCTCGGACGCCTCGCCGAACTCGCTGAACGCCCACAGGCGGTCGACCGCGGCCACGCCGTAGTCGACGGCCCTGTCCCACCGACCGGCCTCGGCGAAGTGGTGGGCGAGGCGATCGAGGTGCTCTTCGAGCCGGTCGGGCCGCAGTGCCTCGAGGGCCTCGCCCACCGCGCCATGGATCTCCGCGCGCTGCCGCTCGAGCAACCCGTCGTACGCGACGTCCTGGGTGAGGGCGTGCTTGAAGCGGTAGCTCGGCGTTGGGAGCACCCGGATCTGCTGGATCAGCCCGAGTTCGCGGAGCTGGTCCAGGTCGCCCGACAGATCGGTCTCGTCACCCAGCGCGCGCTCGAGGATATCCCGGCTGAACTCGCGACCGATCACCGAGGCGTACCGGATCAGCCGGCGGGCCACACCGTCGAGGCGGTCGAGCCGCGTCCGCAGCACCCCCTGCACCGTGTCGGGGAGCTCCAGGTTGTCGAGGGGGCCGGCGACGATCACCCGATCCCGCTCGACTCTGAGCGTCCCCTCCTCGGAGAGGGCGTTGCATACCTCCTCGAGAAAGAAGGGATTTCCGCCGGTGCGGTCGTGAAGGAACCTCGTGAGCGCCGTTGGCACGTCCTGAGCGCGCATGACGGACCGGATGATGACGCCGGAGTCGTCCGGAGCCAGCGGCCCGAGCACGATCGGGGTATGGTCGCCGGCCGCGCCGAACCCGAGGTCGCCCTCGGGGCGCGCCGTCACCACGACCAGCAACGGGTAAGCCGACAGCATCTCGAGGATCTGCCTGAGCACGTCGCGGGATGCGGCGTCGACCCAGTGCCAGTCTTCCAGCAGGACCACGGTCGGGCGGTCGAGCGAACCGAGCGTGAAGACCGCCGACAGGCTTTCCACCAGCCCCACGCGGTGCTGCTCGCCCTGTAGAGACTCCTGTTCGGCGAGTCTCGCGTCTTCCTCGATGTCGGGGTCCACGACCGACAGCAGCTGCAGGTAGAATGGAGTGAACGGCTCGAGATCGGGGGATAGCCGGGCGACCCGCTCCGCTACGGCCCCGGGCGTCAGCGGCGCCTCCGACGAAAGCGACAGCCGGTCGCGAAGAGCGTCGGTGAAGGGCAGGTACGGCACCTCCGAGCCCGCGGCACGACACCGCCCGCGGACGATGATCGCATTAGCGCCGTCGAGCCGTCTGCGGAACTCGTGCAGGAGGCGGCTCTTCCCGACTCCGGCGTCGCCGACGATCGAGACGAACCGCCCCTGTCCTCCGGCGGCCGTCCGGTGCGCCTGCATCAGGGCTTCGATCTCGGCATCGCGGCCCGCCAGCGTGGTCAGGCGCTCGTCGCGGGCGGCTGCCTCGACGCGGCTCTTGATCCCGGACTCGCCGAGCACGCGGAACGTCTCCGTAGACTGGTCCCCCGTGCGTCTCAGCGAACCGGCGCTCGCCGACTCGAAGAACGGAGCGACGACCCGTCGGCAGGTGTCGCTGATCACGACCTCCCCGACCCGGGCCTGTCCGGCGAGCCGGGCGCTCAGCTCGGTAGCCTCCCCCGCCACGCGGTAGGCGGCTGCGCCGGTATCGTCACGCCGCGCGACGACACGTCCGGTGTCGACGCCGCAGCGCAGCCCGATCGCCGCGTCCCCCACCGAGTCGGCGAGAAGCGCGCCGACCCTCTCGCAGAGGGCACGTCCCGCCCGTACCGCGCGGATCGCGTCGTCCTCGTGTGCCGAGGGGATTCCGAAGAGTGCCTCCACGCCCTCTCCGGTCTCGCGATTCACCACACCGCGGAACTCGGCGATCGCGTCACGCATGACCTCCTGACACGCCTCGAGCAGACGGTCTGCGTCATCGGGCGACAGCGACTCCTCGAGCGCTCCCCGTCCGGCCAGACGCGCCGTCAGCACGGTCGCCTGCCGGCGCTCGCCCTCGGCGGCCAGACCGGGTTCGGGCGCTCGACCATCGGCCGGACCTACGGTGGCGCCTCCCTCGTCGAGACAGATCTCGAGGGCCTCGATCAGAGACTCGGCGTCCGGGAATCGGTCGTCCGGGTCCTTTGCGAGACACCGCTCGACGATCTGCCAGAGCCGCCCCGGAAAGCCCGGGATCATCACATCGAGCGGCGCGGGGTCGAGCTCGAGGATCCCGTGCATCATCGCGACGTTGTCGGCGCCGATGAACGGACGCTCCGCCGAGCACATCTCGTACAGCAGCACCCCCCACGACCACAGGTCGGTGCGCGCGTCGAGGCCGCCGCCTCGGATCTGCTCGGGGCTCATGTACGCGACCGTGCCGATCGCCGCGCCGGCCTCCGTGAGATCCACCCCGGTGACCTTGGCGATCCCGAAGTCGAGGATCTTGACCTGTCCATCGGTCGTGACCAGCACGTTGGCGGGCTTGATGTCGCGGTGGATGATGTCGCTGCGGTGCGCCCGTGCGAGCCCGCTCGCGATCTGGCACGCGAGGGTGGCCGCCTCCTCGGCGGGAAGCCGTCCTCTCCGATCGATCAGACCGCTCAGGGTCTCGCCATCGTAGTGCGCCATCGCGATGTACGACCGGCCGTCGAGCGTCCCGATCTCGTGGATCGTGCAGATGTTCGGATGATCGAGCCGCGCCGCGGCCCGGGCCTCGACCAGCAGACGCTGCGCGGCCTCTGCGTCGGCCTCGAGGTGGGGAGGCAGGAACTTGAGCGCCACCTCGCGGTCGAGCTTCGTGTCTCGCGCACGGTAGACGACGCCCATGCCCCCCGCGCCGAGCTCCTGCTCGATGACGTAGTGTCCGATCTCGGAGCCCTCCGACAGGGTCTTCGCCGGCGGGGAGGAGGCGGATGAGTCGGAACGGCCCAGGAGTGCGTCGAGGGCCGAGCGGAACGGCAGCTTCGGCATGTCGGACGTTACACGGTGGCGCACGGCGTCGTCCAGCAGTCTTCGCGGTCAGCCGGGGCGATCCCGGCACGCGTCCACGTATATGACAGGAATCCGCGCGATCCGGGCTCACGGCCACCGTTTCCCGCGTCGCGGAAGTCGCCTGGAGACAGGACTTTCCGGGGCTCGCACGCCCACGGGCACTCCTCGAGAGTTGGCATCTTCACCAGGAAAGTCGGATATTAAGGGTGGTTCATGGCTCCGCTCCGGGGTGGGGACGGGCGTGCGAGGGTGGCGTCGGGCGGGGGGTTGTCAGCAGGAGATGGTAGAGATGTCCGTCGACCGCCTTCGCTTCACCGCTCTCATCGCGCTGTTCTGCGTGCTCGTCGTCGGGGCCTGCACCACCGAGCTGGACCGGACCAGGGTCCAGACGTTCGGAAAGCCCGCCCCGACATCGAGCTGGGGTGATGTCGTTTGGGGTCCCTCGCGCGAGCCCCTTCCGTCGTCCTTCGAACCGATCGAGCCCGTGCCCGAAGAGTCGGGGTGGGAGCGCGTGAGCGAATGGGCCGGCGACGGGACGCGGAAGACGGAGCTGTTCTCCGTCGATGCGGAATGGCAGATCGTCTGGCGCAGCGGAGCCCGTGAGGGCGACCGGCCCCTCCAGATCAAGGCGTTCGCGATCCCCGGCGATGTCCTCGTCGCCAACGTGAGCCAGGATGGCGAGACCCAGGTGTCCGCTCTGCACCTCAGGGGTGGCGGCACCTTCTACCTCGAGGTCGACGGGTCCGGTGGACCGTGGCACGTCGCGATCGAGGTGCCCCGGAACGTGACCCGATAGCGACCAGACCAGTTAGCCGCTGACAGGCTCGAGGGGACGACCCGAAGGGCGCCATCGCCCGGGTAGGCACGCCGCACCGGGACCCCCGGGGCCCCTCCTCCGCATCGCGGTCCTCGTGGCCGCGGGCATGGCCATGGTCGGCGGGACGCTCATCTACCTCGACCGGCGGATGCCCGGCACCCCGGCGCCGGTCATGCCCATCGCCCTCCTCATCGGTGGGGCTCTCGTCTTCGGTCTCGTGGCCGCCGGATCCCGGCGCCCCCCCGGGACAGGCGGTACGAGACCCGTCGAGAGGTTCCCGAACGACTTCGCGTTGCCCCGCAGCACGATATCGAGCCTGGTGCGGGGGCTGGGCGTGGCGGCGGTCACCGCGGGCGTGTACGCGGTGTTCGGGTACAGTCCCCTGGTCCTCGGGGGATGGATCGCCGCGATGGTGCTCGCCGGCGAGTCGCTGGCCGTGGATCGGAGGCCGACGCCGGCCGCCGATCGGCTGGGCCCGGGCGAATGGGCGTTTCTCGCCGCGGTCGTAGCCGGCCTCGCGTGTCTTCTGCTGCCCCACCTCGCGAGCATGCCGTACGAGTTCTCGACCGACGAGATCTACTCGACGGCGACGGTGCGCGACTTCCAGTCCGGGCGCGAGCGCGACCCGTTCGGTCTGGTGCAGTGGTGGGGACTGCCTGCCATGTGGTTCGCAGTGGCGGGCCTGACGGCCCACGCCGTGGGCGCGTCGATCGAATCGATGCGCCTGGTCTCGGCCCTCACGGGGTTGGCCGCCATCGTGCCGCTGTACGTGTGGGTGCGCGCCGTTCTCGGCCGGGGGACCGCCCGACTCGCGACGCTCCTCTTCGCGTTCGGGAACGCGTACATCGCGTGGGGACGGATCGCCCTCCACCAGAACTCTCCCGTGCTCGTGCTCTGTGTGGCGCTCGCCCTCCTCGCCGTCGGGCTGCGTGACCGGTGTCCGTTGCGCGTCTTCCTGGGCGGGATCGCCCTCGGGCTCGGATTCCATACCTATCCGAGCGGTCAGATCCTCCTGTTCATCTGGGCGGCCGTGCTGGTGGCCGCCGTGGTGACGGGCTCGGCGTCGATACGCTCGGTCGGTGCGGTCGGAGCCCTCTCGGGCTTCGGGGCACTCCTCGCGATCGGTCCGATGCTCGTCACGATCTCGACCAGCTGGAGCGCGTTTCTCATGCGTGCGCGCGCCATCGCGATCTCGAACCCGGAGGCCGTGGAGCGTCTGGGGGTCATGCTGCGCGTGGATCCGGGCACGGCGGCAAGCGAGAACACGATTCGCGCCATGCTGTCGTTCAACGGCCCGTACCCCTACGTGACCTATACGAACCCGGGGAACGGGTTCGTGGATCCGGTGATGGGAGTTCTCCTCTGGCTCGGACTCGCCCTCGCGCTGGCGCGACCCCATCGGCTGGGCACGCTCGTCTGCGCAATCGGCTTCGCGGCCGTCTACACCATCGGTTTTCTGACCGAGGGGGCGCCCGTGCACGGAAGGTTGCTGGTCGCGTTGCCCTTCGTGGCCGCTCTCGGCGCGGTAGCGGTCCGGCGCATCGGAGTCGCGATCGCGCCGGGGGAGGGAGGAGCGGTCGTCCGCCGCCGGCTCGGTATCGCGTTCGCGGCCGGGTTCATCGCGCTGAACCTCGGCATCTACCGCAACTACGTCGGGGATCAGATCACGCGGGGCAGAAACGACGAGGTGACGGCCATCGGCCGTTCGATGGGGGTCGGGGTGGCGTCGCCGGGCCCGATGGGCCGCTTCCTGGGTCGCGAGCCCCGGTGGGACCCGAACACCCTGGCCGTGCTGGTCACCGGCGAGGACAACCCGGTGTTCGACTGGGCCGACGAGAAGGCGTGGCGAGACTGGATGGCGTTCTTCTCCGACCCCTCCGCGGTCGTCGTGGTACCCGATGTCGCGTCGTTCACCGAGGTGCTCCCGACCGAGTTCCGCCGCGGCGGGTGGAGCGGGGCCGTCCTGTTCATGCGTACCGATGCCTGGAACCGCGAGCGGGACCTGCTGTACGCGCGCTACCCGAATCTCACCCACCGGACGATCACGGACAGCCGTCGCCTCATCGAGGTCCGCGTGGCGCGGTAGAGCGTCCCCCGTTCGCGGATCCCTGTTGCGCGCCGCCGCGATTTGGCCACCTTCGTGAGCGATCCGGAAAGGCGCGAGTCGGCCCGACGTCGAGCGAGGCCGATGAGGACACTCTAGACGGCAGACGCGGATGACCGAGTCCCCGGGCGCGGGGCGCGCGACGAACTTCTGGAAGAGCTTCGGCCCGGGTCTGGTGTGGGCCGCCACCTCCATCGGTGTATCCCACCTCGTCCAGTCCACGCGGGCCGGGGCGCAGGCCGGGTTCGCGCTGGCGGGGATCATCGTCGTGGCGCTGGTCCTCAAGTACCCGTTCTTCGAGTACGGGGCGCGCTACGCGGCCGCGACCGGCCGAAGCCTCGTCGACGGGTATCGGCGGATCGGCGCGTGGGCGCTGTGGCTCTATCTGGCGATCACGCTCGTTTCGGCGATCATCGCGCTCGCGGCCGTGCTGATGTTCACGGCCCACCTGACCGGCTACGCGCTGGGGCTCGGGTGGCCGGTCACGGTGAGCGGGGCGGTCGTCCTTCTCGCCTGCATCGCGCTCCTGTACGTCGGCAAGTATCCGGGCCTCGATCTGTCGATCAAGATCATCCTGCTCTTCCTGCTCATCTCCACGGTCGCCGCGGTGGCCATCGCGCTGCCGCGGATGGACGCGTCGACCGTGACCCTGTGGCCGGGCGATCTGATCGGCACGGTCGTGCCGTTCGCCTTCCTGCTCGCCCTGATCGGGTGGATGCCGTCGCCCGTGGATGTCGCGGTGTGGAGCAGCCTGTGGACGCTCGAGAAGGACCGCACGAGCGGCATCCGCACATCGGTCGACAACGCCACCCGCGACTTCGCGATCGGGTACGTGGGGACCGGCGTGCTCGCGATCGGGTTCGTGGCGCTCGGCGCCGCGGTGCTCTATGGCACCGACGTCGAGCTCAGCGCCTCCGGGGCCGTCTTCTCGACCCAGCTCGTGGAGCTCTACAGCCAGACGCTCGGCGGCTGGTCGCGCCCGTTCGTCCTCATCGCGGCCGTGACCACGATGTTCTCGACCACGCTCGCCGTGCTCGACGGGTACCCGCGCGCGATCGAGCGGGTCACGATGACGCTGCGAGCGTCGGACGAGAGCGAGCCGCCTCAATCGGCCCGATTGTACTGGGGAATCACCGGAGCTCTCGCGATCTTCGTCATGCTGATCCTCACGCTCTTCGTCGGGAACCTCACGACGATGGTCGACTTCGCCACGACCATCGCGTTTCTGACGGCCCCCGTGCTCGGGTACCTCAACCTGAAGGCGATCACGGCGCCCGACGTGCCCGAAGAGCACCGGCCGGGAACGTTGATGAGAACCGTCTCGTGGGTGGGGCTCGTGCTGCTCGGCGGGACCGGGGTCGCCTACCTGATCGGACTCATCTGACCGGCCCTGCGCGCGCCCGCGGGCCGTCGATCATCGGTCGTGCCCCGCGTCCGACCTCGCGTCGTCGTCGATCTGTCTCGCGGCCTCGAGCGTCTCGGTGAACCGGGCGCGGCGCGTCCGGCTCACCCGAACCGTGTCGCCCCCCGCGAGGACCGCCTCGCAGTCGCCGTGACCGATATGCCGCACGCTCTCGACCGCGTGCACGTTGACGATCGCCGACCGATGGACGCGGACGAACCGCATCGGGTCGAGCCGCCGCTCGAGGTGCTTGAGTCGGTCGGAGTGCAGCCTCTTCCCGCGCTCGAGGTGGAGGCGGACGTAGTCTCCGGCCCCCTCGATCCAGCGGATCTGCGACACGGGCACGATGAGCGTCTCGCCGCGTGATCGGACGGCGAGGGCCGGCTCCCCCGACCCGGCGGGCGTCTCGCTCGGGTCGGGATCGGTGGAGGAGTCGAGCCCGGTCTCGGCGGAACCCGTACCAGCGGCCCCGGTCTCGGCGGTCCCCGCGTCTCGCCAGCGGATCCTCGGAATCGCGATGGTGCCGAGCGCGATGGCCCAGTACACGCCGGCGTTGATGTGGAGGTACCGGAGCCCCGCGAGCGCGACGGTCTCGGCGTAGACCGGGGGCTCCAGAAGAAGCGCCGGCTGCTCGATCGCGAAGTAGACGGCGTTCAGCACGAAGGTGACCGCCGCGCTGGCCACCGCGTGCCCGGCGAGCGCCAGGGCCCGCGGTCGTGGCCGTTCGTCCCACGACAGGACGGGGAAGACGCGCGTCCCCCATGCGATCGCGACCGTGAGCGGAACCCAGATGAGGGCGGCCAGCATCGCGGGGCCGGTGGTCCGGACCCACGTGAGCGCCGGGTCCGCGGCCCGGAACGACAGGAACTGAGCCGTCCCTCCGACGAGCGCCACCATGGTCCAGAATGCCACGAGAGCAGTTGCCCCGCGCCAGCCGGACAGGGCGTTCGTCGTCGCTCGTGCGGTGGTGGTCGTCACGCGGTCTCCTCGCCGTCGCCGTCCCGACCTGCCGGGCTTACCCACCGGTACGGTCGAGGGGGACGCTCGGTTCCGGCTACGACCGGGTCAAGCGCCGCGTCGTCGCACGCTCACCACCTCTCGTGTGCCGCCTCCGGTCGGGCGTTCACCGTCGGTCGCCCGCGATCACCCCGTGCTCCGCCACCTGGAGGACCTGCCAGAGAAGCGCCGGGGAGAGGCTCGCACGCGCCTGGACGAAGCCCGAACCGGGCGGGCCGCCGTACGTCCTGACCCATGCCACCGCACGCCCCACCTCGTCCAGCGCGAGGACTTCATCGACCGCGTCCGGGTCGGTCTGTCCCTGACCGACCCAGTTCGAGGTGAGCCCCCAGCGGCGACCGGCCTCGGTCGGCTGGACGTCGTGGAGATCTCCGTGCCAGACGGACAGGTCGACGTCGAGGAGCTCTTCCGCCGCGGCGGTGTCCACCCCCGTCACGTTGCCGGCCGAGTCCCGTGCCAGGTAACCGGGCAGGTATCCCAGCCAGACCACCTTGCCCCCGCGCTCCATGAACCGCCTTAGCGGTGAGCCCGTCCCGCCCCCGATCGCCGCCGCGGGCGCCGCGTCCATCGCGAACACGACGACCGCCCCCCCGCCGTCGGCGGGCCGGGTGTCGAGGAAGTCGACCAGGTCGTCCTCCTCGAGCAGGTCGTATCCGCGCCCCGTGAAGAAGTCGCGCATCACCTTGTGGCTCTCGTCGCCCCCGTAGGCCGCGTGCGACATCAGCCCCTCGTCGAAGAACACGGCGCGCTCGACGCCGACATCCGACGTCTCGAAGGCGTAGACGAATCCGTCGTCGCTCCCGACGTAGATGCGTCCGTCGTGGACGACCGGCGTCGCCCAGATGCCGCCGCCCGTCCGGTAGCTCCACCTCTCCTCGCCGGTGTGCGAGTCGTAGGCGGACAGGTCACCGTCGCCCTGGCCTACGACGATCGTCTCGCCGGCCACGACCGGCGAGGCGAACACCGGGCCTCCCGTGGCCGTGACCCACATCTCGGCGCCGGTGCGGTCGAGGGCCCTCAGGTTCGTGTTCGAAGAGTGGCCGCTGTAGACCCGATCGCCCGTCACCGCCGCGGAAAGGATCACCCACGAGGTGTCGTCCTCGAAGGACCACAGCGAGTCCCCTGTCGCGGCGTCGAGCGCATACAGCGAGGCGTCGCGCGAACCGATGTACACGACGCCGTCGACGATCGTCGGGGATGCGGAGATCTGCCGCCGGTCGTACCCGAAGTCCTCGGCGTTCAGGTCGACCCCGGCCGTCCGAAACCGCCAGATCTCCTCGCCGGTCCCGGGGTCGAGAGCGTACACGAAGCCGTCGCCACTGCCGAAGACGAGACGGCCCTCGGCGACCGCCGGCGTCGAGCGGATGCGCCCGCCGGTCTCGAACCGCCACTTCTCGTCGCCCGTCGCGGGGTCGACCGCGTAGAGGTTCCCGTCGCCGCTGCCCCAGTAGGCCGTGTCACCGGCGATCGTGGTCGACGCCTGGAAGTAGTCCCACCCCTCGCGTCCCCACGGCAGGGCGACCTCGGGGCCCGTCTCGAGACGCCACCGCCCGGCCCCCGTCGCCCGCCTCACTCCGTGCAGGACGCCGGCGCGGTCCCCGACGAGGACGACGTCACCGGCGACCGCCGGAGCGGAAGCGATCGAGGTCCCGGCGTCGTATCGCCATTCGACAGTGCCGTCCTCCGCATCCAGCGCGTAGAGCCAGCCATCCGACGAGCCGACGTACAGCGTCCCGTCGGCCAGCGCGGCGGTCGAGCGCACCGCCCCCCCCGTCTCGAACCGCCACGCGACACCGCCGAATCGCTCACCGAGCCACGTGTCGACGACCCCGGTCGGGTTCGGGCCGCCGCGGAACTGGGGGCTCTGGGCCGAGGCGGCGGAGGGTCCCATCCGAACCGTCCCGTCGCCGCTCACCCCGGGTCCGGCCAATCCCGCGTACCCCCCGAACATCAGGGCGATGAGCACTCTGTATCCGTTCACGTTTCGCTCCGTACGTCCTCGAGTCGTCGCCTTCCCGTCGACCCGCTCGTCGCATTCGCGGGCGTGTCCGAGTCGAACCCTCGGGGCAAGAGGGGTCGACTCAAAGGGCCGACGGGGCCGTCGTCGGCGGGCTGGACCACGCGGTCGGCGAACCGGACCCGCGCGCTCGGGGCTTTCGTCGCGACGGCGTTCGCCCCAGGGTGCGTGCCGTCTCGATCCGCATCGGAAGGGGGAACCGTGCCCCAACCACCATTCCACGCGACCGTAGTCGCGATCTGTGTCGTCGCCGCCGTCGCGTGCGGCGGGTCCGCGGAGACGGCGGTCGAGCCCGTCCGGGCGCTCATCGCCGAGGAAATCGTCCGCATCGGGAGCGTCGACGACCCCGAGACCGCGCTCACCTCGTTCGAGGTGCTGGAGGTGGCGCCGGACGGCCGGATCATCACGCTCCACGATGACGTGCCCGAGGGTCGGATCCACGCTCGGGACGGCTCGCTGATCGCCGTGTTCGGCGGGCCGGGGGATGGCCCCGGCGAGTTCGCGAGGTCGCGGCGAATGGGTCTGTCGGCCAGCGGGCTCTGGGTCTACGACGACGACAATCGGAGGTTCAGCTACTTCGACCTCGATGGCGCGTTCCTCGGGGACGAGCGGTTCGAGAGTCGCGCATGGGATGCGGCCGAGGTCACCGGCCCCCCGCGTCCGTACGGGAAGCTCGGCGACGGATCGATCTACGGTCACCCCATGGTCGCCGCGAGCTCCGTGGCGTCGGGTGAGGTGACGACGATGGCCGAGATGCGGTTAGGGCTGGACGGGTCGATCGTGGATACCATCCTTATCCGCCCGCTCGGCGGAGATCAGCTCGCGTATCAGTGGGGCCAGGGCGGACTGTACGGGCGACAGCCATACGCGGACTCCCGAGTCATCGAGATTTCCCGCTGGCATCCAGAGGTCCTCGATCTCGACCGTGCCCTGCGCCCGGACGACGGAACCTTCCGCGTGACGAAGTCCACGATCGATGGCGATACCATCTGGAGCCGCGCGTACTCGTTCGATCCTGTCTCGCTGCCTCCGGCCGCGGCGGACAGCTTCGTCGACGCGTTCGTCGAACAACTGGTCGGCCGCATCCCCCCGACCGCCGCCGAGCTCGAGGACGGAATCCGCGAGGCCCTCTTCATCCCCGATGTCCTCCCGGCGGTCGCCCGACTCGTGATCGGTCGCGACGGCTCGACATGGCTCGAGCGCGGGGAGCGCGTCCCGGGCACGACCGCCTGGCTGGTCCTCGACTCCGCTGGCGACGTACACGGCGAGGTCGAGCTGGCCGAGCGGTTCCGCCCGTACAACGCGAGTCTGGACGACGTCTGGGGGGAGCTCCGCGACGACCTCGACGTGTCGTACATCGTCGGCTATGCCGTCCGACCGGCCGTGGCCGAGGAAGCGCGGTGATCTCCATGCCCCGGCACGGCCGCGTGGCTGGCCGCGCGAGATCGATCGCCGCGCCTCGCCTGGTGCGCGCAGCCGCTGTCGCTCTCGCCGCTTGTGGAGGGGATCGGCCCTCGACGGATGCACCGGCGATCCCCGACCTCGTGCCCGTCGAGACCCTTCGCTTCGGGAGCGTCGACGACCCCGAGACGGCGCTCACCTCGATCCGCGCGCTCGACCTCGGCCCCGACGGGCGGATCTATACCCTCCACCCCCGCGAGAACCTGGTCCGGATTCACGGGCCCGACGGCGCGCCGCTCAGGGCGTTCGGGGGCGAAGGGGAGGGGCCCGGCGAGTTCGTGAGCCCGATCGCGCTCGACATCTTCGGCGAGGAAGTCTGGGTGTGGGACGACCGCTCGCTGCGGGTGACCCGCTTCGATCTCGAGGGAGAGCTGATCGGGGTCGAGACCCACCGACCGGCGGCGTTCGAGCACGTCTACCTGCGGCCGGCGCGACCCGACGTCGTGCTCCCCGACCTCACGTTTCTCGGCTCCTACAGCATCAACACCGTCCGGGGCGCCGAGGAGCGTACCGAGAACCCGCTTCTCCGGCTGGGAGTCGAGGGCGACATCCTCGACACCGTCTTCGTGCGACCGCTCGAGGGCGGATACCTGTGGCTCGAGCTCGGGATGGGCGATCCGACGGTCACGAGCCATCCCTATCCATGGGACCCCATCTTCGCAGTCGCGGCGCGGCGGATGGAGGTCATCGTGGCCGAGCGGGACGTCCACCCCGACGCGCCGGAGTTCCGCGTGACCCGCCTCACCATCGAGGGCGACACGCTGTGGAGCCGGACGTACCCGTACGATCCCGTTCCACCGGACATGGCGCTCATCGAGACCCGGGTAGAGTTCTTCGCGACCGCCGTGGAGCGTGCCGGGTGGACGACCCGCCGGCACGCCGAGGAGGTCTTCCGCGGCGGGATCCGAATCCCCGAGCACATCCCGCCGCTCACACGCGTGATCGCCGGACACGATGGCTCGATCTGGCTCGAGCTCGCCGACAACGACGAGACCGCGAACAGCTGGCTCATCCTCGCGGAGGACGGTGAGCCCTATGGCCGCGTCGTCCTGCCCGGGCGGTTCTACATCCGCCACGCCACCCTCGAGGGCGTGCTGGGGATGGAGCTGGATGAGCTGGACGTGCCCTATGTCGTGGGGTACGACCTGACGTTGGAGGCCGGGCCATGATCAGCCACCTCGGGGCGAGGTCCGGCTCCGCGAGCGCTTCCACGCCATAGCCCCGAGTCGTGACGAGGTGTGGGGGATGGCTCTCGACGCTCTCGACATCACCTAACCCGTGCGGCTCGAGCTCACGACTCTCAGCCCCAGCCGATCGGCCCGGAGCGGAGCGCCCGCCCCCCCTCAACGGAGCCCCGCTTCGAGCGCCGCGAACAGCGCCTCGTCGGGGATGTCCGCCTCGCGCTCCCACCGCGCCGAGGCCGTCCACCCGTCCGGGTCGACCCCGCGCGCCCGGTTCGCCGCGACCAGCTCGTCGGCCGAGGCCCGCACCCGCGGCCGCCGCCGGCTGCGCGCGCTGTGCAGCGACCCCCGCGGATCCTCGAACGCCGGCGTGTCGTCCCACAGCCAACTCACCCTCCACCCGCCCTCGTGCACCAGCCGGTGGTGGAACCAGCACAAGAG
>JAWWCR010000102.1:0-16912 GCA_033720355.1 Gemmatimonadota bacterium
CGCCCCGACCCCGGCGAGCGCCTTACGCTCGGCCTCGGGGATCCCGAGCTTCTCGAACGTGTCCTTGATCTCCTGCGGGACATCGTCCCACGACCGCTCCATCCGGTCCTGCGGTCGCAGGTAGAAGTAGATGTCGTCGAGCGTGGCCTCGAGCGTGGAGAGGTCTCCACCCCACGTGGGCATCGGCTTCGATTCGTAGACCTCGAGCGCCTTCAGACGGAACTCGAGCATCCACTCGGGTTCCTCCTTGTGGGTCGAGATCTGTCTCACGATCTCCTCGGAAAGACCGGGGACGGCCTTGAAGACAGGCTTGTCCTCGGTCACGAACCCGTACTTGTATTCGTCGAGTCCGAGTCCTTCGATGGTCTCGTTCTCAGGCATGTCCCTCTTCCCTTCGTCTCTTCGTGGCCGGTGCCGTCTCGCCCATCGCGTCAGACCGCCGCGCCGGCCTCCTGCAACCAGTCGTACCCCTCGGCCTCCAGCCGGTCCGCCAGCTCGGCGCCACCGCTCTCGACGATGCGTCCGGCGAGCATGACGTGGACGCGGTCGGGCCGGATGTATTCGAGGATCCGCTTGTAGTGCGTGATGAGCAGCACGCCGAGCCGCTCGTCCGCGCCGGTGAGCGTGTTGACGCCGTCGGCGACGATCCGCAGCGCGTCGATGTCGAGACCGCTGTCGGTCTCGTCCATGACGGCGAGCGCCGGCTCGAGAACCGCCATCTGGAGCACTTCGTTCCGCTTCTTCTCGCCCCCCGAGAAGCCGTCGTTCACGTACCGTCCGGCGAACGTCTCGTCCATCCTGAGAAGCGCCATCTTGTCGGCGAGCCGCTTCTGGAACGCGAAGATGTCCATCTCCTCGCCCTCGGCGAGCCGCGCGTTCGCGGCCGTGCGGAGGAAGTTCGCGATCGAGACGCCGGGGATCTCGGCCGGGTACTGGAAGGCCAGGAAGACGCCGGCGCGGCTGCGCTCGTCGGGCTCGAGCTCGAGGAGGTCCTCGCCGCGGAAGAGCACCTGTCCGCTCGTCACCTCGTAGCCGGGGTGCCCGGCGATCACCTTCGCCAGCGTGCTCTTCCCCGACCCGTTCGGGCCCATCAGGGCGTGTACGTTGCCCTCCTCGACGCGGAGGTCGACCCCGCGAAGGATCTCGATCTCTTCGTCCTCGACCCTGGCGTGCAGGTCGCGGATCTCGAGAAGTGGTACGCTCATTTACGGTCCTCTGAGTCTTCAAAGGCCGGGACCCCGCGGAAGACGGGGCGCCGGCCTGTGGTGGGTCACCGAGGCTGTCCAACCGATAATCGTTATCGGTACACAAGGATACCCTGGTTGAGACTCGTTTTCAAGTGGGTGACCGGGTCGAATCGCCCCGGTTCGCGAGCGCCGCGTCCAGCGGGCGCGCGCGCTCGCGAGCGCGGGCTGCGGAGCCACCAGTCGCCCCCTACGTTGCCCGCCATGAGAGCCGCATCGTTCGAGGCCCATGGTGGCCCGGAGGGGATCGTCGTCGGAGAGCTCCCCGACCCCGAGCCGGGGAAGGGGGAGGTGCTCGTGGAGGTGCGCGCCGCGGCGCTCAATCACCTCGATCTGTGGGTGCTCCGAGGGCTCCCCGGTCTCGAGGTGGAGATGCCTCACATCGGCGGCTCCGATCTGGCCGGGGTGGTCGCGGCGACCGGCGCCGGTGTGGAGGGGTGGGAAACCGGCCGACGCGTCGTCGTGAACCCGAGCCTCTCGTGCGGCGAGTGCGACGCGTGTGTCCGCGGGGATGTGCCGCTCTGCCGGAGCTTCCGGATCCTCGGCGAGCACACGCGCGGCGGACTGGCGGACCTCGCCGTCGTGCCGGCGAGGAATCTCCGGGCCATCGCCGACGACCTCGACTTCCCGACGGCGGCCGCCGCCGCCCTCGTCTATCAGACCGCGTGGCGCGCCCTGATGACCCGGGGCCGGCTCGAGGCGGGTGAGACGGTTCTCGTCACGGGCGCCTCGGGCGGCGTGTCCACGGCCGGCATCCAGATCGCGAAGCACGCGGGCGCGACGGTGTTCGCGGTGACGAGCGGGCCCGAGAACGTCGAGCGGGTGCGCGCCCTGGGGGCGGATCTCGTGATCGACCGTCTCGAGGAGGGCTTCTCGCGGCGGGTCTGGCAGGAGACCGGGAAGCGCGGCGTCGACCTCGTTCTCGACAGCGTCGGTGCGACCACCTTCGAGGATTGCGTGCGGTGTCTCGCGCCGCTCGGACGGCTGGTGGTCTACGGCGCCACGACCGGACCCAGGGGGACGATCGACATCCGCCACATGTTCTGGCGACAGTACGCCGTTCTCGGAAGCACCATGGGCAGCCTCGACGACTTCGAGCGCGTCATGTCGCTCGTCGAGGAGGGTGTGCTCGAGCCGGTCGTGGACGAGGTGCTGCCGCTCGACCGGGCGCGCGAAGCGTACGAGCGCCTCGCCGCGGGCGGCGTCTTCGGAAAGCTCGTCCTGACTCCGTGAGAGCCCCGCCGGCGCCGCGCGCGCGCGAGCGGATGCTGTCGCGGCTGGCCGACGACGCTTTCGACGTCCTGGTCATCGGGGGAGGGGTCTCCGGTGTGGCCGCCGCGCGCGACGCGGCGAGACGAGGCCTCAGGACGGGGCTCGTCGAGGCCGGCGACTTCGCGTGCGGGACGAGCAGCCGCTCGTCACGGTTGATCCACGGGGGACTCCGCTACCTCGAGCACTTCGAGTTCGATCTGGTGTTCGAGGCGAGCCAGGAGCGCCGGACCCTCCTGCGGATCGCCCCGCACCTCGTCCGACCGCTCGAGTTCCTCTTCCCGATCTTCGAGGACGGTCGTGTGGGGCGGCTCAAGCTCGATGCCGGTCTGTGGCTGTACGACGCGCTCTCGCTGTTCAGGAACATCGACCGTCACCAGATGCTCGACGTGGACGAGCTGCTCGCCGCCGAGCCGAGTCTGCGCCGCGAGGGTCTCATGGGCGGGGCCCGCTACTACGACGCGCAGGTCGACGACGCCCGTCTCGTCGTGACGACCGCGATCGGCGCTGCCGAGGCGGGGGCGGCCATTGCGAACGGGGTCGAGGCGGTCCAGATCGACACCTCCGACTGGCCGGGACACCGCGTCCGCGTCCGCGAGCGCGAGTCGGGCGCCGAGTTCGAGATCGACGCACTATCCGTCGTCAACGCGACCGGGCCGTGGACCGAGCGCACGCTCAGACGGGCCGGGGTCTCGCGTCCGGCCCGGCTCGTCCCGTCCCGGGGGACCCACATCCACGTCCCGCGCGACCGGATCGGCCACGCCCACGCCTTCATCTTCGAGGCGCCGAGCGATCGTCGCGTGATGTTCGTGCTTCCGTGGCGCGAGGACCTCACGCTTATCGGGACGACCGACGACTACCACGAGGGGCCTCCAGAGAGGGTCGCCGCCACGTCCGACGACGTGGGCTACCTGCTCGACGCGACGAACCACCTGTTCCCGAACGCCCGACTCGGGCGAGAGGACGTTCTGTCGGCGTGGGCGGGGCTGCGCCCGCTCGTCGCGCCGCACGACGATGGAGATGAGGATCGGCCGGACCCCCACGTGGGCTCCATGTCGCGCGAATTCGAGGTGCACGAGGACCCGCCCGGGCTGTTCACGCTGATGGGAGGCAAGCTGACGTCGCACCGGGCGATGGGAGAGGAGACGATCGACCTCGTCGTCGGCTTCCTCGATGAGGCGAAGGTGAAGCCCGAGCGACGGTCCGACACCGCGCGCGTCCCGCTGCCCGGCGGCGACTTCGACGATCTCGACGCGCTCGGCGAGCGTCTCGGGATGGCCGCCGGGGGTCGCGGCGTCTCACCGGAAGGGGCCGCGCGTCTGGCGCGCGCCTACGGTACGCGGGCGGACGCCGTGCTCGAGCTCATCGACGAGCGGCCGCAGCTCGCCTCGCCGATCCTCGAAGGGCGGCCGCACATACTGGCCGAGGCCCTGTGGGCCGTTCGACGGGAGTACGCGCTGAGCGTGGAGGACGTGCTGTACCGGCGCACCCGGGTGGCGCTCGAGACGCGCGACGGTGTCGAGGAGGCGGCCCGGCGCGTGGCGGCAATCATCGGACCCGAGCTGGCCTGGCCGGAGGGGCGGGTGCGGGACGAGATCGACCGTGCCGTCGAGGCGCGCGCGGCGGATGACCGCGCCGTCGTCGGGGGCTGAGACGGGAACGGGGGAGAGACGATTGGAGAGGTCCGTGAGCGGTTCGACATCGATCGTCGCCGTGATGCTCGCCGCGATCACCGCCGCCGCGTGCGCGCCGGCCGGGGACGGTTCGTCCGAAGAGACCGCCCGCGACACGCTCGCCGCGCGTGAGCCCGTCGTCGCCGAGTCGCTCGGTCTCGAAGCCGTGCCGGCGCCCGAGGACGTGCCGTTGCTTCCCGGCGAAGGCGAGCCGCGTGCGTTCCGCCTTCTTCTCGTGAACCGGCTCGATGACGAGGCGTTCGTGTTCGCGAGCGCCGGAGCGGCCCGTGTGGCGCTCGACACGGTCCCGCGCGCGGACTCGGTCTTCGTCGATATCCGGCTGCGGGCCGACCACGTGGATCTCGAGGCGGAGGACGGATCTGGACGCGTGGTGAGCACGACGTCGATCGATCTCGTGCGCGGACAGATCAACCGCTGGGAGATGACGCCCGACGGACGGGCCCGCGTCAGCCTGGCGCCTCGCGTACGGGGCCCCGGCTGTGGCGCGCCCGGCTCGACTCGCTGTAACTCTCTTGCTGCCACGACACGCCTGACCCGGTAACCCGCGACATCGGAGCGAGCATGCAACCCGGTACCTCGCAGAACCGAGACACCTGGGGGTCGAAGACCGCGTTCATCCTCGCCGCGGCGGGGAGCGCGATCGGACTCGGCAACATCTGGGGCTTCCCGACACAGGCGGGCATGAACGGGGGCGCGGCCTTCCTCGTCATCTACCTGATCGCGGTGGCGGTCGTGGGCGCCCCGGTGATGCTGGCGGAGCTGATGATCGGTCGTCACACCCTGCGGAACCCCGTGGGGGCCTTCAAGCTGCTCGCCCCGGGCGCTCCGTGGTGGCTGATCGGCGCGATGGGCGTTCTGGCCGGCGTCATCATCCTGAGCTTCTACTCGGTGCTCGCCGGGTGGACGATGGCGTACATCGTGAAGGCGGCGACCGGCGCGTTCTCGGCGAATGCGGACACCGCGCAGATGTTCGTCGACATCGCCGCCCGCCCGCTGCCGGCGATCTCCTGGCATCTGGCGTTCATCGCGCTGACCGTGTTCGTCGTGGTCGGCGGAGTCCGCGATGGGATCGAGCGCTGGACCAAGGTGCTGATGCCGGTGCTGCTCGTCCTCCTCGCTCTCCTCGCCCTCCGCGCGGTGACCCTCCCGGGCGCCGGTACGGGGCTCGAGTTCTATCTGAGGCCGGACTTCTCGGTCGTCACGCCGCAGGTCGTGCTCGCGGCCGTCGGACAGGCGTTCTTCAGCCTCAGCCTCGGGATGGGGGCGATCATCACCTACGGCTCGTACCTCTCGAAGAAGGACGAGCTGGTGACATCGGCGGGCTGGGTGACCGGTCTCGATACGGGCATCGCCTTCCTGGCCGGCCTGATCATCTTCCCGACGATGTTCGCCACGGGCTTCGACGCCACGGTCGAGGGACCGCGGATGGTCTTCGTGATCCTTCCGTCGCTGCTCGCGACCATGCCGCCCGAGCCCTACGGCGGACTGATCTTCGGCACCGGGTTCTTCATCCTCCTCGGGATCGCGGCGCTCACCTCCAGCATCTCGCTCCTGGAGGTCGGCGTTACGTGGGCGGTCGATGAGAAGAAGTGGCCACGCAAGCGCGCGGCCATCCTGCTCGGGGCGATCGCCTTCGTGATCGGCATCCCGAGCGCGCTCGCCAACGGCGCGGTGGACTGGCTGACGAGCGTCCCGGGAATCGGGATGGACTTCCTCAGTCTCCTGTTCACGATCTTCGGCTCGTTCGCTCTCATCGTCGGCGCGCTTTTCATCTCGCTCTTCGTCGGCTGGAAGTGGGGCGTCGAGGCGGCCGGTACCGAGGTGCGGGAGACAGATGGCCGGTTCCGGCTGGAAGGCATCTGGAAGTTCCTCATCAGGTTCGTGTGCCCGGTCGCCTTGCTGATCATCCTCGTTCAAACGCTGATCAGCACCTTCTAGGTCACCTGCCGGATCGGGCGTCACGCCGGGAAGATGTCGCACGTTGGTAAGGTGCGAGACGCGTGAGCAGGATTCCTGCAGTAATGCGTTGTCGACGACGGGAAACCTGCCGGGCGCTTGCCTCGTTCGGTGGGGTGATGAGTGACGTGACAGGACACCGAACGATGAAGAAGAATCTGAATCTCAAGATCCTCGTAGCCATCGCCGCGGGGATCGCGGCGATCGCCGTCGGGCAGCGGACACAGAACGACAAGGTCCAGCGGGACACGCGGACCCAGAAGGCGCAGGTCGAAGGCGTCGACGACGCCGAGTCCTGGTTCGTCTAGCGTCGACCCGGAAAGCTGGCGGAACGCGCGGATCCTCGCGGATCCCGCGCGCCCCGGGCGTTTCAGCCCCCTTCCCCCCCGAGTGCTCCGGCGGACGCCGACGCGGTGTCCCGCACCCCCGCTATCGCGCGTTTTCTGATGCGCCCGTAGCGCAACGGCCCGTCCGGCCCTAGCGTTTCCAGTGTGCCTCCCGGTTCGGCGAACCGGGCCGTCAGGACAGGGAGTATCGGATGCGATGTAGACGTCTCTCCACCACCGCGGCCGTGCGTGCGTCAGCCGTGGCGCTTTGCGCGATCGTGGCCTCGGCCTGTAGCGACTCCGCCACAACGGCCCCCGCCATGTGCGCGATCCCCCTCGAGGACTTCTACGATGCCGGTCCGGCGCGTTCGGAGATCCCCGCGCTCACGAACCCGGTGCTCGCGACACGCGGGACTCCCGACATCGCCTATCTGACCCTCGGCGATCTCGTGATCGGGTTCACCTTCAACGGCCAGCCGGCGGCGATCCCACACAAGTTTCTGTGGCACCACGAAGTCGTGAACATGGAGATCCCCGGCGAGGCGATCACGGTGAGCTACTCGCCGCTCACGGGCGCGAGCGTCGTCTACGACCGAACGCCTTCGGAACTCGGCGCCCTCGACGTCTCCAACTACGTGTTGAATTCGGGGCTCGTGATGACGGACCCTGATGGCTCGCTCCGCCCGCAAATGTCTCCGGTCGCCTCGTGCGGGCCCAACGACGGAAGCTCGCTGCCGCAGATCTCGTTCGAGGTCATGACGCTCGGGGCCTGGTTCGGCCAAAACCCGAGCACCTGGGTCGCCTCCTCCGCGAACGACCCCGACATCCTTTACACGCTCTTCCCTTACGGCAGCAACTACCAGAACCCGGACAACAGCCAGCTGGTCTATCCCATCGAGGGCGGTGTCGACCCGCGTCGTCCCCCGAAGGAGCGCGTCCTGGGGGTCCGCTCGGGGACGGGCGGCATCGCCTTCCCCTATACCCTGCTCGATCAGCTGCGCGGCGCCCCCAACGTCTTCGTCTCGGCGGCCAACGCCACGCTCGACGGCGAGGCGATCGTCGTGTTCTGGAACGCGCTGGCGCAGGGCGCGCACGCATACCGCGCCGAAGTCGACGGTCAACGGCTCCACTTCGAGCTGGTCGAGGGCCAGCGACGTGATGTCGAGACGGGCAGCACGTGGAACTTCGCCGGCCAGGCGGTCGACGGTCCGCTCGATGGCGCCGAGCTCGAGCCGATTACCGACGTGATCTCGTCCTACTGGTTCGCATGGGCCGCCTACCAGCCGGACACGGACGTGTTCGATCCGCCGGTCGCGGCATCGCTGCTGCCCCTCTCGCAACTCGTCATCCCGACCGAAGGGGTCGACTGGGAACTGGCGACGCGGTAGACCTGCTGAAGAAGTACGGCGGGTCACGGGCCGGGCGCGGGGAACTCATCCTCGACGGTCCCTGTTCAGTCGGCATGCGAAGCCGAGCCAATCTCCTCGCGGCGGTCGTCACCGCGTGCACGGTATCCGTCGGGTGCGGCGAGGGCGCGCCCTCCGTCCCCGTCTCCATGCCCTATCCCGGGGCCATCGTCGCCGGGGATGTCGGGGAGGGTCTGAAGGAGTACCCGACGCCCGCCGAGTCTCTCTTCGTCTACGAGGCGTCCGACCTCACCGGTGACGTCGAGCTCGTCTTCCACCGCGGTCGCGGCACCGCTCGCGATGGGGACGGACGCACGTACGTCCCCGACCCCGGGGGAAGCCGCATCCTCGTGGTCGGCGAGGAGGCCACCGTCACCGCGATAGCGGGTGGACCGGGCGACGACGACGGCGGGCTGATCCAGCCACTCTCGGCTGCGCCGACGTCTACGGGCGGTCTGTTCGTCACCGATGCCGAGACCGATCCGGGGCTCTTCTGGTTCGACGACGGGGAGTACGCGGGCGCCGCGGCCCCACCCGTCGAGTTCGGCGAGATACGGGCCGGGCCCGATGGCGCTCTGTGGGCCGCGCGGTCTCCATACGTGCTGCGGTTCGACGAGACGATGCCGGGGGAACCGCTCCTCTACCGCTTCGACCCGCTCGCCGGCGAGGGTGTCGGGATCGCCGCGATCGAGCCGGTCGCCGACCCGTCCTGGAACCGCGTCGCCAACGCCGGTCCGATCGCGGTGGGCGAGGACGGGACGGCGTACTTCTCGTTTTTCCTGCGCAACGAGCTCAGGGCGTACGCACCCGCCGGCGAGCTGCTGTGGCGCACGAAACGCGGGCTGATCTGGGAGGAGAATGCCGGTGGGGGCGGACCGATGCGGCCGGTCACCCAGGCGATCGCCCTGGGACCCGACGGTCTGCTCTACGGGCTGAGCGTCCCCGACACCCTGCCCGAGCTCTCGGCCGAAGTCACCCCGTCGCGGGGCGGACGCAGGGTCGAGGTGTACGATCCGACGACGGGCGTGTTCTTGCGGGCCGCCACGGTGCCCGCCGCCTGGACCACCTTCGCGGTCGATCGCTTCGGTGTCGTCTACCACGTCGACCCGGCGGCGGTGGAGGCCACCGCGCCGCCGCCGGAGCGCAGACCGCTGCCCCGGGTCGTTCTCGCGGGATTCGACGGCGAGGAAGCGACGTTCGATCGGTGGGCCGGCAAGGCGCTGCTGGTAAATTTCTGGGCGAGCTGGTGTGTCCCGTGCCAGCGCGAGATCCCGCAGCTCATCCGCTATTATGACGAGCTGGACACCGCGCATGTCGAGTTCATCGGGGTCTCGGCCGACGAGACTCGTGGCGCGGCGCTCGCGTTCATCGAGCCCTTCGACGTCCCGTTTCCGCAGTTCTACGGGGGTCTCGGGATGCAGGAGGACTTCGGGTTCTTCGGACTCCCCTACACGATCGTCGTCGACCACCACGGCCGGATCGTCGAGGAGGTGTTCGGCTTCGGAAACGAGGAGAACTGGCGGTACCTCCAGGGCGTGCTCGAGGAGGAAGTCGAGCGGGCGCGCGCCGCCGCGCTCGCCGCCGCGGCCGCGACGCACGCGACGCACGGGGAACCCGGCCCGGGGGGGCCGGGTTGACGGATGGGAGAACGATCACGACGGCCCGCCGCCCGGGCCGCAGCCGTACCCCAGCTCGGAGGAACCGACCGATGAGACGCAGGGCGTTCACACTGGCTTTCGCGGCGCTCGCCGCCGCGGCGCTCGCCGCGCAGCCGGCGGAAGCACAGGAGTCGACCACGATCACGGCCGAGGTCGTCGATCTCGTCTGTTATCTGAACATGGGCGTGAAGGGTGAGGGACACCGCGAATGCGCGCAGCAGTGCGCCGACGCCGGGCTGGCCCTCGGCTTCCTCGGAAGCGATGGCCAGATCTACCTCGCCTCGGGCGCGGGCATGCCCGCCGAGCCCGGCAACGACATGCTGCGGCCCCACGCGGAGCATACGGTCGAGGTGACCGGCGTCGTCCACGAGCGATCCGGGGCGCGCTCGATCGTGGTCGAATCCATCTCGATGAAGAAGTAGCGGCGCCTCTCCGGGGGGGCGCGCCCCCCCGGAGCGTCCGCTCCATCCAATGACGTCCTGCGACGAGACCCGCCGCACCCTGTGGCCGCTCGACCGGCCACGCGAAGCCGCCGAAGACGAGGCCGAGGCCCGTGAACACCTCGACGCGTGTCCGGCGTGTCGAGCGTTCTTCGCGCGAGATGCCGCGGTCTCCCGCGCCATCGCCGCACGGGGGATCCCGGTCGCGGCGCCCGAGGCGCTGCGGCTCCGGCTGCGGGAGTTGCTGGCCAGCTCGCCGGCGCCCGGGGCCGCAACGGCCGCCCGCCGTCGACCGCGTGCGACGCGGCAGGCCGTACGGGCGCTCCCCTGGGTGGCGGCGGCGGTCTTCGCCGGGCTCGCCGTCGGGCTGGCGCGGACCGATTCGAACCTGGAGGGCATGTACGCCCAGGACTTCGTGGCGCGCACCGTCGAGACGCCCGCGGTCCAGCAGCCGGATGTGCAGGCGGTCTCCGCCTACTTCATGCGCGAGCTCGGCGTGTCCGTCGCGCCCGTGGTGCTGGATGCGAGCCCCCTGCGGCGCGCCACGATCTGTGTGATCGACGGCAAGCGTGCGGCTCTCGTGGAGTACGAGATCGACGGGTACGCCGTCGCCCACTACCGCGTGCCGATGACCGGGGCCGGCCCCCGACGCCCGCGCGCGCCCGGCGCGACGGACGAGAACGGGGTTTGCGTCTACCGGTGGTCCGATACCCGGTTCGAGCACGCACTGGTCTCGACGATGCCCGAGGATCGTCTGGTCGCGCTGGCCGAAGCCAGCTTCCACGCAGCGCCGTAGGCCCCCATCGGGGTGGCGCGAACCGCCGCGATCGGCTTGATTCCCCGTCCCCCGCGCCGCGGGGTGAATCGAACTGCAGCCACCCGGGAGGCGACGCGCGAGCGCGCCGGGGGTGGATCAGGCAGGTCGCTGGCATCTTCGAACGACCTGCACTAAACGTCGACAAGCGGGAAGCGTGTTCGTCCCATGTTCGGGACGCCGCGCGCGGTGCGTCCTCTCCTTGCACCGCGCTGGCGCCGATCGAGAGAGGACACGCGGGATAGAACGTCGTGAAGCTGTCTGAAATATCGGTACGCCGCCCGGTGCTCGCGAGCATGATGAGCGCCACGATCATCCTCTTCGGGGTGATCGCCTTCGA
Organism: Gemmatimonadota bacterium; assembly: GCA_033720355.1. Classification (GTDB taxonomy): domain Bacteria; phylum Gemmatimonadota; class Gemmatimonadetes; order Palauibacterales; family Palauibacteraceae; genus Palauibacter. The sequence continues at coordinate 11,148 of JAWWCR010000102.1, forward strand.
CCGTTTGTCGGTACGGGAGTTCCCGGACATCGACGCGCCGATCATCTCGGTGAGCGTCTCCCTGCCGGGGGCGAACGCGCGGGTGATGGAGTCGACGGTCACGGACATCCTCGAGGAGGAGCTCGCGACGATCGAGGGGCTCAGGACGCTGACGAGCACGAGCAGCGAAACGAGCACGAACGTCGTCCTCGAGTTCCAGCTGTCGCGTGACCTCGAGGCGGCCGCGAACGACGTGCGTGACAAGGTGTCGCGGGTGCGCGGCCGGCTGCCCGAGCAGATCCTCGAGCCCGTCGTGCAGAAGCAGGACAACGACGCGCAGCCGTTCATGTGGATCTCGCTCCAGGGCGAGAACTACACGCTCCGTCAGCTCTCCGACATCGCCGATCGTCAGGTCAAGACACGGCTCCAGAGTCTTCCCGGGGTCGGCCGGGCGCAGGTGTACGGAGAGCGGCGCTACGCCATGAGGGTGTGGCTGCGCGCGGCCGATCTGGTCGCGCGCGAGCTGACAGTGCAGGACGTCGAGAACGCGATCCGCAGCCGGAACGTGGAGATCCCGGCCGGCCGCATCGAGTCCGAGCAGCGCGAGTTCTCGGTGCGATCCCTCGGCGAGCTCAAGACGGCCGAGGAGTTCGCAGACCTCGTGGTGTCTTCGGAGGGCGGGCGCGTCGTACGTCTGCGAGACGTCGCGCGTGTCGAGCTGGGGTCCGAGAACTACCGCTCGGCCATGCGGTACAACGGGATCCCGGCGGTCGGCGTCGGCGTGGTCCGTCAGTCGAAGGCGAACCTCATCGAGGCAGCCGACGCCGTGAGCGCCGAGCTGCCGGCGATCGCCGCGTCGCTGCCGCCCGGTGTCGAGCTCGAGCTCGCGTTCGACGGCGCCGACTTCGTGCGCGACTCGATCCGGGAGGCCCAGGAGACGCTGGTTCTGGCGGCGGTTCTGGTCGTCCTCATCATCTTCGTGTTCCTGCGGAATCTGCGCGGGACGATCATCCCGGGTCTCGCGATCCCGACGTCGATCATCGCGGCGTTCGGCGTCATGTATGCGCTCGGGTTCACCATCAACAACCTGACGCTGCTCGCGCTCATCCTCGCGATCGGGATCGTCGTCGACGACGCGATCATCGTCCTCGAGAACGCATTCCGCCACCAGGAGGAGATGGGGAAGGATCCCACGACGGCGGCGATCGACGGGACGCGCGAGATCGCGTTCGCGGTGATCGTCACGACGGTGTCGCTCGTGGCGGTGTTCTCGCCACTCGCCTTCCTCCAGGGGAACACTGGCCGGCTGTTCAACGAGTTCGGGATCGCGATGGCGGGCGCCGTCGTCGTCTCGTCGTTCGTGGCGCTGTCGCTGACGCCCATGCTGTGCGCGAAGATCCTGCGCGTCAGCAAGAGCCACGGAGCGCTCTACAACACGCTAGAGCGCGGCTTCGTCGCGATCTCCGACGGGTATGCGCGGGCGTTGCGGTTCGCGATCAGGCACCGGGGGGTGGTTCTCGGCGCCGCCGCGGCCGCGGTCGCGCTCGCGGTGGTGACGTTCAACGCGCTCGAGCGCGAGTTCGTCCCGGCCGACGACCGCGGCGTGTTCATCGTGTTCACGATCGCGCCCGAGGGGTCCACGCTCGAGTACACGGACCGCTACCAGCGCGAGGTGGAGGCCCTGTTCGAGCGGATCCCCGAGGTGGACGGGTACTTCACCGTCCTCGGGATGGGCGGAAACGTGGCGAGCGGGTTGTCGTTCGTCAGGCTGCTGCCGCTCGAGGACCGTGACCGGGGGATCGACGAGATCCTCTCCGAGGTGCGGCCGCAGCTCTTCATGATCCCGGGCGTCTTCGCCTTCGCCAACAACCCGCCGGCCATCCAGACAGACTTCCGCGGCTCGCAGGTCGGTTTCGTCGTGCGGCACCCGAACTACGATTCGCTCACGGCGGCCCTCTCGCGGCTGCTTCCGAGGGCGCGTCAGATGCCGTCGCTCATCAACGTCGACTCCGATCTGAAGCTCCAGAAGCCCGAGCTCACGGTGTCGTTCAACCGCGAGCGTGCCGAGGATCTCGGGGTGCCCGTGGCGGACGTGGCGAGCACTCTCCAGACCATGCTCGGCGAGCGCCGCGTCAGCACGTTCACCCAGGACAACAAGCTGTACGAGGTGATGACACGGCTCGAAGCGGACGAGCGCGCGACTCCGAGCGACATCCGGGGCATCCAGGTTCGGGGGCGCGACGGCCAGCTCGTCCAGATCGACCAGCTCGCTACCGTCGAGGAGGGCGTCGGGCCGGTCGCGCTCGCGCACTACAACCGCATGCGGTCGTTCACGCTGTCGGCGGGGGTCGCTCCGGGTCACACGCTCGGCGAGGCCCTCGACAGCCTGTACGCGGTCGGCGATCAGGTCCTCCCCGCCGGCACCGACATCGCGCTCTCGGGCGAATCCCGCGAGCTCGTCGAGAGCGGCAACGCGCTGTACTTCGCGTTCGCCCTCGCGGTCGTGGTGGTGTTCATGGTTCTCGCGGCGCAGTTCGAGTCGCTCGTCCACCCGTTCACGGTGCTTCTCGCCGTACCGCTCGCGGTGACCGGTGCGCTGGCGACGCTCTATCTGGCCGGGTCGACGCTCAATCTCTACAGCCAGATCGGCATGATCCTGCTGGTGGGGCTCGTGACCAAGAACTCGATCCTCCTGGTCGAGTACGCCAACCAGCTCAGGGACCGGGGGCGTGAGGTCGTCGACGCCATGGTCGAGGCCGGGCAGATCCGGCTGCGTCCGATCCTCATGACGGCGGTGGCGACGGTGGCGGGCGCGATGCCGATCGCGCTCGGGCTCGGGTCGGGGGCGGCGAGCCGCCGGCCGCTCGGGTATGCGATCGTGGGCGGACTCGCCTTCTCGACGGTGCTCACCCTCTTCCTCGTTCCCGTCGTGTGGATCATGCTCGAGCGCGTCCGGCAGAGGCGACGCGAGAGCAAGATCGTACCGGTCGAGGTGCCTGCCGGTCTGACACCGGCCACGACCGGTCACGTCCCCGCCGCTCATGGGGTGACGCCTCCGCACGGGTGGGAGGGGACGGCGCGCTCCCCGGCGACCGCGGAGGGAGAGACGGGGTGAGACGGCGCGTCGAGGCTCTCCTCGTCGGGTCGCTCGCGCTCGCCGCCGCCGCGGTCGCACCGGCGGAAGCGTCGACGGTGGCGCCGTCGTCGACCCAGGATCCGCCCGTGGCGCTGTCGGATACGCTCGAGGTCGTGTCGCTGGAAGACGCCATCCGGCGGGCGACCCGGTTCGACCCCGAGTACATCCGGGCGCTCGGCCGGATCAACAACGCCGAGTGGTCGCGCACCGCGGCCATCACTCAGTTCATCGTCCCGGCTATCGAGGCGACCGGCGGCTTCTCGCGCTACTCGAACGAGTTCTTCAACATCGGCACGGGCGAGCCTTCATCGCAGATCGTGCAGGCGGCCGTGCGGGGCGACCTGATGCTGTTCGACGGCTTCGGACGCATCGCCGAGCTCAACCGGAGCAAGGCGCAGGTCGATGTTTCGGTGGCGAACGAGGTGCTCCAGCTCTACCAGACCGCGCTCGACGCCGAATCCGACTACTACGACGTGCTGGCCCGCAAGGAGCTCGTGCGCGTGGCGACCGAGCGGCTCGATCGGGCGGAGGAGCAGCTCCAGGTCGCGCGGTCGCGTGTCGTGACCGGGGCGGCGGTGCAGTCGGACTCGCTCCAGCTCGTGCTCGAGGTGACCCGCGCCGAGGTCGACCGCCTGACCGAGGAGGCGCAGCTGCGCGTGGCGCAGTTCCAGCTCGGGCGGCGCGTCGGTGCGCCGGGGCCGGTGGATGCGGCGCCGCTGGAACGGACCGATCTGCGCCTGCTTCCGCTGTCGCAGGACGCCGCGATCGCCGAGGCGCTGACGGCCGGCCCCGACTACCAGATCGCGCTCGCCGAGGAGCGGCAGGCCGAGTCGGCCCTTTCGATTCAGCGTTCGAGCTATTTTCCCGCGATCAGTCTGTTCGGGCAGATCAGCGCGTTCGACACCGAGGTCTTCCCCGACGCGACCGTTCGCTCGTCGTTCGGGCTCAACGTGTCCATTCCGATCTGGACCGGAGGGCAGCGAGAGGTCCAGCTGTCGCTGGCGAAGACGGACCGCGACGTCGCGCGGGCCAACCGGGAGGACATCGAGCGGGGAGTTCGGCGCGACGTGGCACAGGCGTATGCCACCTACGTGACCGCCCGGGCGGTCGCCGAGCTCGAGGCGCAGGCCGTCCTGGTCGCGACCGAGAACCTCCGCGTGCAGGACTCGCGGTATCGTGGCGGGGCAACGACCATCCTCGACCTGCTGACGGCGCAGGTCGATCTGACCGACGCCGAGGCCCGCCTGGTGCAGGCCCGGTATACGACCTGGTTGGCGCTCGCGGGGCTGGAGTCTCTGCTCGGCCGGCGCCTGTTCGAAGATAGAGTGCAGCCATGAGATGGTTCAGGCCGGGACGGCCTCCGATAGATGGGCGCGGCGCGCACCGCGCGACGGGCTGGCTTCTCGCCGTCCTCGCGACGGCCTGCGGAGGCGTCGGATCCGATGCCGACGGGGGACCCGGAGGTGGACCCGGAGGGGGGCCGCCGGCCATGCCCGTGGACGTGGCCGTCGCGGCGACGGACACCGTCCGCGAGGAGCTGGTCGCTGCCGGCGAGATCGAGGCCGTGCAGGCGATCGAGCTGCGGCCCGAGATCGATGGACGCGTCGTCGACATCCTCTTCAGGGAGGGCGCGGAGGTTCAGCGCGGCGCCGGTCTGTTCAAGATCGATGACGCCGAGCTCCGGGCTCAGGTCGCACGGCTCGAGGCGGAGCGCGACCTCGCACTCCAGGGGCTCGAGCGGGCCCGGGCCCTCCTCGATGCCGACGCCGCGTCGCAGGCGGAGCTCGAGCAGGCGGAGGCGCGCGCGCGCAGTTCGCAGGCCGAGCTCGATCTCCAGCAGGTCAGGCTCGACCGAACGCTCGTCCGTGCGCCCTTCTCGGGGGTCGTGGGCGAGCGGCGGGTGAGTCTCGGCGACTACGTGACCACGTCCACTGCGCTCGTCACGCTCCAGACCGTCGATCCACAGCGGGCCTCGTTCGCCGTGCCCGAGCGGTACGCTTCGGCTCTCGCCGTCGGTCAGCGGGTCGGGTTCGAAGTCGCCGCCGTGCCCGGGCGCGAGTTCGTCGGCGAGGTCGATTTCGTGGATCCGCGCGTCGAGCTGCCCGGCCGCACCATCCGGGTGAAGGCACAGGTCGCGAACCGCGAGCGGCTCCTTCAGCCCGGGATGTTCATCGAGGCCCGGCTCGCGACCGACGTCCGCCCGAATGCCGTCCTCATCCCCGAGACGGCCGTGGTCGTGCTCGACGAGGGCCCGGTCGTCTGGGTGGTCGGGACGAACGGTCAGGCCTTCCGACGTCCCATCCGGCTGGGAGTTCGTCGTCCCGGGCTGGCCGAGGTCCTGGCGGGGATCGAGGCGGGCGAGACGGTGATCACGGCAGGCATGGAGCGCCTGTTCGAAGGCGCGGGGGTGATGCCGCGGCAGGCAATCGACACCCGGATCCCTCCCGATTCGGCGGCGGGGCGTCGGGACTGACCCCCCACCCATGGGCTAGTCCGGGGACAAATCGCCGCGTTGTCACAGATGGGGGACACTGCCGAAGGCTAACGCGGGCTCCGGCGCTGGGGCGACGTAGACCAGCCTAAGAAGGACTGTTCAGCCTAAGCCATTCGTGACACAGTAGCGTGTAGTCGTTGAACGTGGCCTCAGCCG
>JAWWCR010000103.1:0-16909 GCA_033720355.1 Gemmatimonadota bacterium
CGATTCTGCTGGAACACCCGGACGAGCTCGTGCGACTCGGGGTACGGGAGCGGATCGAGCAGCACATTGTCGACGATGCTGTAGATCGCGGTCGTCGCGCCGATCCCGAGCCCGAGCGTGAGGACCGACGCGAGCGTGAAGCCCGGCGCGCGACGAAGCCCCCTCGCGGAGATCCGAAGGTCCCGCCACGTCTGCTCGAGCCACTGGAACCCGGCCTCCTCGCGGGCCGTCTCGCGGACCGGCGCGACCGGACCGAACAGACGAAGCGCCTCCCGCCGCGCCTGCTCCCCGGTCATCCCCTCGCGTACCAGCCGCTCGACCTCCATCTCGAGGTGGTGCTGGATCTCCGCGTCGAGCTCCTCCTCCACCGAACGGCGATCGATCGTCTCGCGTCCGCGGCGTTTGAGACCCTCCCACCATGACGCCAGACGCCCCGCCTCGACTCTCCGCCGACGGTTCATGAGGCGCCCATCGCGAGATCTAGGACCCGGTTGACCGCCGCCGACGACTCGCGCCACTGCCGCTCCTCCTCCTCCAGCTGCGCGCGTCCCACCGCCGTGAGCGTGTAGAACCTGGCGCGACGCTGGTTGTCGGTCGTGTCCCACTCCGACGTCACCCAGCCGCGCCGCTGGAGACGGCGGAGCGCGGGGTAGAGCGAGCCCTGGTTCACATCGAGTACGTCGTCGGAGAACCGGCGCAGACGCTGCGCGATCCCCCAGCCGTGCATCGGCTCGAGCGTGAGCGTCTTCAGGATCATCATGTCCAGCGTCCCTCTGAGCAGCTCGGATCGGATGATCGACACGGTCGTCTCTCCGGTTCGCGTTCCCCTCGCACCAATTCCCCACCGCGGGGGAGGCGCCCTCTTGTAGAGAGACTACTGTAGCTTTTCTACTGTTGCTTGTCTAGAGTACGCAGATGTACCCGACGTACGCGGCTTTCCGGGGGGTCCTCCCGCGGCGCCTGCGGCTCTTTACGAATCGTAAACTCCGCGATGGGGGCGCATGCGAGCCCTTCGGCCGAGTCGGTGCGGAGGGCGGGGAAGGACGGAGCTCAGTAGGCGACGGCCGCGCTGTTGTTGCGGTTGTGCGATGCGGCACGCAGCTCGCCGGTCCGCGGATCGCGGGTGACCGCGATCCAGATCCCCTCGCCCCCGAAGCGCGCGTCGTCCGGGGACAGCTCGTCCCACGCGTAGCCGGTCCCATCGAGGACTTCGTGGGGGAATCGACCGCCGGGGACGCGGACCGTGAGCTGAAAGGTGGTGGGGCTCGTATGGGGAGCGAAGAAGTCGGGCGCGTCGACCGCCTCGTCCACGGCCATCCCGTATTGCATCACGTTCAGCAGACCCTGGAAGGTCCGGTAGTGGAGTCCCGCCCCCATCGACGCGAACCCCATCCACGGCTCGCCATGGTGGAAGACGATGCCGGTCTCGGTCGGGGACTCGAGCCGCTCGCCCGGGCCGGCTGCCGCCACCTGACCCTGCTGGAACGACGCCGGATCGCCGATCGTGATACCGTCGACCACGATGGCCGTCTTCCCCCAGATCACGGCGTTGATGCTGTGCGTGATCGCGGCGATGTTGCCCTCCCCGTCGATCGCCACCACGTCGTCCGAGTGGCGGGGGCCCGGCGACGCCCAGTTCGCCAGCCTGGTGCCGGACTCCATGCGCTCCCAAAGCGCGCGGGCGTGCGCTTCGGTCACTCGCGACTCGGGTGAGAAGTCGATCCCCGGGTAGGTGTTGCCCACCGCCTGCGCCGGCAGGTAGTCGACGACGGACATGTACGCGATGTCGAGCGCCTTTCGAAGCGCCTCGGCCGACTCGGACCAGTGCCCGTCTTCAACGAGACCGGACGCCAGCGCGAGCCGCTGCGCCTCGATGAGCGTCACGCCGCCTTCGTTGGGCGGCGGGTTGGTGTGGATCCGGTACTCCCCGATGTCGGCGACGAGGGGATCCGCCCACACGACCTCGTAGCGAGCGAGATCCTCGACGGTCATGTGTCCGCCGTCGGCCCGGATGGCGGCGACGGCGCGCTCGGCCCACGGGCCGCCATACATGTAGCCGACGCCCTCCTCGGCGACGCGTGCGAGCGTGGCGGCCAGCACCGGCTGGCGGAACACGTCGCCCTCCACATACGGCGCGCCGTCGGGCTTGAGGAAGGTCTCCGCCGTCTCGGGAAGACGCGCCAGGTCATCCGCGCGCATGCGCCAGTAGCCGGACATCCGACGCGAGATCGTGAAGCCATGCTCGGCGACGTGGATCGCCGGCTTGAAGATCTCGGCGAACGGAAGCCGACCGAATCGGTCGTGCGCCGCTCCGACACCCTTCATGAATCCGCCAACGAGCGCCGTTCGGCCACTGACCGCCGTCCCCAGCATCCCCCGCTCGGTGGCCATGCTGATGCCCCCCGGGATGCTCCGCGGCGACGTCTCGCCGAGCACCGTGTTCCACTCGGCGTTCATCGTGTGGACCCGTCCGGTCGCCGCATCGTAGTAGACGAGCGACATGATCCCGAAGTAGCTGACGGGAGCTCCGGCGGTCAGCGCGACCTGGGCGAGACCCGCGGTCAACGCCGCATCCATGGCGTTCCCGCCCTGGATCAGGGCTTCGAGCCCCGCCCGAGCCGCGAGCCCGTTGTAGGCGACCGTTACGGCGCCTCCGGACCCGGTCGCGACACCGGCGTTCGTCCGGTCGACGAGCTGGGCGGCCAGGTACCGGTCGTACTCGGCCTGCCACGTCGTCGGGGAGAGATCTGCGAACGGCGCGCGGAGGACGCTTGCCGCCCCCAGGCTTCCGACAACCACGACGATCGCGACCGCCACCACCGGCCCGACCGTCCGGACGGCGGCCTGGCCGGGCTCGACGGCGACACGCGATACGCCCCGCACGTCCCGCCTCACTGTTCGGATGTCGCGCGCCGCCCGAGCCACTCATCCCACCATTCGAGCGAGATCCAGAGCCGGTGCACGGTACGCCACGGTGTCCACCCACCGTGATAGGACTCCGGATAGCGGACGAACTTCGCCGGCACACGCTGTTTCCTGAGGGCCACGTACATCTGCTCGCCCTCCTCGATGGGCACGCGCAGGTCCGCCTCGCCGTGGACGAAGAGCGTCGGGGTGGAGACGCCGGCGGCGTGGACGATGGGAGACGAGCGCAGGAGGTTCTCGAGCCCTCGCTCCTCCCACGGCGGCCCGAAGAACTCGCTCTCCTTGGTCCGCGGGATGTCCGCCACACCGTAGTCGCTCACCCAGTTCGAGATCGAGGCGCCCGAGACCGCGGCAGCGAACCGATCGGTCTGCGTGATGACCCAGTTGGTCAGGTATCCGCCGTACGAATATCCGGTCACGCCGAGCCGCGACTCGTCGATATCGTAGGTGGCGAGCGCGTGATCGACGCCGGCCATCACGTCTTCGTAGTCGTCGAATCCCCAGGCGCCCCAGGTACCCCAGCGGAAGTCCTCGCCGTACCCGGTCGACGCGCGTGGATTCGTGTAGAGGACCATGTACCCGCGCGCGGCGAGCAGCTGGTGCGCGAACGAGAACGAGTTTCCGAAAGCGCCGTGCGGACCGCCATGGATGTCGAGGATCATGGGCCGCGCGGTGCCGTCGCCGTACCCGCGGGCCGGAAGCATCCACCCCTCGATCGGCGTGCCGTCGGTGCTCTCGAACCGGAGATTGTCGGGGCTCGACATGTCCAGCTCGGCGAGCAGCTCACGGTTCACGTCCGTGATGCGGGTCTCGCCGCCCCCGTCCACGCTCGCGATCCACACATCCTGCGGGTGTGTCGGATCGGTCGAGGTGAACGCCATCCGCGCATGGTCGGCGGAGAAGGAGAACCCGCCGAGACGCCGGTCACCCCGGGTCAGCTGCTCCACCTCTCCCCCACCCCCGGGAACGCGGAAGAGGTGAGCGTTCCCGCCGATCGACGCGGAGAAGTAGACGTACCCGTCGGGGGCCCATGTCGGAGCCCCGGGGATGTAGTCCCAGTCGACGGTGAGGTTGCGCATGGGAGACCCCGACTCGGGCCGCAGCACGAACAGATCGCTCGCGGCGCCCCGGTCGCGCCCCTCGCGGATCACCACGTCGAGCCCCTCGTTCCCGCGGACGACGAGGGCATCGCCGGCGGGCGACCACGAGGGCGACGAGTAGTCGAACTCGTCGTCCGTCACCCGGGCCACGTTCCCGAGCAGATCGACGAGCCACACATCGGCGCGCTCGTACGTGTGCTCGTCGCGCTGGTGGGCATCGGCCGTGAAGGCGATCCGTTCCCCGTCCGGACTCCACGCGGGCCCGCGGACGTCGGCATCGAGCTCGGTGATGCGGCTGGCCTCGCCGCCGGACGCGTCGAGGATGAACAACCGGGCTGGGGGCGTCGCACGTGGATCGCGCGGGTCGGGCAGGTAGCCTCGCCGGTCGAAGCGGTAGTTCATCCAGTCGTAGGCGCGCCCATCGAACCGTTCGACGACCCGGCGCTCGAAGTCGGAATCGTACGTCGGCGCCGCGGCTTCGGGCAGCGCGACAGCCCGGGTAAACGCGATCCGCGCCCCATCGGGGCTGAAGACCGGGGTGCCCTCCAGGCCCTCGAGCCGATAGGCCTCGCCCGCGGGTCGGTCCATCCGGAGAAACCACGTGCCGGCCGTCACCGTGCCATCGGGCTCGGGACGCCGCGACGAGAACGCGAGGACACGGCCGTCGGGGCTCCACTGCGGCGACGAGGCCTCGAAGCTGGGGCTCGTGAGCCGCACCGCGGGCTCCGACCCGTCCGTCGGGGCGAGCCAGATCTCGCTGTGGCTCCGGTTCTCCTCCTCGAGAGTGGAAGTCACGACGTAGGCCACGCGGGATCCGTCCGGGGAGATCGCGGGCGATCCGACGCTCTTCAGCCGGTAGAAGTCTTCGAGCTCGAGCGGCCTTCCCTGCCCCACGGCGGGAGACGGGAAGGTGCACGCGGCCAGACCGACCGCGGCCAGGATCTCGATCGGGGTGAGGCGCCTCGTGCGGCCCGACCGGCGGGGCGACGTCGTCGGAGCGGTCATCCTGTCCTCCGTGTCCAGGGTCGGACGCGGGCCGCGGAACGTACGCGCTACCGCGGCTTCCGGTAGGCGAGGAGCACGTTGCCGGGCATCTCGCCGAACATGTCGTAGCCCGAGCCGATCAGGACCGTGCCGTGGGCGACGACCGGCCCGGGGCCGTCGATGGCCCCTCCCCTCCCCGCCACGCCGTTCACCGTCTCGAATTCCCTCGCGGTGTCGACGTCCCACAGCAGCGACCCGTCCTCGCTGGACCATGCCCGCATGTGGCCATCGAGACTCCCCGCCAGGACCGCCCCATCGATCGCCGTGGCCGCGGCCGAGAAAAAGGGCATGCACCCCACCCGTCCGGCGCACACGGAGGTGTCGGGGCCCGCGTGCCAGAGGACCTCGCCGGCGCCGAGATCGAGGGCGTAGACGCCGGTGCCCATCGGCTCTGCCCCACTCGGATCCGCGTGCTCGCCGGTCCTGGGGTCCGTAACGACGAAGACGTGGTCCGCGTTCGGGACGTAGACGCGACGCCCGTCGGAAGCGATCCCCCAGTGGATTCCTCCGAGCGCGCTTCCCCTCCCAACCTTGCGCGCCCACACCAGCTCGCCCCCGGTATCGGGATCGAGGGCCCAGACCATCCCCGACTTCTGTCCCGCCACCAGGACCTGCGACCCGTCCTCGCGAGCGACGATGATCGGCGCCATCCCGAAGTCGAAGTCGGGACCCGTGTCGAGGGGACAGTTCTGGAAATACTGTTCGAGACCGCACGCCATGTTCCAGGCATCGCCCTCCCTGGCCTGGAACGACCAGCGCACGAGACCCGATGCCAGATCGAGTGCGATGATGGCATCGCTCGAGGCCGTCGTCGGTCGGGTGTAGTTCTCGCCTGTCCCGACGTACAGGAGACCCCGGACCGCATCGACGGTGGGGCTGGACCAGACCGGGGCACCCGACGGGGCGAAGATCGTCGTCCCCACCTCGGTCTCGCCGACCGCGCGGGGCTCTTCCCCGATCGTCCAGTACTCCCACAACGGCTCGCCTGTCTCCGACGACAGGGCCACGACCCCTCCCGAGGCCGTGCAGCACTCGTAACGGGGATCGCCGGCGGTCACGACCTCCATGCTCGAGATCGGGACGAAAACGCGACCATCGTGTACGGCGACGGTGCCGGTGTTGGTGTGGTCGGCGTGCTCGCCGGTGGCGGCGCGCCACAACAACTCGCCAGTCGCCGCGTCGATGGCATAGGTGTTGGCGCGGAAATCGGCGAAGAACGCGGCCTGTGTCCCACCCGGGCCCTCCCCGATCGCTATGCCGCCGCGCACTGCGGCGTCGGCCGAGAACGACCAGTGGAGACACCCTGTCTCGAGATCGATCGAGTACACCTCGCCGTACGCCGACCCGACGAGCACGCGATCGCCGACGACGGCGGGTTTCGACCGTACCTGGCCCACGTCGGGGAACGCGAAGGCCCACGCGAGCTCGAGGTCGCCGAGGTCGGCGGCGGTGATCCCGGCGGTCGCGGCCCCTCGATAGCCGGTCTCGCCGTCGCCCCCGCCCCAGCCGGACCAGGCCACCTCGCCGGGACCTGTCGGCCGCGCGGCACAGAATGCGTCGTCGGGCATCCGGGTCTCGACCAGCTCGCTTCCGGTCAGCCACTCCGCCACCGCGACGCGCTGATCTTCGCTCAGATCCTCGCCGTGCCGACGCATCCGACCCGACGTGAGCGCCGCGACGATCGCGCGCGGCGTCATTGCGCCGAGCGCGGTGAGGCGGGGGGCACGCGTCGACTCGTCGCCCGAATGGCACGACTCGCAGCTCGCCTCGTAGAGGAGATGTCCGGGGCTCCCGTCGCGCGGCGGGGGGCTGAGGAGCGAGCGACCCGAGTCGTCCTGGCCGGCGGTATCGGCGACGGCGAGCGCCATCCCGGTAGCGACGACCAGTCCGACGAATCGCGCCGACCGGCCGCACGTCATCTCAGAGCTCCTCCTCGATGATCGTCGCGATCTCGTCGGCGCGCCGCCAACCCGCCTCGAGCCGGGCGGCGTCGGCCATCAGGCTCTCGTGCTCGGCCCGGTCGTTCACCGCGATCTCGAGGGCGAGTCGTTCCACGTGGTCCATCTGGTGCAATGGCAGTCGGACCCGCGCGAGGTGCTCGATGAACCGCTCGGCGGACCCTTGCGACTCGATCAGCCCGACCGAACGGTCCAGGTCACGGGTGGTCGCGCCGTCGATGTTGTGCCACGCGAGGACCCGTCGCAGCAGCGGCTCGACGAGCGCGGGCTCGAAGCGGTGGGTCTCCTCCGTCGACCACGGGTCGCACCGGGCGCAGGGCATGCCCACGGCCGGTCGTCCATCCGGGCCCGTGAACAGAACCAGGTCGCTGCACTTCATGAAGAAGAGTCGGATCAGCACGCTCCCGCAGTTGGGGCAAGGCGCGCGACCCGCCCACGCCGTGCCTCCGAACCGCCTCCAGCGTAACACTTCGACACGGCGATCGACCGCACGACGAAAATCGCCTGTAACCGAGCCCAGACCGACCGAGATCCCGACGGATGAGACGGCGGAGTAGGTCGCGGTCGCGACCTGCGTCACGGGGCTCTGGAAGCGATCGTGGCGGCGTCTGAGCCGGCGCCCGTAACGCCACCAGGCGCTCTCGCGCCGGGGCGCCGGCCCGACCCGGACCAGCTGACACGACGGAGCTTGCAGGAGGGATACGTGGTCGGTCTCGTACAGTACCCGGGCCCGGTCACGCGCGAGCCGCTCGAGGGCCTCGAGCGTGCGACCCCCGTCGTCGCGCCACCACAGGTTCCACCCGTGGCACCGCTCGCATACCGTCCAGATACGCGCCCGCTCCGGGTCGAACGCGATGCGTCCGCCGGTCCGGACCGACGCGATCCCCGCGACTCCTCCGAGGGAGTGGCCGCAGTACAGACAACGACCTTGCATGTCTCGAAACGTGGTGCCCGCACCCGGGCGAGACAAGCGATCAGGTGTCGTGGGCGGGGTCCTCCGCGTCGTCCTCATCGACGCCCCGCAGGGCCGAGTCCTCCCCGGCTCCGGACGCCTCCTCCCGGGCGAGACGTCGGCGCTCGGCCTTCGCCTCCTTCTTCTTCTTCTTCTTGAGCTCCCGTTGCCGCTTCTCGAACCCGTAGTTCGCTCGTCGACCCACGTTCCCTCCCAACCCCGTGAACACTGCTGCCGGCACGAACCTGGGGCGTACCACCGGACCGGGCAAACACGAGCGCCGGGGTCAGACTCGGAGACTTCGGGACGTTCGTGAGAGTAGGCGGCGGGAGAATCGCGCCCGAAAGGCGCGCCTCCGGCTCGAAACGACAGGCGAACCGACCACGGACGGATAGATCTCATGCGACGATATGCGCTCGTCATCGCGGTGCTCGCCCTGGGCTGCGGCGCGACCTCGACCGGCCCCGACCCCGATGAGGTCCCGGACGACGCCGACCTCACCATCCTGTTCATCGGCAACAGCCTGACCTACACGAACAACCTCCCGGCGATGTTGCAGCGTCTGCTCGAGTCGCACGGCGACGTCGGCACGGTGGGCGTGGGGTCGATCGCGTTCCCCAACTACGGACTCCAGGATCACTGGGCGGAGGGGACCGCCCGGCAGACGATCGCGGACGGCGAGTGGGACTACGTCGTGATCCAACAGGGCCCGTCGGCGACCGAGGGCAGGCCTTCCCTCCTCGACTACAGTCAGCGCTTCGCCGATGTGCTCGACCCCGACGACGGACGGCTCGCGCTCTACATGGTGTGGCCGGCGAGCGATCGCCCCTTCGACTTTTCCGGCGTCTCGGACTCCTACGCCACGGCGGCGCAGCAGACTGGCAGCCTGCTGTTCCCCGCCGGCGAGGCGTGGCTGGCGGCGTGGGAGATCGATTCGAGCCTGCCGCTGTACAGCTCCGACGGTTTCCACCCGAGCCTCCTCGGTACGTACACGGCCGCGCTGGTCATGTACCAGCAGATCTCCGGCAGGGACCCGCGTTTGCTCCCGCCCGAGATCCCGGCCACGGCGGGCCCCATCGAGCTGCCGCTCGAGGTCAGCGATGCGGTCCATGACGCGGCGGTCGCCGCGAACGAGGCGTTCGCCCTCCCCTGACCGAAGGGCCGGCTGGCGACCCGCCGCGACCCCTGGTGTGGACGCGTCGGGGGTGTCAAGGCATCTTCCGATGGCAGCTCCGACCCGTCAGGTCCGCCTCGAGGAGCGTCTTGTCATGGACACGCCGAAGACCCGCCGCGTGACGATCCTCGCCGGCATCGCCGTGCTCGCGATCACACCGGTGCTGAGCGCCCAATCGCCCGACTCACCGCGCGAGGACATCGTCGCGGAGATCGCCCGACTCGATTCGATCTGGCTCAACGCTTATGTGACGGCGGACGTGGAAGCCGTCATGCCGATTCTCGCGGACGACTTCGAGGGTCAGATCTACGACACGGTCATGGGTCGCGAGGAGCTGCTCGACCGTGTCGCCGGCTCCAGGGGACTGGTGTCCACGCGTCTCGAGGCGCTCGTCATCAACGTGTACGAGGACGTGGCGGTCGCGCACGCGAGGCGGCTCAACGAGCGGCGGGTAGGCGACTCCCTCACTGTCGAGCGGTTCGTCTACACCGATGTGTACATCTGGCGCGACGAACGCTGGCAGTGCATCACCGGACAGAGCGCACCGGTCCTCGATGACGGCTGACGATCCGTCCCTGCTCGATCGACTTCGACAGCGGAAGATCGTCCAGTGGGGCATCGCCTACCTCGCGGGCGCCTGGCTACTACTACAGCTCCTCGATGTGCTCGCTCCGATCGTCGGCCTTCCGTTGCAGTTCCAGCGGGGGGTTCTCGTGAGCGCCGCGATCGGGCTCGTCCTGGTCGTCGTGCTCGCGTGGTACCATGGCGAGCGGGGCCGTCAGCGCGTCAGCGGTCCCGAGCTGCTCATCGTCGGGGGCGTGCTCGCGATCGGCGCCGGAGCGCTGTCCCTTCTGCCGAGCGGGCAAGCCGGGGGAAGCGATCCGACTGTCGGGCCACCGGCCGGCGAGCGATCCATCGCGATCCTCCCCTTCACCGACTACAGCCCCGATCGCGACCAGGAGTACTTCGGGGACGGAATCGCGGAAGAGCTCATGAGCACGGTGGCGCGGATCCCCGGGCTGCAGGTCGCCGCACGCACCTCGTCCTTCGCCTTCAAGGGATCCAGCACCGATGTCCGGGAGATCGGGAGGGTGCTGGGCGTCGCGAACGTCGTCGAGGGGAGCGTTCGGAAGAGCGCCGACCGGCTGCGGATCGACGCACGAATCGTGAAGGTGGAAGACGGATTCCCTCTGTGGCAGGAGCGGTTCGAGAGCGACGTGTCCGAAGTGTTCGAGATTCAGGACCGCATCGCGAACGCCGTCGCGACCGCACTCGAGCTGCAGCTTGGCGAGGAGTCCGACGCGCTCGTCCTGCCGGGGCAGACGAGCGACCACGAGGCGCAGGACCTGTACTA
This sequence comes from Gemmatimonadota bacterium, assembly GCA_033720355.1. Lineage (GTDB taxonomy): Bacteria > Gemmatimonadota > Gemmatimonadetes > Palauibacterales > Palauibacteraceae > Palauibacter. Next base: position 10,508 of record JAWWCR010000103.1, read on the forward strand.
CCGCGGGCGATTCGATTGGAACCTCCGGACCCGCGAGGGGCTCGAGGCCGCCGTGCTGTCATTCCGACACGCTCTCGACCTCGATCCCGGGTATGCCCGCGCGCTCGCCGGTCTGGCGGATTCCTACGCCGTCCTCGGGTTCTACGACCACCGCCCTCCCGTCGAAGCCTTCCCGCTGGCGCGTGAAGCGGCCCGGCAGGCACTGGAGCTGGAGGGCCGACTGGCGGAGCCCCACGCCACACTCGGGTACGTGGCGCTCTATTACGATTGGGACTGGCCGGAGGCGGAGCGCGAGTTCGAGCGCGCGATCCAGGTCAACCCCGCATATCCGGTTGCCCACCAGTGGTACGCGAACTACCTCGTCGCGATGGGACGGTTCGGGGAAGCCGTCGACGAGATGCGACGTGCGTCGGAGCTGGATCCCCTCTCCATGATCGCCCACGCCGCCCTGGGCTGGGTCCACCTGTACGCAGGCGACCCCGCGGCCGCCGCAGAGCAGTTGCAGGAATCCCTCGTCCGTGACCGGAACTTCGTGGTCGCGTACGACTGGCTTGGGCGAGCGCTGGCGGATGCCGGCCGACTCGACGAGGGGGCCGCCGCGACAGAGCGTTTCGCGGAGCTGTCGCGACACGACGCGGTCTCGCGCGCGGCCGTCGCGCGGCTGCGAGCGCTACAGGGGAGGAGCGACGAGGCGCGACAGCTCCTCGAGCAGCTCGACGTCGAGGCGCGAAGCTCGTACGTGCCGTCGTACGAGATCGCCGCCGCGTGGGTCGCGCTCGACGACGCGGCGATGGCCATCGGGTGGCTCGAGCGGGCGTACGGCGAGAGGGCTCATTCGCTCGCGTTCCTGGCGGTCGATCCGCGTCTCCGTCCGCTTCACGGGCGGGGGGAATTCGAGACGCTTCGCTCCCGGCTCGCGCTCGACCAGGTTTCCCGGGCCGTCCCGGATGTCCCGCGGCGGCCATCCCCCCAGGAGGGTTAGGTGAGTCCACGAAGGCCGCCGTTTCCGCGTCCCGCCGTGCCGGCTCTGATCCTCGGGGTGGCGGCGGTTGCCGCCGTCCCGGCGAGCCTCGCGGGCCAACACCCCGCACCCGCCGACGTCGACGCGATCTTCGCGGCGTACGACCGCGACGACTCGCCCGGCTGCGTCGTCGGGGTCTACCGCGATGGCGAGCTCGTCTACGAGAAGGGCTACGGCATGGCGAACCTCGACTGGGGAATCCCCATCGACCCGTCGACGGTCTTCTACGTGGGGTCGGTGTCGAAGCAGTTCACGGCCGCGAGCATCGCCCTGCTCGTGCGCGGCGGCCGGCTGTCGCTCGACGACGACGTCCGCGACTACATCCCGGAGCTGCCCGAGTACCCGACGACCGTGACCATAGACCACCTGATCCACCACACGTCGGGCATTCGGGACATCTACGCGGCGATGTCGGATGCCGGGATGAACATCTACGACCCGATCGACGACGAGGAGGCGATCGCGGTGCTCGCGGCCCTCGACCTCGACTTCACGCCGGGTGAGCGGTTCAGCTACAGCAACGGCGGGTACTTCCTTCTGGCGCAGATCGTCGCGCGCGTGAGCGGTATGACGTTCACCGAGTTCACGACCCGCAACATCTTCGAGCCCCTCGGCATGGGCGACACGCATTTCCACAGCGACCCCGGCCACATCGTCCCGCGACGGGCCATGAGCTACGAGGGCGTCGGATCGGGAGATGTCCGGCAGAACTACGTCTCGACGTTCGGGTTCGTCGGGCAGGGGGGACTGTACACGACGGTCGGCGACCTCATCGCCTGGGACCGGAACTTCTACGAGAGCCGTGTGGGGGGCGCCGGTTTCGCCGACATGATGGAGACGCGAGGCACGCTCGAGGGGGGCGACCCGATCGACTACGCCTTCGGTCTGACGCACTCGACGTATCGCGGCCAGCGCGTCGTCGGACACTCCGGTGGAATGATGGGGTTCCGGGCGTTCATGGAGCGCTACCCGGATCAGCGTTTCAGCGCCGCCGCCCTGTGCAACGGCTCCGAGATCGACCCCGCCGGTCTCGTTCGGCGCGTGGTGGATCTGTATCTGGCGGACGTGCTGGAGCCCGCGACGCCGTGAGGCGAGACGGGGTGGTCAGGCGGGCGGCACGGTGAGCGAGCCACGCGGGCCCGCTGACACCGGCACCGACCTGTCGCTTCTGTACGAGCTCTCGCTGGCGGTGGGCGAGTCGCTCGATTCCCGGAAGGCGTGCGACTCCTTCCTCAGAATCCTGATGACGAGGCGACCGCTCGATATCGCGTCGGTCTGGGTTCGCCCGACCCACCTCGTCGGACGCCACGAGGAGGACGGGTACGCCCTTCTCTTCTGCAGCCCCGCCTACCGGATTCGCGAGGTCCACCTCGGGGCCGCCCATCCGATCGCCGACGCGCTCGGCGAGGCGTACTCGACCTCGTGCGGGTCGGACGAGTCCGGCTTCGCCGACCTGATCACCGAGTCGGGGATCGAAGGCGGCCGATTCGCGATCTTCCGCCTCGGCGACCTCGGGTTCATGAAGCTCCACTCCACCGTGTCGGAGACGGCGGTGAGCGAGGCGCGGCTGGCGCAGCTGCGACCCGTCGTGTCGAAGTTCGCGGTGGCGCTCGAGGGCGCGCTCGCGCACGAGCGGCTGGTGTGGGAGATCCACGAGCGCGAACGCGCCGAGCGGGCGCTCCAGGAGAGCGAGCGTCGCTACCGACACCTCTACGACGACAACCCCTCGATGTACTTCACGATCGACCGCGCGGGGGTGGTCGCCTCCGTGAACGAGTTCGGCGCCGCGCAGCTCGGGTACGAGCCCTCCGAGCTGATCGGCCGCCCGGTGCTCGACGTGTTCCTCGAGGAGGATCGGGCCGAGGTCCGCGCGCACCTCGCACGGGCGCTCGACAACCCGGACGAGGTCTTCCAGTGGAGCTCTCGCAAGGTGCATCGGGATGGGACCGTGATGTGGGTCGATGAGTTCGCGCGTATGATCGACGGACAGGTGCTGATCGTCTGTCAGGATGTCTCGAAGCAGCGGAAGCTCGAGGCGCAGGTGCGGCACGCGCAGCGGATCGAGAGCCTCGGCGTCCTCGCGGGGGGGATCGCGCACGACTTCAACAACCTCCTCACCGGGATGCTCGGAAACGCGGAGCTCGCCCGCATCGACACCGTGACGTCGTCGGCCACCGCCCGGCACATCGGGGCGATCGAGACAGCGGCGCTGCGCGCCGCCGATCTGTGCAAGCAGCTACTGGCCTATTCGGGCGAAGGCAAGTTCGTCATCGAGCGCGTGTGTCTGAACTCGATCGCACGAGAGATGTCGGAGCTGTTCGCAGCCTTCACGCGGAAGACACCGATCGTCTACGGTCTCTCCGACGAAGCACCGTGCCTCGACGGCGACCCGACCCAGATCGCGCAGGTCGTCATGAACCTCGTGACGAACGCGGCCGAAGCGATCGGAGATGACGGAGGCACTATCGGGATCGATTCGGGAGTCCGCCACTGCGATGAGACGTTCCTCATGGACACGTACCTGGGGAAGGGGCTCGCGCCCGGCGACTACTCGTGGATCCGCATCAGCGACACCGGTACCGGGATGGACGGCGAGACTCTGGATCGGATGTTCGACCCGTTCTTCACGACGAAGTTCACGGGCCGGGGGCTGGGACTGGCGGCCGTCCTCGGAATCGTCCGGGGGCACGAGGGCACGATCGCCATCGAGTCCGTACCGGGAGAGGGGACGTCGGTCACCGTGTTCTTCCCCCGTGCCGACGGACCCACGCGCCGGACGCCGGATTCCCCACGCGGTGTGGAGGCCTGGCGCGGCGAGGGAGTCGTCCTTCTGGTCGACGACGAGGTGGCCGCCCGGGATGTGGGAGAGGAGATCCTGAGGAGGATCGGCTTCGAGGTGAGGACGGCGGGCGATGGACGCCGGGCGATCGAGCTGCTCGGCGAAGACCCCGACCGGATCGTACTCGTGCTCCTCGATCTCACCATGCCCGGCATGGGCGGCGAACAGACGCTGGCGAGGATGCGAGAGATTCGGACGGACGTCCCCGTCATCCTGTGCAGCGGGTACACGGAGCGCGAGATCGAGGGACGGTTCGCCGGAAGCGACCTCGCGGGGGTCCTCCAGAAGCCCTATCGAATGCGCGAGATGGTCGACCGCGTGCGCGCCGTGGTCGCGCCCTCCGGCGCCGCGGGTGTCAGCGAGCCGAAGGAACCGTGAGCCGCTGGCCCGCGTAGATCCGGCTGCCCCTCAGATCGTTCGCCGACCGCAGGGCCGCGACCGAGACACCGTGATCCCGCGCGATCTCCCACAGGGAGTCGCCTCGCCGCACCGTGTAGTCGGCCGTCCCGCCCCCGCTCGACCCCTGGAGCCCCGCCACGTACTCGCCATACTGGGTCGGGAACAGGGCGACATGGTAATGCGGCGGACGTCTCTCGTACGTGGCCTCGAGAACACCGCGCCCCTCGAGGTGGAGCAGGACTCCCTCCAGCCACGATCGACACGACCCTCGCGCGCTGCGGCGCAGGTCGAGGGCCATGCCCGTGGGGTGGACCGAGCGAGGGGACGCGTTTCTCGGCTGACGCGACCTCGGCCGGGTCAGGCTCGTCGCGACGAGCCGCTCACCGCAGGCGGCGCGGTACTGGGCGCCGAGGCGTTCGAGAAACAGCACGACCTCGGGCCGCGCGTAGGGGACCGCCCCCGATTTCACGACATAGTCGGCGTTCCCCCGGACCCGAACGAGATAGCCCGCATCGGCGAAGCGCCTGACCTGGCTCGACGTCTCGATGTACGTGTAGTCGTGCTGGCGAGCGACCTCGTTCTGGAGATCGAGAGAGGGTGTCGAGCCTCGCAGACTTTGACCGGCGGCGGGGGGCGCCGCCAGGACCAGAATCAGTATCGGGATCGGGTGCGCACGCACCCCGCGCTGTTCGAGCAACTTCGACCTCGAGATCGACTTCACGGTGCTCCTCCCGTCCGCCTCCCAAACGCCGCCACCCATAGCACGGTGGAATTGTGTGGAATCCGGGGCGATAACGCCAGTTTCGGAACTCCCCCGCTATCGACACGCGCCGGCCCCCGAGGGATGCACGGGGTACGGACGCACCGATATCCGCCAGGCGCTCGCGCGCCCGGCGGGCTTCGGTGTCGCCTCGATCGGAGGCGAGAAGGCCTACTGAGAGGCGAGTAGCCCCGTATCGTCCGCCATCGGCGTGAGCCTTTGCCATATGGCCAGGCTCTGCTCCAGCATCCGGATGTAGATGTCGTAGAACCTGTCGATCTCATCCAGACGGGGGTGCAACGGTCTGCCCTCGTCGAGAAGCGCGGCACGGGCTTCGGCTACTGCGGCGCGTGCTTCCTGCAACCGCTGCAGCCGTCCGGCCCAGAGACCGGAGTACGGATCGCGCGCCAGACGGAAACGCGCACGCCGGCTATCGAGGCGCACCACGCGTTCCAACACGCCCTTGTCTTCGAGCATGCGCGTGTTGGAACTCACGCTTCCGTGACTGGTCTGGAGGAGCCGCTTGAGGTCGGCCAGGGTGTACTCTTCATCCCTCACCAGCATCAGGGCGAAGATCATCCCCGCGATGCGCGGCATCCCCTCACGCTCCGTGACTCCTCCCAACTTCTCAACGAGCGCACGGACGGTAGGGTCGAGCGTCGTCGGCTTCGGCATGAGTCGAAGAGTACGAAAGCTGACGCGAAGCAACAACCGTCGTCGTTCCAGGACGGGTCTGCCCATGGTCACCGATCACCAACCAGATCAGCGTACCCTGACCGCTTCAGCGGCCTGATCGACCGTCCGGTCAGGTCGGCTAAACGCCCGGCGCTCTCCGCGTGTCTACGGCGCGAGGACGTGCGGTATCCCGGCCAGGTCGTCGGCACGGCATGCTTAAGACTGATCCGGGGTGCCGCCGCCTCACTCTTCCTGATCCCCGAGCGATCGACCCGCCCCCGTGACAGATCGGTCAGTATTGACAGACATTACCGATACAGGGCAGTGTTAGGCGCCCACCTCGGCCCCGGCGACGGAGACGGCGCACCTGCGGCGGTGCCTGCGCGTCGGTCGATGCCGAGCACGTGGGGAAGAAAGCCGCACCCGCATCGAGGCGGGCCGCGGCGGCCGCTGGCACGGGATCGCCGCAACCGTTGCCGCTATCAGGAGGTGCCGCATGTTGCTTGATTGGTCAGGACGGTGGACCGGCCGCGCGAGAGCGCTGGCGACCGCCGCTCTGAGCGCCGGTCTCTTTATCGGCGCCGGGAACGTGTCCGCCCAGCAGGGCGCGATCACGGGAACGGTATCCGATTCGGAGACGCTCCAGCCGGTGGCTGGCGCGCAGGTGTTCGTGAGCGGCACGGTCATCGGGACGCTGTCCGGCGCACA
>JAWWCR010000104.1:0-16907 GCA_033720355.1 Gemmatimonadota bacterium
CGGGCTGGTCCGACTCGATGCGTTTCGCACGGGCGGTGGGTTCGTATGGGCGCTGGCGGCCATCGTCGCCGCGATCGCGGCGAACACCGTGCGGCTCGCCTACGGGCTGTGGGTCCGTCAGGACGTGAGCGCCGCCGTGCGGCGCCGGGCGTGGCGGCTCCAGGTCGGGCTCGTCCTCATCGCGATCTCCGTCGCGGGCACGGGTGTCGGAATCGCCGCGTGGACGGCGGCGGGGGCCCTCGCCGCCGAGCCGGATGTCGTGACCGGGTGGCGGCTGGTTCGCGAGGTGATGTCGCTCGCCTCGTTCGGGCTCGGCGCCGTCGCGCTGGGTCTCATCGGCTGGATCGCCCTGACCCCTTCGCTCAGGTCGTACGACACGTTCGAGCGGCGTATCGCCGCCCTCTTCGCGCCGCCGGACCGCCCGGGGCGCCTCACCCTCCACCGAACCGTTACGGAGGAGTAGCCGAATGGGAAGCCTTCAGGAGTTCTTCGTCTCGATGGGGTTCATCCGCTACCCCCTCGTGATCATCGCCGTCTTCCTGCTCGTGGAGATCGTCCACGCATCGATGGCGGTGGCGCGCGCGAACGGCGAGTCGGTCGCGGCGGTCAGCGCACGCATCCACCCGGTGCTGGTGTGGGGTGTGCTCGGCGCCGTGATCGGGGTGATCGGTACGGTGGTGGGTATCGCGCTCGCCGCATCGTACCTCGAGCGGGCAGGTGGCGGCGAGCCGGCCCTCATCTGGGGCGGGATCAAGGTCGCGCTCGGTCCGACGATCGTCGGCATGCTGCTTCTCGGTGTCGCCTCGATCGCCTGGCTTTCGCTCCAGTTCGGCAACGGAAGGAGGGGCGCCCCCGCCGTCTGACCCCGGGCGACGGGGCCGTCTTTCGTCCCCGTCGGGCCTCTCCTACACTACGGTCCCGGTCGGCCCCCGGCGTGCTCGCCGGCGGCCGAACGCGGGGCGCCGCGGGCCGCACCCGCGGTACGCCGCCTCGCACGAAAGACCGAGCCAGGAGAGGCCGCAATGACCCGGATCTCGCTGAGCGTCAATGGCGTCGCGCACGACGCCGAGGTCGAGCCCAGGACGCTGCTCGTCTATTTCCTCCGCGAACAGCTCGGACTCACCGGCACCCACGTCGGCTGCGACACGTCCTCGTGCGGAGCGTGCACGGTCCTCGTGGACGGGCGGTCGGTGAAGTCGTGCACCATGCTCGCCGCGCAGGCGGACGGGGCCGAGATCACGACCGTCGAGGGGCTCGCCGCGAACGGGTCGTGGCACCCTCTCCAGACGGCCTTCCACGAGCAGCACGGTCTCCAGTGCGGATTCTGCACCCCCGGGATGCTCATGGCCTCCGTGAGCCTGCTGGCGGAGGACCCCGATCCGACGGCCGAGCAGATACGTCACGGGCTCGAGGGCAATCTGTGCAGGTGCACGGGATACCAGAACATCGTGACCGCGGTGCTCGCGGCGGCCGAGGAGATGCGGTCGGCGCCGGGCGGGAGATAGACCATCATGGCGACGGCGGAGAAGACGGCGACGAGGTACGTGGGAGGCGGGGTCCTCAGGAAGGAAGACCCGACCCTCCTGACAGGGCAGGGCACGTTCGTCGAGTCGATCACGGTCCCCGGAATGCTACACGCCGCGTTTGTCCGGAGCCCCTACGGCTCGGCGGAGATCACCGGCGTCGACACCTCGGCCGCATCGGCGGCTCCGGGCGTGGTCGCGGTCTTCTCGGGGGAGGATCTGGCCGACGAATGGGCTGCGGGGCTGCCGATGGCGTGGCCGGTGACCGACGATATCCGGATCCCCGACCACTGGCCGGTCGCGAAAGACACCGTGAGACACGTCGGCGAGGCGGTGGCCGTCGTGGTCGCGGGCACGAGGGCGCAGGCGGCCGACGCGGCCGAGCTGGTCGTCGTCGACTACGACGAGCGCCCCGCGGTCGTCGACATCGAGTCGGCCCGCGCCGACGGCGCGCCGAAGGTGCACGAGCAGTACGAGAACAACGACTCCTACACGTGGACGCTCACCAACGGAGACGTCGACGCGGCGTTCGCGAAGGCCGACGTGATCGTGAAGGAGCGATACACGCAGCCGCGGCTCATCCCGAACGCCATCGAGCCGCGCGCCGTGCTCGTTCGGCCGACGCCCGCCGCGAGCGACTACACGGTGTGGTCGACCACCCAGATCCCGCACATCGCGAAGGTGCTCTTCGCGCTCACTGCCGGCATCCCCGAGTCGAAGGTCCGGGTCATCGCGCCCGATGTGGGCGGCGGATTCGGGTCGAAGCTCAACATCTACGCCGAGGAGATCGCGTGTCTCGTCCTCGCCCGGCGGCTCGGCGCCCCGATCAAGTGGGTCGCGGCCCGCAGCGAGGACTACGTCGCGACGATCCACGGTCGCGACCAGATCCAGCATATCGAGCTGGCCGCCGATGCCGAGGGGAAGATTCTCGGCTACCGCGCGAACATCTTCGCCAACATGGGCGCCTATCTTCAGCTCGTGGCCCCCGGCGTCCCCCTGCTCGGCGCGTTCCTGTTCTGCGGGACGTACGGGGGCGAGGCCTACCACTTCGAGTGCACGGGCGTGTTCACGAATACGACGCCGACGGACGCCTACCGGGGCGCCGGACGGCCCGAAGCGACGTTCGCGATCGAGCGCGCGATCGACACGCTGGCGCGCGAGATCGGGGTCGATCCGGCGGAGATCCGGAGGAGGAACTTCCTCCCGAAGGGCGAGATGGTGCAGAGCCCGGGCGGGCTGGCCTTCGACAGCACCGACTACGAGGCGAACCTCGACCGCGCGCTCGAGATCCTCGACTACGATGCGGTGCGGGCCGAACAGGCGGCGCGTCGGTCGAGCGGCTCGAGCAGGCTGCTCGGCGTCGGGTTCTCGACGTACGTGGAGATGTGCGGTCTCGCCCCCTCGCAGGTTCTCGGCTCGCTCAACTACGGGGCCGGCGGGTGGGACGCCGCGACGGTTCGCATGTTGCCGACGGGACAGGCCGAGGTCGTCACGGGGACCTCGCCGCACGGGCAGGGCCACGTGACGGCGTGGTCGCAGATCGCGGCGGACGCGCTCGGCGTCCCCTACGAGGATGTGCTCGTCCTGCACGGCGACACGCAGGTGGCCCCGCACGGGATGAACACCTACGGCAGCCGCAGCCTGTCGGTCGGCGGCATCGCGGTCCACAACGCGTGCGGTCGCGTCGTCGACAAGGCGCGGCGGATCGCGGCGCACCTGCTCGAGGTGTCGCCCGAAGACCTCGAGTTCGAGGCCGGCACCTTCTCGGTGAAGGGCGTCCCCGACCGGACGAAGACCATCCAGGAGGTGGCGTACGCCGCCTGGACCGCGCACGCGCTGCCCGAGGGCGAGGAGCCGGGGCTCACCGCGCACCACGTGTTCGATCCGCCGAACTTCACCTTCCCCTTCGGGACGCACATCTGCGTGGTGGAGATCGACACCGAAACAGGCGAGGTCGAGATCGTGCGCTACCTGGCGGTGGACGACTGCGGGAACGTCGTCAACCCGCAGATCGTCGATGGACAGGTGCACGGCGGGGTCGCCCAGGGGATCGCGGCGGCGCTGTTCGAAGAGGCGAGCTACGCGGAGGACGGGACCCTCGAGACGTCGTCGATGCTCAACTACCTGGTGCCTTCGGCCGCGGAGATGCCGGCGTTCGAGCTCGACCGTACGGTGACGCCCAGCAACTCGAACCCCATGGGGGTGAAGGGGATCGGGGAGGCGGGGACGATCGCATCTACGCCCGCCGTGGCGAACGCGGCGATCGACGCGCTCTCGCATCTGGGGATCACCGATCTCGAGATCCCCCTCACGCCGCTCCGTGTGTGGAGCGCGATACAGGACGCGAAGGGAGGTGCGACGTGATCCCGTCACCGTTCGAGTACGAGCGCGCGACCTCCGTCGCGAACGCGATCGAGCTGCTGTCGCAGGGCGGCGAGGATTCGCGGCTCCTGGCCGGAGGGCACTCGCTGCTCCCGCTCATGCGGCTCCGGCTCGCCCGTCCGTCGCTCCTCGTCGACATCGGCCGGATCGATGACCTGCGGTACATCACCAGCGAGGGAGACCACGTCGTTGTCGGCGCGATGACCACGCACCACGAGCTCGCCGACTCGCGCGAGCTCGGCGAGGCGTGCCCGCTGCTCGCGGCGACCGCTCGCCAGATCGGCGACCCCCAGGTGCGGCACCGCGGGACGATCGGCGGATCGGTGGCCCACGCCGACCCGGCCTCGGATCTGCCGGCCGCGCTTCTCGCGCTCGATGCGGAGATCGTCATCGAGGGCGCCGACGGGTCGCGCTCGGTCGCGGCCGCCGACTTCTTCCAGGGACCGTTCATGTCGGATTTGCGCGACGGCGAGCTACTGTCGGCCATCCGTGTGCCCGTCACCCGCGGCGGCGCGTCGTACCTGAAGTTCCAGCGCCGCGCGCAGGACTGGGCGATCGTCGGTGTCGCGGCGGTCGTCGAGTCGGAGGGCGGCGCGATCAGCCGCGCGGCCATCGGGCTCACGAACATGGGCGGCACCCCCGTTCGGGCCGGGGCCGTCGAGGAGGCGCTCGTAGGCGCGGGTGACGAGACGTCGATCGCCGGCGCCGCCGCTCGGGTCGACGAGCTCGACCCGCCGCCGGGCGACGATCAGGCGACGCCCGCGTTCCGGTCGCACCTGGCGAGCGTGCTTATCCGTCGGGCGGTCGCCTCGGCGATGGCCTGACCGGGCGGGGGCGTGGCGGGGCTATTCCTCTTCGTCGGGCCCGAACAACGAGTCGGTCGCCAGCGCGAGGAAGTCGCGCTCGGTCACCAGACCGATCAGCCGTCCCCCCTCGACGACGGGCAGGGAAGACACGCCTCGCTCGCGCATCATACGGATCGCGTCGCCGACCGACAGATCGGGGTCGGCGGTCACCAGGTCGCGGTGCATCAGCTCGGAGAGAGGGGTCAGCGTCGGCGGCTCGCTCGACGTGCCGTCGCCCTGCGCCGCGAGATACCTGAACAGCGTCGATCGCGTGACGAGTCCGACGAGTTGCTGGTCGTCGTCTTCGATCGGGAGGTGCCGGATCCGCCGCCAGCCCATGAGGTGGATCGCCAGGCTCACCGGGTCGGTGTCGTGGGCGGTCACGAGGTCGCGCTGCATATGCGATCCGATCGGCCTCTCGAGACGCTCGCGGATCGAGCGCCGTGGAGGCGCGGGGATACCCCACTCGTGCACGGGCCGGTTCTCGAGCTGACGCTCGAGGAGCGCCTCGGTCACCTGCGCCCATGGCGTCACGAGGCCCCGTCCGAGCGCTTCGGCGGCGCGGAGCGTCCACTCGGCGCCCGTCTGACGCGATTCGGCACGGGCCTGGATGATCCCGAGGTATCGCGTCGCGTCCTCGCCATCGACTCCGGCGATCTCGAGCCCCCGCGCCGCGATGGGCAGCAGCTCCTCGAGGAGCAGGTCGCGCACGACCGCCTGTCGCCCGTCGAGCCAGTCCATGGGGGCCCCCAGACCGAGCCGCGCGGCGGCGAAGAAGTTCCCCCTTACGGCGTCGAAGTCGATGCGCGAACGCGGGTCGCCGACCGCGTCGTCGAGCCCGAAGAGCAGCCCGTACCACAGGGCGGCGTTGGCCACCTGGTCGACGATGCTGGGTCCCGCCGGGAGGATCCGGTTCTCGATTCGGAGGTGCGCGGTGTCACCGGCGGCGCCGTAGCACGGACGCAACCAGCGGTAGATGGTCCCGTTGAACAGCTGGAGCGCACGGAGCCGGGGTACGGTCCCCGGAAGATCCCGCTCGAGGTCGGCGGCGAGCACCGCGCGGAAGCGACTGACATCGTCGCGGTAGATCTCGAGCACCGAGTCGTCCACCCACGATCGACCGAAGTCGACGCGCGGGGCCGACACCCGGTGGTCCGAGACCGGACGGCGCGTGTCGATGGACTGCTGGAAGAGCGCGATACGCGTCTCGCGCCACAGCCGCCGCCCGAACAGCAGGGGCGAGTTCGTCGCGACCGCGAGCGTCGGCGCGGCCGCCAGCAGCGCGAGGTTGTAGACGTGCGCGAACCGGGCCGGGTCGACCTGGAGGTGGACCTGGAAGCTGGTGTTGCACGCTTCGAGCATCACGGTGTCGTGCCGGAGGCTGAGCTCGTCGACGCCCTTGATGAAGACGCTGTAGGACCCGCCGCGCAGGGCCGTCATGGCCTCGTTGAGCAACGCGTAGCGCTCGGCCGGCGTCATGAACGCGAGGCTCGCGTGACGCGCCTCGAGCGTGGGGAGGATTCCCGCGAGCACGATACGGGTGTCGTGGCCCGACGCGGCGTCGCGCACCGCGGCGAGCACCTCGAGCAGCTGTGACTCGAGCCGCCCGAGCGAATGCCCGCCGAGCTCGTCGGGCGTCGTGTTGATCTCGAGGTTGAACGCCCCGAGCTCGGGCGTGACGCGCGGGTCCGCGATGTCCTCGAGCACCCGGGGGCCGGTCCCAACCGGGCGGAAGCGGCCGTCGACCAGGAACAGCTCGAGCTCGGCGCCGGTGCGCGAGGGGCCCGTCTCGATCGTACCGTCGGTAAGCAGCGACTCGAGGAGGTCGAGCTCCTCGAGCAGGCGAGCCGTGAAGGCGCGGAGCCGCTCACCGGCCGCCGCGGAACCGACAGATTGTGTGCCCAACGGCTCTCTCCTCGTCTCGTCGGCGCGGGTGGCTGCGTCTACGCCGGTCGGCTCGCTCGGGGAACGTCGGCCACCGCGAGGATCTCGCCGAAGCCGTATCGCCACCCGAAGCGCACCAACAGATCCTGGAAGCGCTGGATGGGAAAGCCCATCACGTTGAAGAAGTCTCCCTCCACGCGCTCCACGAGCGCCGCGCCGACCCCCTGGATCCCGTAGGCGCCCGCCTTGTCGAGCGGCTCGCCCGTCGCGACGTAGGCCTCCGCCTCTTCGCTCCGGACCCGGCGGAACTTCACGATCGTTCGCTCGAGGGCGCTCTCGACCCGGCCATCGGCGGCCGCCGCGATGCCGCTGTACACGCGGTGAGTGCGTCCCCCGAGCCGTTCGATCATCTCCACGGCCTCGGTCGTCGAGCCGGGTTTCCCGAGAATGTCGCCGTCGAGCTCGACCACCGTGTCGAAGCCGAAGGCCAGCTCGCCGGGGCGGACGGCGGCCGACGCCTTCGCGCGGGCGAGCCTGTCCGCCAGCTCGCCGGGGGACTCGCCGGTCCGGGGTGTCTCGTCGACGTCGGCCGGGCGCAGGAGGAACGCGAGGCCGAGCTGCTCGAGCACCGCCGAGCGCCGCGGGGACCGCGATGCGAGCACGAGACGCGGGGGATGACCCGCGGTCGTGGCAGAGCGGGCTTCGGAGTGGAGCTCGTCGGATCCGGGGCTGGCGTGCATACCGGAAACATAGAGACGGGTTGACTCGACGACACGTACCGGAGTAGTTTTGACAATATTGTTAAACTGAAACGACAACGACCGCTGCGGCGGTCGTTCGCGAGACATAGCACCATGCGAACCGAGAAAACGCCGGTCGGGTCAGGGACCGCGTCGCAGCCCGCCGAGGACGGTGGGACGGAGAAGCGGATCTTCGACTCCGCCCTCCACGTCTTCGCCCGCAAGGGCCAGGATGGGGCGCGGATGCAGGAGATCGCGGATCACGCGCAGATCAACCGCGCCCTCCTGCACTACTACTTCCGCAGCAAGAGCCAGCTCTACGAGGCCGTGTTCGAGCACGGCTTCAACCAGTTCATCTCGGGGCTGACCCCCAGCCTCAAGACCGAGCAGCGCTTCGAAGACACGCTGCGCGTCTTCGTCCACGGCTACATCGACTACATCCACCGCCATCAGGAGATGGCGCGCCTGATGCTGAACGAGTGCCTGTGCGGCGGTCCGGTCCTCGCGTCGTATCTGACCCGCGCGCTGGGCGAGCCCGGGACGTTTCCGGGGATGGTCATGCAGGATCGGCTGCGCGAGGCGGTCGAGGCGGGCGAGATCCGTCCGGTCGACATCGAGCACACGATGCTGACCATCGTGTCCGCGTGTCTGTTCCCCTTCGTGGCGCTGCCGACCGTCCGGATCTTCCATCCCGAGGCCGAGGGCGATCTCGAGCGGTTCGTCGACGAGCGCAAGCGCCATATCGTCGATCTCCTCCTCGAAGGTCTGCGTCCGTCCGTGGGCGAGCGGGGCGACGGATGATGGACGAACGCGGAGTGCGGAGACGATCGCCCGGCCGCGTCGCCGTGGTGGCGGCCGCGCTCGTCGCGGCGGCGTCCGCCTGCTCGTTCGCCCCCGAACCCGAATCGCCGGCCGTCGTGGCCGAGCTGCCACCCGACTTCGCGACGACGACGACGGAGGGCGGGCACGAGCCGCTTCGCTGGTGGGAGACCTTCGAGGATCCGGCGCTCGGCGAGCTCATCGACACGGCCCTCGCGGCCAACCTCGATCTGCGCGAGTCGATGGCTCGTCTCGAGGAGCTGCGAAACCGGTACCGGATCGCCCGGTCGCCGCTGTTTCCCGCGGTGTCGCTGAACGCGGACGCCACGCGCTCGAGCTCGCCGGCGAACACGGGTCTCGGGAGCCAGTTCGGGGGCGAGGACGGTGCGCCGTCCGACAGCACCGGGCCGGGCATCTCGTTCGCCTTCCCCGACCGGTTCGAGTTCACCACCTACACGGCGTCGCTCGGGTTCTCCTACGAGCTCGACTTCTGGGGCCGTTTGCGGAACGAGGCGGGCGCCGCGTCGCACGACTACGTGGCGTCGCGCGCCGATCACGAGACCGTCCGACTCGCCGTGATCGCCTCGACGATCTCGTCCTACTTCGAGATCATGGCGCTCCGCGAACAGGTGGCGCTGCTCGAGGACGAGGTGGACGTGTTGCAGGAGCGGGCCGAGCTGACGAACGCGCGATACCTGCGCGGGCTGACGGGATCGTTCGAGCTGTACAGCTTCCGCCAGCTCTACCGGACGGCGCAGGCGAATCTGCCCGTCGTCCGCACGCAGCTCGCCGACGCCGAGGGGCGGCTCGCCGTGATCCTCGGCCGCTACGCGGGGCGGATCGACGACATCCTGCCCGACGAGCTCGAACCGTCGATCGACACGACGCCGGTGTCGCCGGGTCTGCCGGTGACGCTCCTCGGGGGACGGCCCGACGTCATCGCGGCTTTCGAGCGGGTCGAGTCGGCCCGGCTCAGGGTCGGCGCGCGGCGCGCCGAACAGCTCCCGACGATCTCGCTGAACGGGGCGGTGGGCTTCCAGTCCGGCGAGCCGGTCGACCTGTTTCGCGCCGATCAGTGGTTCCTCAACCTCGTCGGGGGTCTCGTCGCCCCGATCTTCCAGGGCGGACGGATCCGGGCGAACATCGGCGTCGCCGACGCGCAGTACGATCAGGCGTTGACGGCATATGCGCGCACGGTGCTCACGGCGTACTACGAAGTGCGCACGAGCCTGATCGCCTTCGACAACTCGCTCGAGCGCTACGCGCGCACCGTCGACCAGCTCGACGAGGCGGAGGGGTCGCTCGCCACGCAGCTCCAGCGTTTCCAGCGTGGAGTGGGCGACTACGTCTCGTATCTCGACGCGCGGGTGAACCTCGCGAACGCCCGGCGGGCCTACATCGACGCCGAGCGCGGGCTCGCCGAGGCCCGTCTCGCGGTGCACCGGTCGCTCGGGGGCGGGTGGGTCGAGCCCGTCGAGGATCGGACACAGGACGAAGAACTCCAGGGGCCCGAGATGGGCCGCGAGGACCGATAGATCGATGGAACATTCGGTAGAGGAATACCCGGGGGCGGGCGACGCGACGCCGGGTCGCGGACACGGGCGGTGGTCGCGGTTGCGACCCTGGCAGCAGGGACTGCTCGTCCTCGGCGTGGGTGTCGGCGCCTTCGCGCTTCTGGTCGGACTCCGCGGGTCACCGGAAGTGCTCGAGCCTCCGCGTCAGATCCCGACGGTCTCGACCGCCCCCGCGCGCGCCGGCAGCGGGGCGATCAGGGTTCGCGGGTACGGCACCGTGCGGCCGAGCGCCGAGATCTCGGTGGCCCCGCAGGTCGGCGGTCGCGTGAGCCGCGTGTCGCCCGCCTTCGTGTCGGGCGGGCGGTTCCGGGCCGGGGACGTCCTGTTCCGGATCGACCCCGCGGACTACGAGAACGCCGTCGAGGCCGCCTCGGCTGATGTGGCGCAGCGGCAGGTGGGCGTCCTTCAGGCCGAGGAGGAAGTCGAGATCGCGCGCGACGAGTACGAACGACTCGCGCGCCGCGAGGGCCTGGACCCTGAAGCGGCGAGCCCGCTCGTCCTCCGTGAGCCGCAGCTCCAGGCGGCCCGTGCCGCCCTCCGCAGCGCCGAGGCCCGTCTCGAAGACGCCCGTCTCGCGCTCGACCGCACCAACGTGCGTGCGCCGTTCGACGGGATCGTGCGCGACGAGAGCGTCGACATCGGGCAGTTCGTCGTCCCCGGTCAGTCGGTGGGCCGGATCTACTCCACCGACGCGGTCGAGGTCGTCATCCCGTTGAGCGACGACGAGGCGGCGCGAATCGCCGCGCTGTGGTCGACCAGGGCCGGCGATCCGGCGACGCGGATCCCCGCCTCGATCGAGGCGGAGTACGGCGGCACGACGTACCGCTGGGAGGCGTTCGTGGACCGGGCCGAGTCGGCGCTGGACGAGCGGACACGCACGGTCGACGTCGTGCTCCACGTGCCCGAGCCGTTCACGCCCTCCGAAGCGCAGCCCGACCGTCCGCCGCTCCTGATCGGGACGTACGCGACGGCCGACATCGAGGGCGCGTCCTACGAACGCTACCTCGTCGTGCCGAGCGCGGCCGTGCGGGACGACGACGTCGTGTGGGTGGTCGAGTCGGACACGCTGCTCGCGATGCGGCCGATCGAGCTCATCCAGGAGGTGGAGGACCGGGCCTACGTGCTCGGCGATCTCGACGACGGCGAGCCGGTCATCGTGTCGGGGCTCCCCTTCGTGACGGACGGGATGACCGTGCGGCGCATCGAGCCGCTCGAGACGGCGGCCCCGCCCGGCGGCGGGCCGGAGGTGTCGGCCGTGCCCGACGGTGAGGCGGGAGGATCCCGATGAGGAACGCCATCGCGTGGATGGCGCGAAACGGCGTGGCGGCCAACCTCCTCGCCGTGTTCATCGCGGTCTCGGGGATCCTCGCGGTCGCCAACATGCCGCAGGAGATCTTCCCCGAGTTCTCGATGGAGACGATCCAGGTCCGGGTCGAGTACCCCGGCGCCTCGCCCGAGGAGGTCGAGGAGTCGATCGTTCAGCGCGTCGAGGAGCAGATCAGCGGGATCTCGGGTGTCCGTCGGATCACATCATCGGCATCGGAGAACGTCGGCGTGGTGCTCGCCGAGCTGGCGCTCGGCACGGACGTCTCGGAGGCGCTCGACGAGGTGAAGGCCGAAGTCGACCGAATCACCAGCTTTCCCGTCGACGCCGAGGAGCCGGAGGTCATCGAGCTCGAGGCGCAGAGCCAGGTCATGCAGATCGCCATCCACGGCGATGTCCCCGAGCGCACCCTCAAGGAGCTGGCCAACCGGGTCAAGGACGACCTCTCGAGTCTCCCGATCATCTCGCTCGTCCGTGTCTCGGGCGTACGCAGCTACGAGATCTCGGTCGAGGTCTCGAAGGATGCCCTTCGCAGGTACGGTCTGACGCTCGACGAGATCAGCAGCGCCGTGCGGCGCGGGAGCCTGGATCTCCCCGGGGGGAGCGTCGAGACGGACCGCGAGGAGATCCTCGTCCGGGTAGAGGGGCAGAACTACACGCGCGCCGACTTCGCGGACATCGTCGTGCGGAGCGATCCGAGCGGCGCCACGCTCCGGTTGTCCGATGTCGCCCGTATCTCGGACGGCTTCGAGGATGCGGATCTGATCTCCACCTACAACGGCGAGAACACGGCGTTCGTGCGCGTGTTCCGGACCGGCGACGAGCGCGTGCTCGACATCGCCGAGGCCGTCCGCGGCTACATCGACGGCGAGCTCGTGGCGATGCTCCCTCGCGGGGTCGAGGCCGACATCTGGCGGAGCGAGGCGGACTATCTGGAGAGCCGGCTCTCGCTGCTGGTGAAGAACGGGCGGCTCGGTCTCCTGCTCGTCATCGTGGCGCTCGCGCTGTTCCTGAACGCGCGGCTCGCCTTCTGGACCTCCGTGGGGATATTCCTGTCGTTCGCCGGCGCGTTCGCGATCATGGCCGCGCTGGGCGTATCGATAAACATGATGTCGCTCTTCGGCTTCATCCTGGCGATCGGGATCGTCGTCGACGACGCGATCGTCGTGGGCGAGAACATCTACTCCGAGCGACAACGGGGGACGCCGCCGCACCAGTCGGCGGTGCGCGGCGCGCAGCGCGTGGCGGTCCCGGTCACCTTTGCGGTGATGACGACGGTGGCGGCCTTCACGCCGCTCCTCTTCATCCCGGGGAGCATCGGCAAATTCCTCTACGTGATCCCGATCATCGTGATATCGGTGCTGGCGCTCTCGCTGGTCGAGGCTCTGTTCATCCTCCCCAACCACCTGTCGCACCTGCCGCCGCCCTCGGACGAGCCGTCACGCGGGCCGCTTCGCTGGCTGGCCGTGGCCCAGGGGGCCGTGCAGGACGGGCTCGACCGCTTCGTGCACGGTCCGCTCGATCGCGGAATCCGCTTCTCGGTCCGACGCCCCGGTCTCGTCCTGCTCGCCACGTCGAGCCTGCTGCTGATCGTCGGCGGACTGGTCGCGGGCCGCTATATCCGGTTCAGCCTCCTTCCCGTCATCGAGGGCGAGGAGGTCATCGCGGTCCTCGAGATGCCGGAGGGCACGACGTCGGAGCGCACGCAGGAGGTCTCGCGGCTCATCGAGGCGGCCGGGCGCG
This sequence comes from Gemmatimonadota bacterium, assembly GCA_033720355.1. GTDB lineage: Bacteria > Gemmatimonadota > Gemmatimonadetes > Palauibacterales > Palauibacteraceae > Palauibacter. Next base: position 12,835 of record JAWWCR010000104.1, read on the forward strand.
AGGTGGCGCTCGAGCTCCAGGCGACGCTGCCGGACGACCACGATCAGCTCGTCGGAGCCGTCTACACGAGCGTCGGAGAGCGTCCGTCGCAGGCGAACCAGCCGGGCCTCTCGGCGGCGCCCACGTTCGTCCAGTCGAACATCGCCGAAATCACGTTCCGTTTGAGCCCGGCCGAGACCCGCGAGCTGCCGGCGGTCGAGTTCGAGCGGGCGTGGCGCGATCGAGTGGGTCCGGTGCCGTCGGCCCGCGCGCTCACCTTCTCGGCGCAGCTGATCGATCTCGGAGCGCCCGTCTCGGTCGAGCTGTCGCACCCCGATCAGGCGACGCTGGCGGCCGCCGTCGGCGAGCTGGAGGACCGCCTCACCCGTATCGCCGGGGTGCTCGATGTGCGGGACGACCGGGGCGAGGGGAAGCGTGAGCTCGAGCTGCGGCTCCAGCCGGCTGCCCGCACGCTCGGGATCACGGTGGACGATCTGGCGCGACAGGTGCGAGGGGCCTTCTTCGGGGACGAGGCGCTGCGGCTCCAGAGGGGTCGCGACGAGGTGCGGGTCTACGTCCGTCTACCGAGGGACGAGCGGAACGCGCTGGCCGACCTGTCGGACTACCGGATCCGGACCCCGGACGGCGGCGAGGTGCCGCTCTCGGAAGTCGCCGACGTGCAGTTCGGCGTCGGCGCCTCCACGATCCGCCGCATCGACGGCCGGCGGATCGTCGAGGTCACGGCCGAGGTGAACCGTTCGCAGATCACCGGGCAGGAGGTCAACACCGCGCTCGTGGTCGTCATCCTGCCAGAGCTCCAGGAGCAGTTCCCCGGTCTCCGCTTCGGGTTCGGTGGCGAGCAGCGTCAGCAGGCCGAGGCGCTCTCGGGCATGGGGAGGGGGTTCATGATGGCGCTGCTCGCGATCTACGCCCTTCTCGCCATCCCGTTCAGGTCGTACGTGCAGCCGCTCATCATCATGGCCTCGATCCCGCTCGGGTTCATCGGTGCCGCGCTGGGGCACCTGATCATGGGGATGGATCTCGGGATGCTGTCGCTGTTCGGGATCGTCGGGCTGTCGGGGGTCGTCGTGAACGACTCCCTCGTGCTCATGGACTTCATCAACGAGCGGCACCGCTCGGGTCTCCCGATGGCCGACGCGATCGTCGACGGGGCGCGGGTGCGGTTCCGCCCGATCCTGCTGACGTCGCTCACGACCTTCCTCGGCGTCTTCCCGCTCATCATCGAGCGCAGCATCCAGGCGCAGTTCCTCGTGCCGATGGCGGTGAGCCTCGGGTTCGGCATCCTGTTCGCGACCGCCATCCTGATGCTGGTCGTGCCGGCGCTCGCGATGACCCAGCACAGGGTCGCCGGGTGGTTGGGCTCGCGTTTCGGCGGCGAGGAGCGGAGCGTCGATCTGGGGTGGGTCGGGGAGGGCTGACGGCGGGCGGTCAGCGCCCGCGGGCGCGCGTGCAGGCCCCGATGTCCTCGTCGGGGGTGACGTACTCCTCGGGGATCCGTTCCTCGATCGCGAGAAACACCATCTCGGTCCAGTCGCGCGCGCTCGGGTCCAGGGCGAAGATCGCGCGGCTCACGACCTCGAGGGCCCAGATCGACCGACCGCGACCGTCCACGCTGTCCTCCTCGATGAACACCGCGACCCGCTCGCCCTGATCGGCCTCGAGCGCCATTTCGGCGGGGTCCTCGACCTCGGGCCGGTACGATCGCCCGACGAGGACCCCGGCATCGCGGTTCGCGCGCTCGAGCTCGAGCCCGACGCGCCGCATCGCCTCCTCCGCCGCCGACCACAACACGTCGTACGGTGCGACGTAGCAGCGCGTCTCGCCGTCGCCGCGGTGCTCCTCGATGTTCGAAGCGGTGAGACAGCCGCCCACGGCGAGCGCGACGGAGACAGGCCCGACGAGGGCGCGACGGATCGTCATTCGTCCCCGAGCCAGATCGTCTTCACGTTCACGAACTCCCGCAGCGCGTGGGGGCCGAGCTCGCGCCCGTACCCGGACCGCTTGACGCCGCCGAAGGGAATCCGCGGGTCCGAGGCCGACATCCCGTTCACGAACACCGCCCCGGCGACGAGGTCGCGTATCGCCCGGTCCCGCTCGTCGGGGTCGCGCGTCCAGATCGCCGAGGACAGACCGAACTCGGTCGCGTTGGCGAGCGAGATCGCCTCGTCGATGTCGGCTACCCGAAAGAGGCTGGCGACCGGGCCGAAGAGCTCGTCGTCCCGCGCCGGGCAGCCCTCGGGGATGTCGGCCAGCACGGTGGGTGCGTAGAACCAGCCGGGCTCGTCGGGTACGTCGCCGCCGACGAGCACGCGCGCACCCGCCTCGACCGATGCGCGCACCTGGTCGGCCAGCCGATCGCGCAGGTCGCGCCGGGCGAGCGGCCCGATGCGGGTGGACTCGTCGCACGGGTCGCCCACCTCGAGGTCGGTGACGGACCGGACGAACCGCGCCTCGAACTCGTCGGCGATCGGCTCGTGGAGGATGAACCGCTTCGCCGCGATGCACGACTGACCGTTGTTGATCATCCGGGCGGTGACGGCGGTCTCGACCGCGCGGTCGAGGTCGGCGCTCTCCATGACGATGAAGGGGTCGCTGCCGCCCAGCTCGAGCACGGTCGTCTTGATGCGGCGGCCGGCCTCCGCGGCGAGCGACGATCCGGCGCCGACCGACCCGGTGAGCGATGCCCCCTGGACGATCGGGTGGTCGAGCACGCGGCCCAGATCGTCGACCTCGACGAACAGGTTCTGGAAGACGCCGGACGGAAGCCCGGCCCGGCCGAAGAGCCCCTCGAGCGCGACCGCGCACTGCGGGACGTTCGGGGCGTGCTTTAGCAGCACGACGTTGCCCGCCATCAGCGTCGGCGCCGCACACCGGATCACCTGCCAGAAGGGGAAGTTCCACGGCATGATCGCGAGCACGGCGCCCAGCGGCTGGTATTCCACCCGACACGCCCGCCCGGAGCTCTCGAGCTCCTCGGGCGCGAGGTGCGCGGCGGCCTCATCGGCGTAGTACCGGCATACCCAGGCGCACTTTTCGATCTCCGCGCGCGCCTCGCCGAGCGGCTTGCCCATCTCGCGGGTCATCAGGAGGGCGAAGGCGTCGCGACCGCGGTCGAGCAGCCCGGCCAGCCGGCGAAGTGCGTCGCTACGCTCGGAGAGAGGGACGAGACGCCACCCCGCGAACGCCGCCGCGGCCGCCGCGAGGGCGTCGTCGACCGCCGCCGCGTCGAGGGCGGCGAACTCCGTCAGCGACTCGCCCGTGGTGGGGTCAATGCTCTCGAACGGCATCGGAAGCTCGCGGGTACACGTGTATCGAAGCCCCGGTCGCATGCCCCGCACGAAGCGGCGGCGGCGGCCGTGGTCGGCCCTCGGACGGGGAGATCGTCCGTCGTCGCGGCGTCGTTCGCAAGCCCCGCCCGAGCGGGCGACGCAGACGATGTCGCCACCTTGACGCGCAACCCGCCCATGCTGTTCTCGGATCGTCGGGAGCGGCAGCTCTCCGACCACCATGTCCGAAGAATCGCGCCGCCGCCGCGCCCGGTTGGCGGCAGCCAGACCGGGCGCCACACATGTCGTATCCGGAGTCCCTCATCGTCGCGCCGATCGTCCAGGAGTTCGCCGAACCGGCGCGGCAGCCGTTGTGGAGGGTCGTCCTCCGCGACTTCCCGCTCGATGCGAGCGCGATCTTCCTCTACGTCCTCCTCGCGGGTGCGATCGCTCTCGTGTGGTGGGGGAACCGTCGTTCGGGAGGGGGAAGCCATATCGCTCACACGCCGACCGAGCCGAGCGCGGTCCGTCGGCACCCGGACGGCCCGGCCGACACGGATCCCGCCCGCCACAGGCCTCGAACACCGCGTCGCGCGGCCTGATCCGGGCGGCCCCGCCTTGCCCGGCGTGCCGCCCTCCCCGTAGTTAGGTGCTGGAAGCTCGCGCGGGGTCGCCAACGGGGAGCGTGCATGCCAGAGGCCGCGACGTCCGGCCACGAAACGACGCGCTGGGCGAAGGTCATCGACCAGACGCGATGCATCGGATGCCACGCCTGCACGACGGCGTGCAAGTCCGAGAACGAAGTGC
>JAWWCR010000105.1:0-16874 GCA_033720355.1 Gemmatimonadota bacterium
CGTCGTCGAGGAGAGCCCCCTCGAGAACCTCAAGGTGCTCTACGGAACGGGAGCCATCAAGCTCAACGACCAGAACGAGCCCACGCGGGTGGGAGGCGTCAAGTACACCATCAAAGACGGGATCGTCTACGACGCGAAGCAGCTGCTCGCCGACGTCCGCGAGATGGTAGAGGACGCGAAGCGCGAGCGGGCCACCGCGACGTCGCAGGGCGGCGGCAGCTAGCAGCCCGCCGGCGGTCTCGGGCTCCGAGCACCGTTTCGGCCGGGCCGCGCCCCGGGCAGGCAGGTCCTGTCCGGGCCGTCGCCGCATTGGCGTCCTCACGATCCGCACCCGGCTTCAACGCTGAAACCCGGTCGCCGCCGGACCGTATATCCACGCATGGATATATCCGGCGGCGGAACCGGGCGGGTGCTCTACCGCATCCTTCTCCGGGCGTACTCGCCTTCCTTCCGGAGGGAGGCGGGTCCCGAGCTCCTCGACATGTTCGACGCGGCCCGAGCGGAGGCGCGAGCGCAGGGCGGTGTCCTCTGGTGGGCTCGCTACTGGGCGCGGCTGCTCGCCGACGTCGCGGTGACCGCCGGACCGACTCGCTGGCGCCAGCTTCGCCGATCCGATCGGGACGGAGGGCAGACCGTGGATTCGATACTTCAGGACCTCCGGTATGCGGCGCGCTCTCTGCGCCGCTCTCCGGGATTCACCGCGGTCGCCGTCGTCACGACCGCGCTCGGCATCGGCGCGACCGCGACGATCTACAGCGTGGCGAACGCCGTGATGTTCCGGTCGCTGACGGGCGTGCGCGACTCGCACGAGCTCGTGACCGTGCACGCGACGTCGTCCGACGGATCGTCGTTCCACGCCTTCTCGGTCCCGAACTTCCGCGACCTGCGGGCGGGCGAGAACGGTCTCGGGACGCTGGCCGCCTTCTCTCTGCTTCAGACGAGCGCGCGGGGGGCCGAAGAGTCCGAGGCGGTCGCCGGGCTGATGGTTTCCGAGGACTATTTCAGGGTCCTCGGGACCCGGCCGGCTCTGGGACGGCTGCTCGCCGTGGGGGACCACGACCCGGGGGGCGGTCCGGTGGCGGTGCTGAGCCACGGCTCGTGGCAGGGGCGGTTCGCTGGGGATCCCGGCGTCGTCGGCCAAACGGTCTCTCTCGGCGGGCACGCCTTCACCGTCGTCGGGGTGGCCGAACAAGGATTCACCGGACACCTCGCCCTGCTCGACATCGAGGCCTTCGTCCCTCTCGCGTTCCAGCCGCTCCTCGAGGGGCACGACGGCCGTTTTCTCGATCGAAACTTCGATTGGCTCGAACTCATCGGGCGCCGCGCGGACGGAGTCTCGACGGGAGAGGCTCGAGCGGCGCTGACCGCCATCGCCGAGCGCCTCGCCGAGGAATACGTCGCCGACAACCGCGGCAGCGGTGTCGATGTTCGTCCCTATTCCAACGTGTTCGCGCAGCAGTCGGGCGCCGTGGGAGGCTTCTTCACACTACTCCTCGCGGTCGCGGGTATGGTGCTGGTCGTCGCGGCCGTGAACGTCGGGGGCATGCTCCTCGCTCGCGGTACGGACCGCCGGGCGGAGATGGCCCTCCGGCTGGCGCTCGGAGCCCGGCGAGCCAGGCTCGTGCGGCTGATGCTGGCGGAGAGCGTCGTGCTGTTCCTGCTTGGAGGCGCGGGCGGTGTCGCCCTCGCGTTCGCCGCCACCGCCGTCCTGTCGTCCGTCCAGCTCCCGATTCCCTTCCCGATCATCTTCGACTTCACGCCCGATCGCCGCGTGCTCCTGTTCAGCCTCGGTCTAGCGCTGGCGAGCGGCACCGTCTTCGGGCTCGTGCCCGCCATGGGTTCCACACGATCGGGGCTTCGCGCACGTCTGGGAGGAGGCGGTCGCCTGCGGGTGCGCGAGTGGTTCGTGGTGGCGCAGATCGCCGTTTCCGCGGTGTTGTTGACCGGCGCCGGTCTCTTCCTCCGCTCCCTCTCGACCGCGGCCTCGATCGACGTCGGGATGCGGTCGGAGGACGTCCACATCCTGTCGACGAACGTCGGGATCCTCGGTTACGAACGCGAGAAGGGCCGCGCCTTCTTCGAACGCCTGCTCGCGGAAGCCTCGGTCGTGCCGGGCGTCGAGGCGGCCGGGCTGGTCCGCATGCCACCGCTGACGTTCGCGAACGAGACGACATCGGTCCCCCTGCCGGGGGCGCCGGATGGCCGGGTCGGGACCGATGTGAACCGCGTCAGCGCCGGGTACTTCAACACGATGCGGGTCGAGATCGTCGAGGGCCGCGCCTTTCGCGACGCGGAGCCGGCGGCCGTGGTCATCAACCAGACGCTCGCGGCGCGCCTGAGTTCGGGAGGGAGCTCGATCGGGAGGAACGTGCGGTTGGGCTCGACCGACGATGCCCCGACCGTCCGCATCGTCGGGGTGGCGCGGGACGGACGCTACCGATCGCTCGGAGACGAGGGGCGCTCGATGCTCTTCCTGCCGTTCAGCGGGTTCTACTCGGAGGACATGTCCCTGGTCGTTCGGGCTCGCGGTGACGTCGGACCCGCCCTCGCCGACCTCGTTCGACGGGCCGATCCGGATCTCCCCCTGATCCAGAACGCCGCGTATGAGGATCTGATCGGTCTCTCGTTTCTTCCGAACCGGGTGGCCGCGATCACGGCGTCCTCGTTTGGCCTGCTGGGGCTCGTCCTGTCGGCGATCGGTCTGTACGGCGTCCTCGCGTACGCGGTGGCACGGCGCACGCGGGAGATCGGGATCCGGCTCGCCCTCGGCGCTCCACGGCGCTCGGTGCACCGCATGGTGCTTCGGGGAGGGGCGCGGCTGGCCCTGATCGGGATGGTCCTCGGACTCGCGGGGGCGCTTGCGTCGACCCGTCTCCTCCGGGGGCTTCTCTACGGGGTGAGCCCGACCGACCCGCTCACCCTGACCGCGATCGGCGGGCTCCTCGGGGCGGTGGTGGTGGCAGCCTGCGTCGTCCCGGCCTCCCGCGCGACGCGCACCGATCCGACCGAGGCGCTGCGCCATGAATGACCCGCACGGGGGGCTGCGGGCGGCCGTCTTCGAGATCCTGTTGCTACTCTGCGAGGAAGATCGCCACGGCTACGGACTGATGCAGGAAATGGCGACGCGAAGCGCCGGCCGCTGGATCCTCGGGCCCGGCACCATGTACCGAACTCTCAAGGAAATGCGCGAAGCCGGGTGGATCGAACGATCTCCGGCGGTCGCCCGCGCGGGCGAGACGGACACGCGTCGTCGAATGTACACGATCACGGACCGGGGCCGCAGGGTGGCCGCGGACGAAGCGACCCGGATGTCCGCCCTCGTCGAACGGGCGCGTGACGAGCGGCTCATCCCGCCGGCCGGGGCCGCCTGACGCCCGCCCCCCGCGTCCGGGGGGATCGTTGCAGCAGATGGATCGTGACCGTCGCCAGCTCGGAGTCGGGGAAGCGACGGGCGCACGACGGCGTCGTCCGTAGCCCCGCCTCCTCGACGATCCGCTCGAACACGTCCGTCTCGACGATGTACTGATCGGAGTACCCGTGCGTGGCATCGTACGCGGTGACGGGGGTCTCGCCGACGTGCCGCGCGGCAAGGGCGGGCGGCAGCGTGTGGAGCTCGATGACGAGCAGCCCGAAACGCTCGAGGTACGGCGCCCAACGCCGGAGGTGTTCGACCAGGGATTGCTCGACATCGGCGTTGTCCAGTCTGCTGCCCAGGTGCGCGAACGCCCCGGTCGACGTCGCGACCCGGTCGTGTGGCGCCGGTGGCTCCCACGGACGGTTGTGGTCGAGGAACGTCCGGACGTTGAGGAGGTCGCGCAGCTCGATCCCGTAGTCCTCGCGCAGATCGTCGGCGAGCCGGTCGGGCCGGCCGACATCTCCCCAGATCACCTTCGCCCAGATATCGGCGCGCGCCAGATTCTGCCGCGTCACGCGGAGCGCGGTCTCGTTGAAGTCCACCCCTACCAGGAACAGCGGGTGGTCCTCCAGCACGCGTCCCCGGGCGGTGCGGCTGTCGATCACATCGAACAGGTGCTCGAGAAACGCCCCGTTCCCGCACCCCATGTCGACGATGCCACGCGGCTGCTCGTCGATCGGACGGTCGAACAGCTCGACGATGATGTCGTCGATCTCGCGGAAGTAGGCGGCATGGGCTCCCCCGCTGCCCCACACGTTCGTCTCGCGGTCGACGTGCGTCTCGGGGCCGTCCGGAGCGCTTCGGACGGCGAGCGGGTCGCCGAAGATCAGCTCGTCGAGCCTCCGCAAGGTCGGCAGATATGACACCGTGACGCCGTACGCGCTCGCGCGCCTCGCGAAGAAGAGGCCCCGGTCGGTGAAGCGGAACGTCCCGTTCCGCTCGGTGAACCATCCGAGCTCCTCGAACATCCTCAACAAACGCCCGAAGCTCTCTCCATCCTCGTGGAATTCCTCGGGACGGAACGAGGCCTCGGTGAAGTACTTGTGGAACATCCCGCTCATACCGAGCCGCACGACCGTCGGCGCGAAGAGAGCGCCCTCGATGTGCGCGAAGATCTGGTCGCGCACCCGCTGAACCACGATGTCGTCGGTCGGCTCGATCCCATATCGCTCGCGCGAACGGTCCCGGACCTCCTCCATGCGCCGGAACGGGGCGAGCTCGAAGCGCCGCGGGTGGAATTCACCCGAGTACTTCATGAAGTCCACGACGTCCCGGTACAGCCAGCCGTGTTCGAACGCGATTCGGCCGGCCGGCGTGGTCTCGACCTCGACGCCTTCGCCCGACGCGCGAGCGCGGTGCTCGAGCCACCCCTGCGAGGCGAGCGTGCGCAGGGCGACGTTCAGATACCCGTCGCTGGCGTCGAACCGGCGGGCCAGCTCATCGAGGTCGGCCGGCCCCTCCAGCAGCGCGGCCCCGACGCCGCGCTCGGTCAGCGCGACCATCGTCGGGGCGGTCACGAGACCGTCCAGGTGTCTGAAGATCGTGCCCCGAAGGGTCCTCTGCTCCTCTCGGCTCAGCATCGCGAGAAGCTAACCCCCGCCTCCACTCGCCAGAACCCGCACGCCGCGCGCCCGGGTGACGTGACGGATCGGGCGACACCCGAACGCCATATAATTTGACATCAAGATACTTTATTTGTTACGTTATGGACTCGAAAACTCCGGGCCGGCTCGGCCCGATTCTTCAGACAGGAGGTTTCGTGGAGTACTTGCGCGAAAGAACGCATGCCGAGGGGACGCCGAGCACGCCGGTGCTCGTGGTGATCACCGCCGTCGTGGGGCTGATCCTCTTTCTCACCCTCGCCTCGCCGCTCCGCGGCCAGGAGATGGCCGAGAAGGACGTGGCGGTGGGCTCCGACCTCATCTCGACGCTCGACGACGAGGGGCTCACGGTGTTCGCGGATCTCGTGGAAGCCGCCGACCTCGCCGATGACCTGGAGGGGGAGGACGCGCTGACGTTGTTCGTCCCTCACAACGCCGCGTTCGCGCGGGTGCCCGAGGATGTGGTGAAGGGGTCCGACCACGCACGCGCGGCGGTCCTCCATCTCACGACGACCGGTACCACGGGCGTGCTCTCCGTGCTGGATGGCTCCGAGCACGCGATGAGCCTCAGACCGTATGGACCGGTGGGCGGTCTCACGGTCGAGCTCGGAGAGGACGGACGCATCTCGGTGCGGGACACGGACCAGAGAGCGAACGTGATCGGCGAGGCCCTCATGGTCGACGAGCACATGCTGTACGTCATCGATGAGGTGCTTCTGCCCGACACCCGGGACGGCGCACGCTGACCCCGGAAACCGCAGACGGGCGCCGTGCCGCCCCGGTGCGGTGACCGGAGCCCGGATGACGAAGGCCCGCCGTCGCGGCGGGCCTTTTCGTCATCCAGTCGGGAGGGGCCGAAGCCCCATCAGCCCCGATTCAAAAATCGCTTCCGCGAACCGTCTTCCGCCCGTTGGCCGTGCAGCGCTTCTGGGCGTCCTTCACGAGAGCGTGGACCTTCTCGTTGAGCGCGTCGAGGGCATCGCCCGACACGTTGAGACCCGTCGACTTCAGAGCATCCTTCGTCTTCGACCCGACCAGCAGCATCTCCTTGGCCACTCTGATCCCTCCCCTTCGTGATTCGAGCCTCCCCATCCGGTGAGCCTGGTCGCTCGACCGGTGACACCGTTAGACGGCAACTCTGATACACCCGATGCGAGAGCGGCGCAACCGTCGTGCGCCACGCCCGTCTCGTCCGGGCGTCAGCGGGTCGCGTCGATCGAGACCCGCATGGCGAAGGTCGAGAACGTCTGGTTGGTGGATCCGACGTCCGAGTCCTTCCCCGCCTGGGTACAGGTGAGGCCGGCCGACGTCACGGCCTCCATGCGGTTGGCGATGATCGCACCCACCATCTGGTTGTCGATGTCACCGGCCACGACGGTGCATCCGAGCGCCTCGAGCTGGTCGAAGTTGATTCCCGATCCCGCCAGGATATCCTCGAACAGATTCGCGTCGCCGCCGGGCACGGTCATCCCGAAATTCACTCCGCCGTCGTCGCGGACCTCACCGGCCGTCACATTGCCCGTGACGGGAATCCCGCTCGCGCAGTCGCCCGCCGCCTCGATGAAATAGGTCCCCGAGAACGAGTTCGACGAACGGCCCTCGAGGGCGCCTTTGATGCCATCCGCGGTCACGGTGATCGTGCCGGGACAGGTGCCCACGAACCCCGAATCGGGGAGGACCTCTATCATGAAGCTGCCGGTGTACACGCCCTCGACCTGCTTCGCGAGGTTCTGCTCGGCTTCGAACGGGGACTCTCGATCGTCGGGTCCGAACGCGAGCGGAGTCGAGACATCGGACGCGCAGCCGACCTGGACGGCCACCGCGATGAGCGCTGCCGCAAAGAAGAATCGACGATTCGTCATCAGAAGCCTCCCGTCCCGCCCACCAGCTCTCGGCGCACGAGCTGAATCGGCATTCGGTCGAATCCACCGCCGCTCAACGTCCCGTCGAGCGCGGTGATGCCCGTGATCCGGCTCGAGGACACTTCGAACGCGGCGATCGCTTCGATCGTGAGCACGGTGCCGTCATCGTTGACCGTCAGGTCGAGCGTAACCTCGGGGAACGCGTGGTTTCCCGAGACGTCGACGATCCGCCCGGTCACCGCCGAGCTGAGCGTGCCCGAGCCGGTGATGACTCCGGCCTCGTCCTCGAGGATGCTGAGCGTGATCGCGAAGTCTCCCCCCCCGCCCGTCCACGAGCCGGATACGAGGAGTGCGGAGTCGGCCGGCAGCACGACGCCTGTCGGGTCGTCGTCGTCGCAGGCCGCCAGGCCCGTCATCAGGACCACGAAGGCCATGAGACGAGCAGTTCGTCGAAGAAGCGCCATATCGCGTTCTCCAGGGTGAACGTCGGTTCGACGTGACGGAGCGTGTCCCTCGGACACGGCCCTTCACATGATACTCACACGTGACCGCCATGATGCGTTACCGGGTCGTGACACTCTTCACAAGAGACAGCCCCGGGGCCCGAGCCGTTGCCGCGGGCGCGAGGACGCCGGAGTCTTCGCAGTCGTGCGGGCGGTTCGGCACCGAACGGTCATGTCTTGCGTACGGGTTCCCGGCGCCGGCCGGTTTCGCGGACGACGACGAAAGGGGAGTGTGATGACAGACTCGGATTCCCGGCGCGCCGCGCGGCGGGTCGCGCTGTGCGCCGCGCTGGGACTCGGCGCCGCGCTGGCCGTTCCCCCGACCCTCGCCGGCCAGTGGCTCGAGGGCATCGAGGGAGACGCCTGGGTCGCCGGCGGCGCCGACGTCCGGGTCGAACCTTCCGAGATCGACGAGATCACGCCGTGGCTCGAGTGGCGCGGCACCGCGAGGAACGAGCGATTCGCGCTGAACGCGACGCTGTCCTTCAGCGACCGGGCGCTCGTCCGGGACATGGTACGGGCCGACCAGACGCCCGTGACGCGGGTCACGGGGCCCGGGTCCGATCTGGCGATCGACCTCTGGCTGCGCGGTGACGTCCAGCTTCTGGGGCGCGGGACGATCGCATCGGGCTCGGCTGCCGAGCACCTGTTCCCACGCGAGGACGGGACGGTCCTCGGTCTCTTCGCCCGCGGCGAGGGCGGCGTCACCTGGATGCGCGATGATCGGACGTATTGGAACTACCGGGTCGGAGTCGGCTTCGGGGCGGCGAACCACTTCCACGGTGGCACCGCCGCCCTCTGGGTTGGACAGACCGGTCGGCTCGACGACCGGTTCGACGTACCGACCCCGTCGCGCGGCGGTCTCACCCTCGAGTATGTGGGGCCACGAGTCCTCTGGCCGCGCTTCTTCCTGCGCGTCGACGGGAGCCTGCCGTTCCACGATCGCGCCGACGTAGAAGATGTGCAGGGGCTCGCCGGCGACCTGATCGACGAGCTCCAGATCATGTTCGGGGTCGCGGTCCCGCTCATCCCTCGCGATCTCTGAGCGACACTACTCCCGGGGGATCTCGAAGCCGGGGGGCGCGACCCGGTCCACGTAGAACAGCGCGTCGAACTCGGTCGCGGGCACCATCTCCATCATCTCGGTACCGCCCCTCAGGTAGGGACGCGCCGAATCCGCCCAGACGCGCAGATCCTGGCGCAGCGTGGGCCCGAGCAACAGGTAGGAAGCCGGGTGGCCCGGGACCGCGAGGGTCTCCTCGATGCCGTCCGCGGGAGCGGGCTCGACGGTCCGTTCCTGTCTCGCGTTGTCGACGACCCGCCCGGATCCCATGAAGAGGCCGATCGAGAACACTTCCCGTGGGGCCCACTCCCGCAGGAACCCGCCCACCGAACGCACCGTGTAGCCGCCGCCGAGGTCGAAGTCGCCGTACCGGGCGTGATCGTTGTGCAGCCACACGACGACCTTCCGCTGTCCGGCGATCGAGTCCGCCAGCGCGAGCGCGGCCCGCGCCATCCACTCGTCGCGCACCTCGTAGTAGCGGGTGGGGCGACCCGCTCCCGCGGCCTCCGCGGCGGCCCGGACGGAGAGCCGCTCGAGCCACGCCTTGCCGAGAAGGAAGATCCACCGGTCGCGCCCGCTGGTGCGAGCGATGGCGGAATCGTACGCGGTATGGGCGGCTTCGCCGTTCGCGGTCATCCAGACGTACACCGAGTCGCCCTGCCCTCCGGACGACGCGGGCAGGAAGACGGCCGAATCGATGGCGGCGATGCGAGCCGCGAGGTCCGCGTCGACCGGGCTCAGGATCTCCGCGACGCGCGCCGGGCGGGTCGCGGAGTCGAACCCCTGCGCCTGGGGATCCACGCCCGCCAGCTCGAGCGGCCTGTCCGCTTCGGCTGCCGCGACGATCCGCTCGAACATCGGCAGGATCTCGGCGTGCTGGAACGGATACCGCAGACAGTCGTACAGCGCCTGTCGCGGCTCGAGCGCCGAGACCCGACGCCACACCTCGCCGCACTCGAAGAACCCGCTCTCCATGGCCACCACATCGAACCCGAGCTCGTCGTGCAACCATTCGACGAGCCGGACTTTGAGACGGGTGTGGTCGCCCACGCCGTGTCCGTTCTCGCCGATGAGGACGATTCGGCGGTCTCCGATGGCGCGGGCCAGCGGCTCGAGCCGCGCGGTCAGCGAATCGGACGTCGGATCGATGGAGATGACGTCCCGAGCGGGATCGGGTGGGGCGCACGCGATCCACGTCAGAGCCATCAGCAGGGACAGGACGCTCGTGCGAGGCGGCCGATGCATGTGCGTAGTCCGGTCGGGGTGTGGTGTACGGGGCTCGCAGTGTTCAGACGGTGCGGTCCCCGGGAGGGTTGGGACGCGCCATCGGGCAGGGCGAGTAAACGGACGATCGGGTTCTCTGTACGGCTCATGATGCGCGGCCGGACTCCGTCGGCCGCGGCCGCACGTACCCGAGCCGGAGCCGGACCCTGCCGAGACGGATCGGTCTCATCGGCGCCGTCGCCGCCGCCATCACGGCGGGGGCATGGCTGATCGTGGGACGAGGGGCGCCCGCCTCCGCCGCCGAGGAGGGTGCTGCCGTCGACACGCTGCATGTCGAGCGCCGCCAGATAGGCGCCTCGGTGCTCGCGACGGGGGTGATCCGACCGCAGGTGGGGGCGCGCGTCGCCGTGGGCTCCCGCGTGTCCGGTGTGCTCGCCCGTCTCCACGTCACGGTCGGCGACGAGGTGCCGGCGGGAGAGCTCCTCGCCGAGCTCGACCCGACCGAGTTCGAGGCCCGTCTCGCACAGGCGCTCGCCTCGCTCGAGACGGCCCGCGTGGAGCGCGACTTCGCCGAGCGCCAGCTCGAAAGGGCGGGTGGCCTCGTCCGCACGCAGGTGATCGCGCAGGCGGAGTACGACGACGCCGAGCGCCTCTTCATGGCGGCGGACGCGAGGGTACGCGAGGCGGAGGCCTCGGCTCGCACCGCGGAGATCCAGCTCGGTTACACGCGCATCCGGGCGCCGATCTCGGGCGTCGTCGCGACGGTGACGACCCAGGTCGGCGAGACCGTCGCGGCAAGCTTCGCGGCTCCGACGTTCGTGACGATCATCGATCTCGAGCGACTCGAGGTCTGGGCTTACGTCGACGAGACCGACATCGGTCGTGTCGAGGCCGGCCAGATGGCCGCGTTCACGGTCGACACCTACCCCGGCGAGGAGCTCGAGGGGGTGGTGACGGCGATCCGACCGCAGGCCGAGATCCAGGACAACGTCGTCAACTACGTCACCGTCATCGAGATCGCCGACCCTGGCGACTGGATCCTCCGACCCGAGATGACGACGACGGTCAATATCCGTCTCGGCCCGCGCGACGACGCTCTCGCCGTACCCAACGCGGCGATCGGGCGCGATGCGACGGGTACGTGGGTCCTCGTGCCGGGCGCCGCAGGACCGGTGCGACGAACGATCCGGCCCGGACGCCGCGGCCGGACGCACACCGAGGTGCTCTCGGGTCTCGAAGAGGGAGAGGAGGTCCTGGTGACCGGTGATGGGCAGGCGAGATGATCTCGCTCCACGGTGTCTCGAAGACGTACGAGAAGGGGTCGGCGCGGATCCGTGCGCTCGACGGGGTGTCGTTGACGATCGAGGAGGGCTCGTTCGTCGCCATCGTCGGTCCGTCGGGATCCGGCAAGTCGACCTTGATGAACGTGATCGGCCTGCTCGACCGGCCCGACACCGGCACCTACAGGCTCGACGGCGCGGATGTCTCGACACTCGACCCGGACAGGCTCGCCGAGCTCAGGAACGCCCGTCTGGGCTTCGTGTTCCAGGCGTTCCACCTGCTCCCCGGCACGACGGCCCTCGAGAACGTCGAGCTCCCGCTGCTGTACTCGGAGCGACGCGACATCTCGGGGCTCGGGATGGCGGCGCTGGCCCGGGTCGGGCTCGACGACCGGGCGGAACACACCCCGGGCGAGCTCTCCGGAGGACAGCAACAGCGCGTCGCGATCGCGCGGGCGCTCGTGAACGAGCCCGAGATCATCCTGGCGGACGAGCCGACCGGCAACCTCGACTCGGAATCGGGAGCCGAGATCATGCGGATCCTCGATGAGCTGAGCGCGTCGGGGAAGACGGTCGTCCTCATCACCCACGACGAGGGGATCGCGCGACGGGCGGATCGGCTGATCCGCATGGTCGACGGACGCATCGTGTCCGACGAAGGGACGTCGAGCCGCGCCGGACGAGCGGACCCGGCGCGCCTGAGCGCGCTGTGAGCGCCGGGCCGGGGTACATCCCCCGCGTCTCCCTCCCCGTCGCCGCGGCCGCGCTCGCGGCGTTGACGGCGTGCTCGGCGGGCCCCGAGGGACCGGTCGAGCTCCGACTCTCGAGCCCCCCGGCCGAGACCTCGTTCCGCGCGAGCTACCGGCAGGACATCGACTGGGGCCAGACGCCGGTGTCGAGAGAGTATGGCGCCCGATACACGATGCGCGCGGGCTCCGACACCCCCGGCGGCGCGCCGGCGACGCTCGATTCGCTGGCCATCACGGTGCATACACCCCACGGCAGCCAGTCGCTCGATACGCGCGCGCTGGTGGGCGAGAGCTTCGGCGTCTCGGTCCCGCCGCGCGGGGGACCGGCCACGTTCACCGACGAGCCGGTCTTCGAGATGCCCGGTCTGCTCGAGGGCCGGGTCGCGCTGAGCCGGCTCGTGGACTACGGCTTCCCACCGCTCCCGGACGAACCGGTTCGCCCCGGCGACGTCTGGACGGCCCGGCACGGACGCCCGCACGCGGAGGGTCAGATCATCGTGCGGGCGGAGATCGAGACCGAGATGCGTTTCGCCGGTTGGGAAACCGTGGGAAACGTCGAGTGCGTGCGTCTCGAGGGACGCATCCGGGGGACCGCGGCCGGTGGCGCGCCGCAGGCCCGCGGCCCCGAGGTGGAGTACGACGGAGATATCGACGGGTCGGTCGAGTGGCTGCTCGACCCCGCGACCGGTGTCGTGCTGAGGGCGACGGTCGAGGAGGTGTCGGAAGGAGTCCTCGCCGCCGGTCGCGCCGAGACGCCGATGCGACAGGTGACCCGGATCCGAATCACGGCTGCGCGGAGGGCACCATGAAGCGAAGCAGACTCGCCGGGAGCGCCGCGTCGGCGCTCGCCCGCAACCGCTCGCGCACGGCGTTCATGACGCTCGGCACCCTGATCGGCGTGACGGCGCTCATCGTCGTCGTCGCGTACGGCCGGGGGACGGAGAACGCCGTCCTCGACAACTTCAGCCGGATGTTCAGCGGGTCGACGATCATGCTCTCCTCCGGCGGCGCGTCGCAGGGCGGCCCGCACGGCGCGCCGGCCAACACCCTCACCCTCGACGACCTCGACGCGATCGCCGCCGCCGTGCCCGAGGTGGAGCTCATCGACCCGATGCTGACCGCCGGCGGGCTCGATATCGCCTTCGAGGGGACGTCGCTGCGTCTCGAGGTGGCGGCGCATTCGGAGAATCACCCGGCCGTGTGGAACCGCGGCGCCGCACGCGGCGCCTACTTCGGGCGCGACGATGTCGGGCGCTCGGCGCGCGTCGCCGTCGTGGGCGAGAAGCTCGTCGCGGAGCTGTTCGGCGGGATCGACCCGATCGGCGAGATGATCAGGATCGGCGATGTCCCCTTCGAGGTCCTCGGCGTGCTGGAGCCCGTCGGGATCGACCCCCACGGGATCGATCGCGACCGGGAGGTGCACGTCCCGATCACGACGTCGATGCGGCGTCTGCTGAACGTCGACTACGTCGGCGGCGCGAAGCTGGCGGTGGACGACCGCGCCGACCTCCAGTCGGTCGTGCTGGAGATCGAGAACATCCTGCGCCCCCGCCACGGGCTCGGCGAACGTGAGCCCAACGACTTCCGGATGTTCACGCCGGTCCAGGTCGAGGCCATGATCCAGTCCGGCAATCGGGTGTTCACCCTCTTTCTCCCGCTCGTCGCGGCGGTCTCGATCGTGGTCGGCGGGCTCGTCGTCGCGAACCTCATGCTGATGGGCGTCCACGAGCGCCGGGCCGAGATCGGACTCCGCAAAGCCGTCGGGGCGAAGCCGCGGGATATCTCGGCGCAGTTCCTCCTCGAGTCGGCTGCCGTGACGGGGTTGGGCGGGGTCCTGGCGCTCGGCGCCGGGTTCGCGATCCTGCGGCTTCTGGGGGGGGCGAGCGTCGTGGCCCGGGGGATGGGCGAGACGCCATCGGGCGCCGAGACCGTGCCCTTCACCCTTCCCTGGGAGGTAGCCCTGTCGGGAGTCGCGATCGCGGTGCTCGTCGGGCTCGTCGCGGGGGTCGTCCCGGCACGTCGCGCGGCGGGGCTCGACCCCGTCGAGACGCTCCGCTGAGACGGATCCCGTGAGGCTCGGCCGCAACCTCTCCATATCGAGCAAGGCCCTCGTGCGACACCCGGTTCGTACGGGCCTCGCCGTCAGCGGCACGGGGGTGGGCGTGGCCGCCGTCCTCGTCATGGTAGCGATCGGGGAGGGCGCCAGGGCCGAGCTCGTCGACCGGGTGAACGCGCTGGGAGGAAACCTGCTGCTGGTCGCGGCCACGCAGATCGAGCCCGCGGTCGGTCGACCCGGGGGCCCGGCGCTCGCGCAGACGCTCGTCCCCTCGGATGCGACGGCGATCGTGCGCGAGGTGCCCGATGTCGAGGCGGCCGCCCCGTCGATCGATGCGCCGCGCGAGGTCACATACGGGCGCCTGTCGCTGAGTACGTCGGTTCGGGCGGTCTCCCCCGACTACGAGCGCGTGCGGAACTTTCGCACCGCCCGCGGACGCTACTTCACGCGCGCGGAGGCGATGGACCGCGCGCGCGTGACAGTGCTCGGCGACCGCGTCGCGCGCACCCTGTTCGGCGGCTCGGATCCCGTCGGCGAGCTGGTCCGCGTGGGCCGGATCCCGTTCGAGGTGATCGGCGTGCTGGAACCGCGCGGAGCGAGCGCGGAGGGCGGGCGCGACGAGGACGACCAGATCCTCATACCGCTCGAGACCGGTCTTCGGCGTGTCTTCAACGCCGACTACGTAACCCTGCTCTATGTGAAGGTGCGCGACGACGCGCCGCTGGATCGCGCCGAGGCCCGGATATCCTCCCTCCTTCGCGAACGACACGAGGTCGCACGGCGTGCTGGCGGCGACGACTTTCGCGTCGAGAATCAGCGTCTCGTGGTCGAGGCGAGCCGGCGGACGTCCGACACCTTCAGACGCGTCATCACCGGGCTCGCCGCCGTCGCGCTCGTCGTCGGCGGGGTCGGCACCATGTCGGTGATGTCGCTCTCGATCCGCGAACGGCGAAGCGAGATCGGGCTCCGCGTCGCGATCGGGGCGAAGCGACGGGAGGTGCGGTCGCAGTTCGTCAGCGAGGCCCTCATGCTCGGCGGGGCGGGCGGGTTCGGCGGGCTTCTCGTCGGAAGCGCCGTGGCGGGCGCCGTCGGGCGCCTCACGGCGTGGCGCACGGAAGTGTCGGGCCCCGCCATCGCGATCGCGATCGTGGCCGCGCTCGCGGTATCTCTCGTCTTCGGCGTGGGGCCCGCCCGCCGCGCCGCGGCGCTCGACCCGGTGGACTCGTTGCGAGCCTAGCGGGTCCTCCGCTGCCAGCCGGGGAACCTCCTACCCCTGGCGCATCGCCGTCGACGGGTCCACCGCGGCCGCCCGGCGCGCGGGAACGAGACAGGCGAGAAGCCCGGTGCCCACGATGACGGCGACGGTCGCGAGCGCGATCGCGGGGTCCCACCGGTCCACCTGGTAGAGCACCCGGACCAGACCCGCCGTGAGCCATACGGCGAGCAATCCGCCGAGCACCAGCCCCAGCCCTATCTGCCGGATTCCCTCCACGAGGATCTGGCGACGGACGTCCCGCGACCCGGCCCCCAGCGCCATCCGGATGCCGATCTCCGTGCCCCGGTTCGCCACCGAGAACGACATGATCGAATAGAGTCCGATGAGCGACAGCAGCAGACCGGCCGCCCCGAAGACGAGGTAGTAGCGTCCGAAGATCCGATAGCGGGCGGTCTCGCGTGCGAGCACCGCGTCGAAGGGGTCGATGTCGTACACGGGGACCGAGGCGTCGACCGAGCCCGTTGCCTCGCGCAGCGTCGCGGCAAGGGCGCCGGGGTCTCCGTCGGTCCGCACCGCCACGGCCATGAAGCGGAGTCCCCAGCGCCCGAGCAGCGTCCCCGGCGATCCGACCCCCGACTGGGCCAGCGGGACGAACACCCGCGACAGGTCGCGATCCCGGTCGTCGTCGGACACTACCGTCGGGGCGACCCCGACGACGGTCAACCATGGCTCGCCGTCGACCTCCTCACCGCGGAGGCGTATCTGACGGAAGAGCGGGCTCACTCCCGGAAAGTGCCGATCGGCGAAGGCCCGGTTGACGATCACCACGTTCTCACTACCGGGACGGTCCGACTCACCGAAGGCGCGCCCCTCCTCGAGCTCGATATCGAAGGTCGAGAAGAAACCCGGGCTCACCACGGCCACCCGCGTCTCGGGGTACGCGTCATCCGCGGGGTAGTCGCCGTCGGGCAGCTCGAACACCGCCCCGCCGCCGAGCTGGCTCGGCAACGCGGACGATACCGACGCCGCCGTGACGCCCGGATGCGCCGCCAGCTCGGCGAGAAGGTTCTCGTGGAAGCCCAGACGACGCTCGTGATCGGGATACCGCTCCTCGGAGAGCCCGAGCGCGGCGAGCGGGAGTGCCACGCGCGCAGTAAGCACGTGCGCTCCGTCGAGCCGGCCCTGCCCTCCCGACGCGTTGAGCACGCTCTTCACCATCAGACCCGCGGCCACGACGAGACAGGTCGTCAGACCGATCTCCGCGACCACGAGTGCGCGTGTGAAGCGCGACAGGCGCCGACCCGACCCCCCTCGCGACTCGTCCTTGAGGACCTCCCCGACATCCGTCTGCATGGCCCGCGTGGCGGGCGCCGCGGCCGCGACGAGTCCCGCCAGGACGGTGACAACGAGCACGAAGAGCAGCGGGACCCACGAGAGCTCGAGCTGCCACCAGAACAGCGAGTCGCTGCCGTGCGGGAGGCGAAACGCTCCGGCCCGTGCCCCCGCGGCGAACCAGCCCAGACCGACGCGTGCGAGAAGGACGCCCACGGCGGCGCCGACCGCGGCGAGGACCGCCGTCTCGGCGAGAAACTGCGCCAGGATCCGCGTGCGTCCCGCGCCCAGCGCGGTCCGCACCGCCACCTCGCGCGTCCGGGTCATCGCGCGTGCCGCGAGCAGGTTCGACACGTTCGCGCACGCGATCAGGAGCACCAGGACTCCGCCCGCGAGCATCGAGAGGATCAGCCGACTGAAATCCTCGCCGACGTACTCCTCGCGAAAGGTCCGCAGCACCGGCCGCACGCCCCGGTTCGTCGCCGGATACGCCGCCTCGAGTCGCTCGCCGATCGTGTGGAACTCGGTCCGCGCCCGCGCCAGGTCGGCGCCGGGCGCGAGTCTCCCGAAGAC
>JAWWCR010000106.1:0-16799 GCA_033720355.1 Gemmatimonadota bacterium
ACCGCTCCACCGACCGCGGCGAGACGTGGGAGATGATGAGCGACCGCAACCCGCGTCCCATGTACTTCTCGCTCATCCGGATCGACCCGAACAACCCCGAGCGTATCTACCTCGGCGGCGTCGAGGCCTCGGCCTCGGATGACGGCGGACGCACCTGGTGGGAGGGGAACGCGACCGACCAGATCCACTCCGACCACCACGCGCTGTGGATCAACCCGCACGACTCGAACCACCTGATCGACGGGAACGACGGCGGGCTCGCCTTCTCGCGCGACGCCTCCGTGACATGGCGCGCGATCAAGAACATGGCGATCGGACAGTTCTACGAGATCGGCGTCGACATGAGCGACCCGTACCGCGTGTGCGGCGGGCTCCAGGACAACGGCAACTGGTGCGCGCCACACCGCACGCAGGCCACGTGGGCTGTGCGGAACCGGGACTGGGTGCACGTGAGGTTCGGCGACGGCTTCTACAACCAGCCCGACCCGACCGACACGGACTACATGTACTCCGAGTCGCAGGGCGGGAACATGGCGCGGGTGCACGTCCCGACGCGCGAGTCGCAGTCGATCCGGCCGGCCGAGCGGATCGAGGGGAGCGAGCAGGAGGACTTCCGGTTCAACTGGGATTCCCCCATCCGGATCTCCAGTCACGACGCGGCGACGATCTATCTGGGGGGCAACTACCTCTTCCGGAGCCGTGACCGCGGCACCACGTGGGAGAAGGCGGGGCCGGATCTCACGAAGGCGATCGACCGCGACACGCTGCCGATCATGGGTCGGGTCGTGACGAACGAGACCCTGTCCGACAACGACGGGATCTCCTCATACGGCAACATCACCTCGATCGGCGAGTCCCGTCAGGACCCGAACACACTCTATGTCGGGACCGACGACGGGAACCTCCAGGTCACTCGCGATGGCGGCGCGACCTGGACGAACGTGATCGGCCGGGTGACGGGTGTCCCGCCCCGCACGTACGTGAGCCGCATCGAGCCGTCGTACGCGGTCGACGGCCGCGTCTACGTCACCTTCGACGGGCACCGGAACGACGACTACGCGCCGTACGCCTTCGTGAGCGAAGACTTCGGGCAGACGTGGCGGCAGATCACGAACGGGCTGCCGGACGGCTGGTCGGTGAACGTGATCCGCGAGGATCCGACAAACCCGAACCTGCTCTTTCTCGGCAACGAGGTCGGCCTCTTCATGTCGGTCGATCGGGGCGCGAGCTGGGCGGCGCTCAGAAACAACATGCCCACGGTCGCCGTCGACGACATCGTCATCCACCCGCGCGAGAACGATCTCGTGATCGGGACGCACGGACGCAGCATCTGGATCCTCGACGACATGACGCCGCTCCAGGAGCTGTCGGGCCAGATGCTGGCGAGCGACGCGCACCTGTTCGGCGCCCGGCGCGGCACGATGTGGTCGATGGGGATGGATTGGCCCTTCCAGCCGGCCGAGTTCATCGCCGACAACCCCGCACCCGGGCTTCCGATCCGCTACTACCTGCGTGAGCCCGTCGGCGAGACGGCGACCGTGACCGACGACATGGAGGGTGGAGGGAACGGGCTCATCGCGGGCGGACCGGCGGCGAGCAACGGCGCGTCACCGCGCCCCTCGACAATGGCCACACCGGCGCAGGACGCGATCTCGCTCGAGATCCTCGACGGGAGCGGCGACGTCATCCGGACCCTCGAGCCCTCCAACGAGGCCGGCGTACAGGAGGTCGTATGGGACTTCCGCATCGAGCCCGCGTTCGAGGGCGGCGGGGGCGGGGGCGGCTTCCGGGGCGGTCCGCCCGCGGGTGCCGGGCCGAAGGTGCTGCCGGGTACGTACACCGTTCGTCTCACGGTGAACGGCAACTCGCAGACGCGCGATGTCGAGGTCCGTCACGACCCGCGGCGAGGCGCCTCGATGGCCGATCTCCAGGCGCGGCAGAACGCGCTGTTGGAGGCGTACGAGCTGATGGCGCCGATGCGCGAGGCAGGTCAGCGGCTGAACGCGATGAGCGACCGGCTCGAGGCCGTCCGGGCGGACATGGAAGACGCGGACCTCACCGCCGACGAGCGCGCGGGTCTCGAGAGCGCCATCGAGTCGCTCGAGAGCGAGATCGAGGAGCTCGACGAAGCGCTCGATCTGGCCTCTACGGCCGATGACACGCGCGACGCGGAGAGCTGGTCGGGGCCGCCGACGGCCGACCAGCTGTGGGCGCTCGAGAACTCGTGGGACCGGCTGCCCGGGGTCATCGGGCGGATCAACGGGTTGCTGACCGACCGCATGCCGGCATTCGAGCGCCAGGTCGCCCAGGCCGGTCTGGCGCCGCCGGTGGGTGAGCCGATCGAGGTGCCGCGCCGGCCCTGACGCGGATAGTCGCTAGGGGACGGACGCCGCGATCGAGTCCACGCCCGCGTTCGCGCCAGTGGCGCGGTCCTGTGCACGCAGGGCCGCGCCGACCCCGGACGCGTGCGGCAACCGCGACTGCGCGAGGATGCTGTCGCGCTCGCGTTGGGTCAGCTCGGGCGGGGGGCGCTCGCTACCACCGCCACCGCATCCCGTGAACAAGGCGGCCATAGCGACCGCCAGGCCCGCCGCCGTACGGCCGAGCGTGCCTACCCGAGCCGCGTGCCTCCTCATCGACATCCCTCGACCTCCCATTCACACCCCCCACGGCTCCCGCCGCGCGCGCCTTCCGCGGTGTGCAAGACCCGAACCGCCGGCCGTGAGCCGGGTACGAGGAGGTCGCACTGGCCGGATAGTGTGCGGGAAACGGGGCCCGCGGCGTCGTAAGGAACGGGAGCCCGGTAGAACGAATCGAAAGGAGCATCGCGATGAGCATCGCACGGCGCATCACCGCGGTCATCGCGCTCGTCGTCTTCGCGCACCTCATCCTCCGGGCGGTCTTCCCCGCGCCACCGCTCGGGATGGGACGCTTCGAGACGGCGATGCTCGCCCTTCTCGTGCCTTTGACCGGCGCCGCGATCGGCGTCTGGGCGATCCGTCCGTGGGGCCGCTGGCTGGCGCTCGGAGGAGCGCTCGCCGTGTTGCCGTGGGCCACCGCCCTGGCCGCGACTCCGTTCATGGACAGGGGCGCCCCACTGGCGGCGCTCGTCGCCTCGGTCGCCCTTCTGTTGTCGCTGGGGGACCGGGGGACGGCACGGCGTTACGAGGGCTGCGGCCGCATCCCGCTCGTGAGCTGGACGATCGTCACCAACATCGCGTCCATCCTCGTGCTCTACCTGTTCGCATCGGCGTACGACTACACGATCGGGTGGCACTTCGCGGCCACCGTCGCGCTCCTCGCCGGACTCCTCATCGGCGTGTCGCGGCTGGCCGCCGGCAAGACGGTCGGCATCATCGCGGTCGCGGCCTGCGCCCTTCTGCTGATCCCCGCGATCGGTCTCTTCGTCGCTCGCGAGGCGACCCACCCCGGCGAGGTCTTTCTCCTCGCCGCGGTCTTCATGCCCGGCATCGTGACAGCCGGCGGATGCGTGGCGGTGTTCGGGGGGCCGATGCTGAGGTTCATGCGCGACTGAGCCGGTCGCACCCGGCCGGGGCTGTTCGGTCTGGACCCCGGCGCTCAGGCGTCGCCGCCGTCGACCTGATCGCTCGGAAGGGACCGCTCGTTGGCCCCCTCGAGTCGCTCGGCCCGGGCCAGCGCGAGGTCCGCTCGGGCGATCTCGAGCTCCGCAACCAGCGTCCGGGCGGCGCGCCGGTTGGGCCACGACACGCGTAGCCTTACGACCCCCTGCTTCGCGCCCGTGAGCCCCCGCAGGGTTTCGAGACGGCTCGTCCGAATCTCGAGACATGGGAACCACCAGCCGCGACGCACGGAGAGCTCGACCAGCTCATCGAACGGAATCCGCAGCTCGCGGGCACCAAGATGCTCCTTCTCCACGTGCTGGCCCATGCCATCGAGCGTCGTGGTCGACTGGGTGACTTCGATGTCGAGAACGAGCGACTCGCCCTCGAGACGGAGGATGCCGTCGACCCGCTCCTCCTCGGTCACGGTTCCGACCGCGTTCAACTCGGGCATCTCCGACCGCGAGATCCAGAACGGGACCGCGAACGCATGCACGTGCGTCGTCGTCAGCTCCGCGATGCGCCGGGCTCGCCGCTCGCACCGGTGGGTGCCCCCGAACCGGACTCGTCCCCCGAACCGGACTCGTCCCCCGAGCCGGACTCGTCCCCCGAGCCGGACCCCGCCCCCTGGCCGGATGTTGCCCCCGAGCCCGATCCACTACCCTGGTCGGTCTCCGGAAGCGTCGGGTACGTGATCCCGAGCTGCTCGAGGTACGAATCGTACCGCGTCTCGTCGTAGTAGAACGGCTCGAGCAGCGGCCGGTACGTCGCCATGATGTCCACGTTCAGGTCGGTCGGCGGCGGGTCGTCCGCGGTGATGAACGGCTCGTAGGTCTGCTCGGCCGTCTGCTCGGCGAAGTACGCCTTCGCCTCGTCGACCAGCGCGGGGTTCAGGAAGAAGTCGAGCGCCGTACGCGCCATTACCTTCGCGCCCGCGACCGCGCCCTTGTGCGCGATCGGCGTGGCCATGGCGATCGCGTTGGACCAGTGGTGACCCGCCAGCCCCGGGATGTTCGACGGGAACCGGAGGGTCACCGTCGGAAGCGTCCAGCTGATGTCTCCAATGTCGTCGGAACCGCCGCTGCGTCGGTTGTCCGACGGGGCGCCGATCGAATCGAGCTCGGTCGCGAGCCCGGGCGTCGAGTCGTTCCCCACCTCCGCCTGCACCGCGCGCGCGAGCGCCTGGTCGTCGTCGCTCCAGGTCGGGAGGCCGACGCGCTCGATGTGCCCGTACATCCGCTCGGCGATCACCTTGTTGAAGTGCCGCGGCCACGCGGCGCCCCTCACCCGATACGTCATCTCAGTGTCGGTCATGATCGCGGCGCCCTCGGCCATCCGGACCGCCACGTCGTAGTTACGCTTGATGTCTTCGTAGTCCATCTCGCGGATGAAGTACCAGACCGACGCCTCCTGCGGCACGACATTCGGCTGATCCCCGCCGGTCGTGATGACGTAGTGCGAGCGCTGGTTCGGATGCAGGTGCTCACGACGGAAGTTCCACCCCACGTTCATGAGCTCGACCGCGTCCAGCGCGCTCCGTCCCCGCCAGGGAGCGCCCGCCCCGTGAGCCGCCTCGCCGCTGAAGCTGAACTCCACGGAGACGAGCCCGGTCCCGTTCGCCTGTCCCCACGTCACCCCGAGGTTGTTGCCGACGTGGGTGAAGAAGACCATGTCGATGTCGTCGAAGTAGCCGTCCCGGACGAACCATGCCTTGCTGCCCAGCTGTTCCTCGGCGACCCCGGGCCACAGGACGAGCGTGCCCTCGATCCCCTCCTCCTGCATCACGTTCTGGAGGGCGAGCGCCGCGACGACGTTCACCGCCTGCCCCGAGTTGTGCCCTTCGCCGTGCCCCGGCGCCCCCTCGACGATCGGGTCGTGCCACGCGACACCCGGCTTCTGGTTCGCCTTGGGGATCCCGTCGATGTCGCTCCCGAAGGAGATGACCGGTCCCCCCGATCCCCACCGCGCGAACCACGCCGTCGGAATCCCCGACGAGCCGCGCTCGACCTCCCACCCGTGCTCTTCGAGGATCCCCGTGATGTACGCCGACGTCTCGATCTCCTGCTGCCCGAGCTCCGAGAAGGAGAAGATCTTGTCCACCATGACCTGGGCGAGCTTCGTGTTCGCCGCGACCTCCTCCTCGACGCGATCGAGCAGCGCTTCCTGATCCTGCGCGGCGACATCGCCGCTGTTCGCGAACGCCAGCGTCGAGGCCGACATCACCGCGACGGCGAGCAGCTTCAAATCAGGGCGAGGCAGCATCCTCATCGTACCTCCAGTGGGGGGTTGATCGGCGCGTAACCATGCGAATCGCGCGGGGCAACCGAAAGACCCGGCCCGGCCCCCGACTTGCTCCTGTGGACGCCCCAGCGGCCGATCGAGGGGCCGACGGGGCGGTAGCAGGGAGGTCACGATGGGCAAATTGCTCGAAATGGGGGCAAAAAAGGTCGCCGGAGCGATCGGTGGAGTGGTCGTGGCGCTGGTGTGGATGTCTTTCGGGGGCGGCGGCGGCGAGTACCAGGAGCTGGACCGTGTCCCGACCGAGGCATTCGGCGGGGGCGCCGGCGAGGTCACGGTCGACATCCGGGTCAGCGCGCCGGCATACCTGCACGCGTCGTTCTCGCGCTGGGATGAGTCCGACGAGAGCGACGAGTCGACATACGCGTCGGAGGAGCTCGAATCCGGGCAGCATCTGCGCTCCGTGGACATCGGGGCCGGCACCTACCTCTACTTCGAGGTGGGGATGGAGGACCCACCGGTCGGCGCGACCATCGAGTGGACCGTCTACCTCGACGGCGAGGAGATCCACCGCGAGTCCGACCGGCTCGAGGAGCCCCTCGAGGACGGATACGGCTTCTTCATCCAGCTCGAGGCGGACAGCGTCGACGATCTCAGGCGCTGGACGGAGTAGCCGTCCGCACCCGGTAGGGACATGACCTGTACGGTCCCCGGTCAAGGGGTTCTCCGCAAGAAATGCGTAGCAGTGCTACGCATTCTGGGGGGATGTTCTCCACAATAAGTGCGTAGCAGTGCTACGCATTTGTGGGAAAGACATGCACTCCGCCGTCCAGACGGAGATCGGGCGGCCAAACGAATGGTTGACGGCCCGTTGACGGGAGGGGTGGGCCGGGCGCCGGCGAGCCGGAGTATCGCTCGCCCGGCTCGCGTCGTCCGATCAAGGAATCAGCCGAGAAGGTCGCTCACCGCGGCGCGTTCCTCGCGCAGCTCGGTCTCGGTGACGTCCATCCGCTCGCGGCTGAAGTCGCCGATCTCCAGCCCCTCGACGACGCTGTAGTCGCCTGCCGAGGTCGTGACCGGCATCGAATAGATGACGCCTTCCTCCACCCCGTAGCTCCCGTCGGAGGGGATGGCCATGCTGGTCCAGTCGCCTTCGGGCGTCCCGTGCACCCAGGTGCGGACGTGGTCGATCGCGGCGGAGGCGGCGGACGCGGCGGAGGACGCGCCCCGGGCCTGGATGATCGCGGCGCCCCGCTTCTGAACGGTCGGGATGAAGTCGTCCCGAACCCACGCCTCATCCACGAGCTCGGACGCGGCCGTGCCGTCGACCGTGCAGCTGGAGAGGTCGGGATACTGCGTCGCCGAATGATTCCCCCAGATCGTCATGCGCCTGATCGCCGTGGAATGGGCACCGGTCTTCTCGGCGAGCTGGCTGATGGCTCGGTTGTGGTCGAGCCGGGTCATGGCGGTGAACTGCCGGCGGTCGAGGTTCGGCGCGTTGGAGGCCGCGATGAGACAGTTGGTGTTCGCCGGGTTGCCCACCACGAGCACTCGGACGTCCCGCGATGCGCGGTCGTTCAGCGCACGCCCCTGTGGTCCGAAGATCCGACCGTTGTCGGCGAGCAGGTCCCCGCGCTCCATGCCCGGGCCGCGCGGCTTCGCACCGACGAGCAGGGCATAGTCCACGTCCTCGAACCCCTCGCCTGCATCCGCCGTGGTGACGATCCCGTGAAGCAACGGGAATGCGCAGTCGTTGAGTTCCATCGCGACGCCGTTAAGGGCGTCGAGCGCGGGCGGGATCTCGATGAGCTGGAGGATGACGGGCTGATCGGCCCCCAGCATGTCGCCCGCCGCGATCCTGAAGGCGAGCGCGTATCCGATGTTTCCGGCGGCTCCGGTGATGGCCACCCGGGCTGGTGTCTTCATGGTATCCCTTCGTCGTGTCTCGTTGTTCATGTCGCGGGCCGTCGCCGACTCGGTGGAGTCGCGCCGGCCGCGGTCCGGTGGGACGGATCGCGTCCCGGGTCGCGAGGTCCGGAAACTCTCAGCGACGACGGTGCGCGTCCAGTACCGCGGGCCCTTCTCCGCCGAACGGGTGGGGCCATACGTTGGTCCCGTCCACCGCATCGCATCATACACGGGACCCTCCGGGAGGACCGTATGTCGATACCTTCTCTCCGTCGCATGGCCGTGCCCGCATCCGTCGCCATCTTCGTCTCTTTCTCCGGCCCCTCGGCTGTCGCGGGCCAGGAGGATCGGTCGGCGCGTTTCGCCGAGATGTCGGCTCGCGCCGAGCAGACCGGGCTGGCCGAGGAGTTCGTCGGCATCACGACGGATGGCACCCCGGAGGGTGGGCTGTTCGGCATCCGCTCGACGGGGGTCTCGACCGCGCCCGTCGTCGAGGCGGCGCGGGCGTTCCTCGGCGCGCTGACCGACGATCAACGTGCCCGCACGACGTACGACGTCGATGACCCGGAGTGGCGGAAGTGGATGAACCAGCACTTCTACGTGCGGGCCGGGGTCGGCTTCGACGAGATGGACGAGACGCAGCGCGAAGCGGCGTTCGCACTGCTCGGGGCATCGCTCAGCGCGAAGGGACTCAGACTGACCCGCGACATCATGCGGCTCAACCACACCCTCGGCGAGCTGAACGACGACAACTTCGTCGAGTACGGCGAGTGGCTCTACTGGATCACCGTGATGGGCGAGCCGTCCGCGACGGAGCCGTGGGGATGGCAGCTCGATGGCCACCACGTGATCATCAACTACTTCGTGCTCGGCGATCAGGTCGTGATGACGCCGCTGTTCGTCGGATCCGAGCCGGTGATCGCCGAGGGCGGCAGGTACGCCGGGACGGCGATCCTGCAGGAGGAGCAGGCGGCAGGGCTCGGGATGCTGCAGGCCCTCGACGACACGCAGCGCGAGAGGGCTATCCTCCAGCTCGACAAGGACGGCAACAACAACCTGACCGAAGCGTTCAAGGACAACGTCGTCCTCGACTACGCCGGCGTGCCCGCCTCGTCGTTCACGGCGGACCAGAGGGAGCGGCTGCTCGACCTGATCGAGCTGTTCGTCGCGAACATGCGCGAGGGGCACGCCGAGGTTCGCATGGAGGAGGTCCGCGAGCACATCGACCGCACGCACTTCGCGTGGATCGGCGGCACCGACGATCAGAGCGTCTACTACTACCGCATCCACAGCCCGGTCATCCTCATCGAATTCGACCACCAGCGCCCGGCCGGGCTTCGCCACATGATGCCCGCCGAGCCGAATCGCCAGCACATCCACGTGGTCGTGAGGACGCCGAACGGCAACGACTACGGCAAGGACCTGCTCCGACAGCACTACGAGGAGCACGCCCACCCGCACCCGCACGAAGAAGGAGGCTGATGTGCGATCGCTGAACATCCTCGGGAGGCTATTCGGCCTCGCTCTCGTCGCGATCACGCCGTTCGTCGGGGTGCCCGACCGCGCCGACGCGCAGGACGCGCTCCCCACGATCGAGGCGAAGACGTCGTCGATGCGGGGGATCGACGGGTTCATGCCGCTCTACTGGGAAGAATCCACCGGCAAGCTGTGGATGGAGATCGCCCGCTGGGACACCGATATCCTCCACATGACGGGACTCGCCTCTGGTCTGGGGTCGAACGACATCGGGCTCGACCGGGGCGCGCTCGCGGGCTCGCAGCTCGTCCGCTTCCACCGAGTGGGTCCGAAGGTACTCGTCGTGCAGCCCAACCTCGACTTCAGGGCGAGCAGCACCAACCCGCGCGAGGTGCAGGCGGTAACCGACGCGTTCGCGCCTTCGACCCTCTGGGGGTTCACGGTCGCGGCCGAGACCGGCGACCGCGTGCTCGTCGACGCGACGGACTTCTTCATCCGCGATGTCGACAACTGGGCGATGCGACTGGGTCCGGGCTCATATCGGCTGGACGACAGCCGCAGCGCCGTCCACCTCCCGATGACGATGGGCTTTCCGGAGAACACCGAGGTCGAGGTGTCGCTCACCTTCGCCCTCCAGCCCGGGGCCGCCGGACGCGTGGTCCAGGGTCCGTGGCCGGGCGGCGGCGCGCCCGCGGGGTTCTTCGAGGGGGTGCGCAACGTCGCGGCGAGCGGCGAGGCGGCCACGCTCAGGCTCCACCACAGCTTCGTCCAGCTCCCCGAGCTCGGGACGTTCACGCCGCGGGCGTTCGATCCGCGAGCCGGCTACGGCTCGATGACCTACGCCGATTACAGCGCACCGCTCGGCGAGGACATGGTGCAGCGGTTCATCCGCCGACACCGGCTCGAGAAGCAGGACCCGTCGGCGGCGATGGGACCGGCGGTCGAGCCGATCGTCTACTACCTCGACCCGGGGGCGCCCGAGCCGATCCGCTCGGCGTTGCTCGACGGGGCCCGCTGGTGGAACCAGGCGTTCGAGGCGGCCGGGTACACGGACGCGTTCCAGGTCGAGATGTTGCCCGATGGCGTCAGCTCGCACGACGTCCGCTACAACGTGATCAACTGGGTGCACCGCTCGACCCGCGGCTGGAGCACGGGCGGGTCGGTCACCGATCCGCGCACGGGCGAGATCCTCAAGGGCGTCGTCACCCTCGGATCGCTCAGGTGGCGACAGGACTATCTGATCGCCGAAGGGCTCCTGTCGCCCTACGCGAACGGCGATGAGGAGGTCCCCGGGCTCGCCGAGTGGGCGCTCGCCCGTATCCGACAGCTCTCGGCGCACGAGATCGGCCACACGCTGGGGCTCGGCCACAACTACTACGACAGCGAGCTGGGGCGCATCTCGGTGATGGACTACCCGCACCCGCTCGTCACGCTCGCCGCCGACGGGTCGCTCGACTTCTCGGAGGTCTACGACACCGACATCGGCGAGTGGGACCGCGTCGCGATCGACTACGGATACCGCGACTTCCCGGCCGGCACCGACGAGCAGGCGGCGCTCCAGGCGATCCTCGACGAGGCGTGGGCCGAGGACGTGATCTACCTGACCAACCAGGACGTCTCGACGCACCCGCGTGCCGACCAGTGGTCGAACGGGACGAACGCGGCGGCCGAGCTCGAGCGCATGATGGCCGTGCGCCGAAATGCGCTCGACCGGTTCGGCGAGGCGGCGATCCGCGCGGGGCGTCCGATCGCGACCATCGAGGAAGCGCTCGTGCCGCTCTACATGCACCATCGTTACCAGGTGGAGGCGGCGGCCTCGCTGCTCGGCGGCGTCGACTACATCTACGCCGTGCGTGGCGACGGACGGACGCCCATGACCCGCGTGACGGGAACCCGACAGCGCGAGGCGCTGGACGCGCTGCTCGTGACGCTCGACCCGGCCGAGCTCGAGGTGCCGGCGTCGGTGCTCGAGACGCTGCCGCCGCGGCCGCCCGGGTTCGGCCGCTCGCGCGAAACGTTCCCGCGGTACACGGGCTCGGCGTTCGACGCCATCACGCCGGCGGTGGTCGCGGCGGACCACTCGGTCTCGGAGATGCTGGACCCGTCGCGCGCCGCGCGGCTGGTGCAGCAGAACATGCTCGACTCGTCTCTCCCCGGGCTCGAAGACGTGCTCGACGCGCTGAGCCAGGTCGCGGCGCCGGACGCGTCGGACACGCCCTACCAGGCCGAAATCCGCCGGGCCGTCGCCCGCGTGATCGCCGACCGGGTGATGGCGCTGGGCGCCGGCGCGGCGATGCCGCAGGTGCGGGCGATCGCCACGGCGCACGTGGTGGACATGCAGGCGACCCTGGCCGTCGACGCGAGCGGCCCCTCGGCGCAGCAGGCGTTCGCCGCGACGCTCGCGCTCGACATCGAGCGCTATCTCGAGCGACCCGCGCCGGCGTACGAGGTGCCCGATGCGCCGGGAGCGCCGCCCGGCGCCCCGATCGGCGAACCCGCGATGGACTGGCTCGGCGGCGCGTCGTGGACCGCTGCGGGACCGGCCGGTTGGAGCGCCTGGCTGACCGAGACCGCGCCTGTCTGCTCGGCCGACACCGGCGGCGGGTTCTGACCGTACGCTACATCCCGAGGCCCGGGGGGGACCCTCCTCCCGGGCGGACGGTCCCGAGCTGAAACTTTCCAACTCGCTCCCGAGTAGTTCTATTTTGTAGAACTACTACCCCGGGAGTCGGGATGCCGAAGCGAAAGTTCCTCGGAGAGTTCGAGCAGGTCGTCCTTCTGGCGGTCGCGCAGATGCGGGGCGCGGGGTACGGAACGGCGCTCCGCCGCGACATCCGCGAACGGTGCGGCAGGTCGGCGACGATCGGCGCGATCTACGCCACGCTCGAGCGGCTGGAAGCCAAGGGCTTCGTCACGTCCCGCGAGGGCGAATCCACCGGTGAGCGCGGCGGGCGAAGCCGCCGCTACTTCTCGCTCTCCGAGTCCGGCACCGACGCGTTGAGACGATCGCGAGACATGCTCGACAGCATGTGGGACGGCCTCGACCTCGACGCGCCGGCCGATTCGGAAGGGCTCGAGGTCGCCTGATGGCCAGAGCCACGAACCCCCGCGGGACGAACCGCCCCGCCCCGCCCCGTCTCTCCGGGGCCATACTCGAGCGGTTCTCGCGTCTGCGGTATACCGGGGCCCTGCTCGGCGACCTCGAGGAGGAGTACCACGATCGGCTCGGCGAGGGACGCGGGACGTTCCGGGCCCGCATGTGGTATCGCCGCGAGGTGTTTCGATCGCTCCCATCGCTCGCCGCGCACGCCTTCCGGGCCGCCTGCGCGCGTCGCAGGAATCTCAAGCGTGGAGACAGCTGGATGCAGTCACTTCTACAGGACATCCGTTTCGGACTCAGAAGCATGCGGCGAAACCTCGGGCTCGCGGCGGTGATCATCGTCACGCTCGCCCTCGGGATCGGCGCGAACACCGTACTCTACAGCGTCGTCGACGGGCTCATCCTGAACCCCTTCCCCTTCCCCGACGGCGACCGTCTCGTCACGGTCGGCACCGAGTACCCGAAGCTCGGGTCCCAACTCAACTTCGTCGAACACATGTCGCCCGCGGAGTACGTAGACATCCGCGACAACGCCGAGACGCTGGAGAACATCGCGGCGTGGGACATGGGGAACCGCCAGGTGTCGTGGGGCGAGCTCAACGACAACGTCTTCACCGGGTTCTTCTGGGGCGACGCGTTCGACGCCCTCGGGCTGGCGCCGATTCGCGGCCGCGGCATGACGCTCGAGGAGACCGTCGCCGGTGAGCCGGTCGCGGTCATCAGCCACCGCCTCTGGCAGACGCGGTTCGGCGAGGACCCCGACCTCGTCGGCGGGACGATCGGCGTGAACGGGAACCCCTTCACGGTCGTCGGGATCATGCCGCCACGCTCCGAGCTGTACGGGATGGATCTGTGGATCCCGATGGGGGTGAGCACCGACGTGTTCCCGCGTCAGGCCCGGCAGTTCCAGATCATCGCGCGGATCGCCGATGGAGAGGATCTCGAGTCGGTGAACGCCGAGCTCGAGTTGCTCGCGCGGCGGACCGAGATGGAGTACGCCGAGCTCGAGGAGTACCAGGGCTGGCGGATGACCGCCGCGACGTGGACCGACGCCAACGTGCGGACGATCAAGCCGGCCGGTTACGTCCTGCTCGGCGCCGTCTCGTTCGTCCTCCTGATCGTCTGCTCGAACGTCGCGAGCCTGCTGCTGGCGCGCTCGTCGACGCGTCGCCAGGAGATGGCGGTGCGCGCCGCGATGGGCGCGGGGCGCGGACGTCTGATGCGACAGGTGCTCACCGAGAGCGTCGGACTCGCCGTCGTGAGCGGTGCGCTCGGGGTGGCGCTCGCCTACTTCGGGACCGGCGCGGTGGCCGACATCGTCGCGGGCATCCCCTTCGTCGCGGGCGCCGTCGAGCTCAACACCCGCGTCCTCGTCTTCGCCGTGGTCGTCTCGATGGCGGCCGGCGTCCTGTTCGGGCTGCTGCCCGCGATCCAGGATTCCGCGGCCGGCCTCGGGTCCACGCTGAAGACCGAAGGCACGGCCAACACGGGCGGCGCCGGCAGGTTGCGGCTCCAGCGCGCGCTCGTCTCGGTCGAGGTCGCGCTGGCCCTCGTGCTGCTCATCGGCGGCGGTCTGTTGATCAACAGCTTCGCCCGGCTCACCCGCGTCGACACCGGGTTCGAGCCCGAGGGCGTGCTGAGCATGCGGCTCACCCTCCCGTGGGAGGAATACGACGACGTGGCGATCGGGTCGTTCTTCCAGAACCTCGAGGAACAGGTCGGCGGCATACCGGGTGTCGAGGCCGTGGGTCGCGGGGCGCAGTTCCCCCCCATCGCGTTCGCGTACCGCAGGCTGGCGACGGAGGATCTCGAGGTCACCGACGAGGGTCAGCTCCCGGTCGCGATGACCACGCTCTCCAGCCCCGGCTACCTCGAGGCGCTGGGGATCCCTCTTCTGGGCGGCCGCTGGTTCGACGACACCGACACGCCCGGGTCCGAGCTCGTGGCCGTCGTCAACGAGGCCGCCGTCGCGAGGATGTTCCCCGAGGGGGACGCGATCGGGTCGCGGCTGCGGGTCGGAGACGACGACGAATCTCCGTGGCTGCGGGTGGTCGGCGTCGTCGGAAACACGCTCAACAACGGCCTCGACCAGCCGGCATTCCCCGAGGTATTCGCCAATCACCGGCAGGTGCCCGGGTGGTCCAACCAGCTGTTCCTGCTCGTGCGCACGTCGGTGGAGCCCTACGGCGTGCTCCCGGCCATCCGCGATGTCGTGCGGTCGATCGACGCGGACCAGCCCGTCTACGCCATCCGCACCGTCGAGGAGGCGCTCGCCGCCAGCACCGCGCCGCGGCGCGTCGCCGCGAACGTCCTCACCGTGTTCGCGGGCTTCGCGCTCATCCTCGCCGCCGTGGGGATCTTCGCCGTCGTCGCCTTCGCCGTCGGCGCGCGGACGCGCGAGATCGGTCTTCGCGTCGCGCTCGGAGCCGGCGCGCGGCAGGTTCGGATGCTCGTGATCCGGCAGGCTCTCGTCCCCGTCGTCATCGGAACCCTGATCGGGCTCGGCAGTGCGCTCGCGCTCAGCCGGCTGATGTCGGGGCTGCTCTTCGAGGTGAGCGGCACCGACCCGCTCACGCTCACCGCGGTCACACTCGTCTTCGGCGTCGTGGCCCTCGTCGCCAGCTACGTGCCCGCCCTTCGGGCGAGCCGGCTCGACCCCGTCGAGGCGCTGCGGGTCGACTAGAGGGACGAGCGCAGCGGCCGTCGGGCGTACGCCTCCGCCCGGCGGCCCTGTCGCTGCGTCCTCTTCGAGAAACCCCGAACCACGGGCCCATCCGACGCGCCGTCCGAGAGTCTACGATTCGAAAACAACGATGATGGGCGACCCACGGGGAGTCCTCGCGTGGCCACCGTCCAACTCCCTTCCTCTTGTCATACGAACAAGTACTGATTACTTAGTAGATAGTAGACAGAACCGAAGCCAGGGGCGCTGCGTGTCGATTCACCTGACGGATCGAGAGCTCGACGTCATGTCGATACTCTGGGAAAAGGGCTCGGCGACCGTGACGGAGGTCCGTGAGGCGCTCGAAGACGACCTCGCCTACACGACCGTCCTGTCGGTCCTTCAGGCGCTCGAGCTCAAGACGCACGTTCGTCACGAGACCGAGGGGCGCGCGCACCGCTTCTTCCCCACGATCGAG
The DNA here is from genome assembly GCA_033720355.1 of Gemmatimonadota bacterium. GTDB lineage: Bacteria > Gemmatimonadota > Gemmatimonadetes > Palauibacterales > Palauibacteraceae > Palauibacter. The sequence goes on from JAWWCR010000106.1 coordinate 15,444, forward strand.
CGCTCGGCCGCCGAAAAGCGTCGGATCGGCCGCCTGCTCGACAAGCTCTACCACGGGTCGCGGGAAGTGCTCATCACCCGCCTCGTCTCCGAGGAGGAGCTCTCCCGGGAAGAGCTGGAACGCATACGTGACCTGATCGACGAACGGCTTGGCGGGGCGGACGACGGAGGCGACGCGTGATCCTGGCATGGCTCATATACGCCACGGTGGTCTCGTCGGTTCTCGCGCTCGCCGCGCGGCTCGGCGAGGGAGCGCTGCGCGCGGGGAGAGGTAGCACCCGGTTCTCGTGGGCCGCGGGACTCATCCTGTCGGCGGCGATCCCGCCGGGCGGACTGGCGCTCGGGCCGTGGCTCGCGGACTCCCGCGCCGCCTGGCTCTCCGGGGAGCTGCCGGGCGCACTGGCCAGGTCGTGGTCGGGCGCGCCCGGCGCCGCCGGGCCTGGCTCGCCGGTCTGGCTCGACGTGTTCCTTTTGAGCGCGTGGGGGGCCGCGACCGCCGCGCTCCTGACGAGCCTGGGGCTCGGATGGCTGCGCCTGCGAGCCGAACGGGACGGGTGGAGGCGGTCGACGGTCGGTTCGATGTCCGTGCTCGTGTCGCCCGATACGGGTCCCGCGACGGTGGGGATCTGGCGGCCGGAGATCGTCATCCCGCGTCCGGTCGAGCGACTGCCGGACGACGACGCCGGACGCCGCATGATCCTGCGTCACGAGCTCGAGCACGTGCTTGCCCGCGATGGACTGCTCGCCCTCGGTGCCTTCGTGCTCGCTGCGCTGTTTCCGTGGAACGCGGCCATGTGGTGGATGCGCCGCCGATTGCTTCTGGCCCAGGAGATCGACTGCGATCGACGGGTGCTCGCCGCGGGAATCGCCGCGCCCGAGTACGCGGAGCTGCTCGTCGCGTCGGCGCGGGGGCCCCGCCGCGCCTTCGTCGGGGTTCCCGGGCTCGTGCGTCGTTCGACGCTGCGCCGACGGCTGGCCGCCCTCGTGCGACCCGAGCCGGGTGGAGGGCGCCTGCGCGCCGCCGGGGTGGCAGCGCCGTGCCTCGTCCTCGTCGGCCTCGCGGCCGCGGTACCCGCTCCGGTCGGCGGGACGCTGGCGGCGTCTCGAGGCGGAGCGGCGACGACGGGCCTCGCCGATGCCGCCGATCTGCTTCTCCGCGAGTGGACGGCCCGGCTCGAGAGCGCCGGCCGGTCCGGCGTGGAGGTCGATCCGCGGGCGGTCGCGGCCGGGATACGGCGTCTCGAAGCTCGGCTCGAGACCGTCGGGACACCGCGTCCCCTGATCGATCACGCCCTGCACGAGGCGGAGCGGCTCGCGCGTGAGCACCTGCCGTCGGTCGGAGGCGCCCCCTGACCGC
>JAWWCR010000107.1:0-16752 GCA_033720355.1 Gemmatimonadota bacterium
CCCTGAGACCCGACTGGAGCGGCGGCGTGTCGTCCCACTCCGGGACGCGGGCGATCATCGCGTCGCCGCTCCTTATACGTACCGCCCCGTCCCACTTGATGACCTGACGCCGGATCGCCTGGAGCCCCTGGCCCCGTCCGGGGTCCCGGAAACGCGACTCCCCATTGAGGAACGCCGCCTCGAGCGCGGCGGCGGCGGACCACGCCTCGCCGAAACGGCGTGCGTGCTCGGCCCCCAGCGAGCCCTCGAACCCGATGCCGACATCCATCACCGCGAGCACGACGACGTCGCGACCGAGACGGCGTTTCCAGTGGTAGCGTTGCGCGCACACCCAGCCGATCGAGTCGGCGTGCTCGAGGATGTTCTGGCAGACCTCCGAGAGCATCACGGAGAAGTGAATCACGGAGGGGCGCGTGTAGTGGAGCTGGTTGAGCAGGATACGCTGCGCCCGGTCCTTCACGCCCTCCACCACCCGGTGCACGTCCTCGTGCGAGCGTATGGGGGTGATCTCGAGGAGCGTGTCCACCTCGCCGTGCTTCCGGGGAGGAGACGCCTCGAGCTCGAACACCTCCGCCGCGGCGGGCCAGAAGTGCATGCGGTCGATGTACGACCGGACCTCGGCGTCGTCGGGCGGCTCGATCAGGGGGGCGAGTCCGGTCGTCTGGCGCGCCGCCTGCCCGATCGCGAGGAGGCCGATCAGACCGTACGGCGAGACCCACGAGACCTGCCGGGCGTCGAGCAAAATCCGCGTGCCGCCGCCGCCCACCTCGGCGAGCGCGCGCACGAGCTCCTCGAACCCCGCCTCGTCCAGCGTCGCCGGCACCTCGATCACCCGACTCATCTCCCGCCTCGCCCTCCTCTCCCCGTAACCAATCCCGTCGGAGATCGAAGATACTCGCTCAGACCCGTCGCGCCCCGGTAGGCGGCGTTGCGCGCGGCGGCGGCGTTGGCCCGGGTCATGGCGGCCTCCAGCGATTCGCCCGCGAGCAACGCGGCGAAACAGGTCGCTCCCCACACGTCGCCACACCCCGTCGGATCGGCGTTCTCCACGGCGGCCGCCGGTTTCACGCGGCCGCTGAGCAGCGTCCCCCCCACGGACGCGATCCTTCCCGCGCCCGTCGACGGTGCGGCGACGCCGGAGCCCCGCTCGAAGAACTGGCGCGTCGAGACCCACGCGGCCCCGCGCTCGCCGAGCGTCACGAGCAGCGCACCGGTTCGCGGTCCCACGATGTCCACCGCGATCGTCCACGGATCATCCCGACCATCGGCGAGGGTCGTCAGCTCGTCCTCGTTGAGCTGTACGACGTCGAAGGATCCCATCCACGCGCGCCACGACTCGAGCGGTCGGAGGGCGCGCATCCCGTCGGGGCCGACGCCGAGCATCAGCGAGTGCACGTCGCAATAGAGCGGACCCTTCACGGCATGCCGGAGCGCCGCGGCCCCGGACAGATCGAGCTCCCAGCCCGCGATGAAGTTCACGTACAGCGCATCGCACGCGCCGACCAGCGGCAGAATCTCCCCGGCACCCCACGCCGGCACGCCGCCGGTCAGCCTCTCGCACCGTCGACCCGCCGAATGGTAGAACAGCTCGACACGGTTGTTCGTCTCGGGGACCGTTCGCACGCCGTCCAGCGAATCGATGCTCGGGAGCGAGCCGAAGAAGCGCTCCGCCTCGCGGCGGAGATCGGCGCCGACCTTGATGATGGGGAAGACCGTCCAGTCTTCCGGGAGCGCCGCATCCGCGGCGGCCAGCGCGTAGGCGATCCCGCCCCATTCCTCCACGGGCGCCTCGCGACCGGCATCGCGCGCGTGGATCGTGTCCCAGACCATCGTCCCCACCACCCCGAGCCTCATCGGGCGCCGCCGGTCAGAGGGGACCGTGACGAACGATGCGGAACGTCGCCGCCGCCCCGATCACGCCGGCCATGTCGCCGAGCTCGGCGCTCACGATCCGACAGGACTCGGCGGCCTTCCGAAACGCCCTTCGCCGCACCTCGGCCTGTAGAGGCTCGAAGAGATGGTCGCCGGCGCGCGTGACGCCACCGGCGATGACGATCATCTCGGGGTTCAGCAGGTTGATGAGGTTGGCCACTCCCGTACCCAGGAACTTCGCGGTCTCCCGCATCACGTCGGTCGCGTAGGGATCCCCCATCACGATCGCCTCCGACACGGTCTCGGCCGTGATCTTCGACAGGTCCCCACCGACCAGATCGGGAAGAACGCTCACGTCGCCGCTCGCCAGACCCTCGACCGCCCGCGAGGCGATCGCCGGGCCCGACGCGTACGCCTCGAGACACCCGTAGTTGCCGCAATTGCACTTCCGCCCGGTCGAGTCGATGGTCATGTGGCCGATCTCGGCGGCCGCATCCGAGACGCCGTGGTATACCTCCCCATCGAGGATGAGACCGCCGCCGATCCCGGTGCCGAGGGTGACGCCGACCAGCGAGCGAACTCCCTTGCCGGCCCCCTGCCACCACTCGCCGAGTGTCGCCGCGTTGGCGTCGTTGTCGAGCTCGGCGTCGAGCCCCGTCGCGTTGGCGATCAGGTCGCGGAGGGGAAAGTTGCGCCAGCCGAGGTTGGGCGTCTCGATGACCGTGCCCGAGGCCCGGTCCAGCGGCCCGGGCGATCCGAGACCGATCCCGAGAAACGACTCGTCGGCCAGCTCGCCTTCGTGCTTCGCGTCGTGGATGACATCGCGGATCATCCCGACCATGCGATCGACGACGAACTTCGCGCCGTTGTGGGCCTCGGTGGGGAGCGACCGCATCCCGAGCACCGTGCCGCCACCGAACGGCACGGCACCCACGTTGATGGAGGTGCCCCCGAGATCCACCCCGACGATGTAGCGACCGTCTTCCACCGGCTCTCCAGTCTTCGACTTCGGTTGGGGGAATGATAGAGACCCGCGCGGCCGCGGCAAAACTCCCCGTGCTCGTCCGGGTTCGCCCCCATACCTTGGCCCGACCCCCCGGCGGACTCGCCGGTGCGGGACTCATCCGTCGCCGACCCGGAGGGACGTACGAGCAAGCGACGCGACACCGAGGTGAGCAAACCGGGATCCCGGTCGTATCGCGACAAGAAGCGCTTCTATCGCAGCGAGGACGTCGCGTCCGCCTACGACCGCGAGCGGTTCGTCGGTCCGGCCGTCGAGCGTCGAAACCGACGCAAGTGGGCGACGATCGAGAAGGCGCTCGACAGCCTCGCCCCCGGGGTAGCAAGGGTGATCGACCTCCCGTGCGGGACCGGCCGATTCACCGGCCACCTCGCCCGGCGCGGGCTCGGCGTTGTGGGCGCGGATATCTCGATCGAGATGATGCGTCGCGCGAGCCAGAGCCCGGCCGGTGCCGACGCCATCGGCTTTGCGCAGGCCGACGCAGAGCGTCTCCCGTTTCGCGACGACGCCGCCGACTGCGTGGTGTCGATCCGGTTCATGCTCCACGTCGACCCCGCGACACGGGTCGATATCCTGCGCGAGTTCGGTCGCGTCGCCAGATACCTCGTCGTCGACTACAGACACAGGTACAGCTACCGGTACACGCGGTGGCGCGTGAAGCGGGCGCTCGGTCTGACATCGAGACACTTCGAGCGGGTCTCGCGGGACGGCCTCGAGGGCGAGCTGATGGCCGCGGGTCTGCGCGCGCGGAAGATCTTGCCCATCGCCTGGTTCTTCTCGGACAAGTGGATCGTCGTCGCGGAGCGGGTGTGATGCGCGAAGCGGGGGTCGCCGCGCTTCCGTCGCCGGTGGAGTTCCCCGACGCCGGCACGGCGCGCCCGATCGAGCAGATCGCCTGGGGGAAGATGACGACGGTCTACAGGGCCGAGCTGGATGGCCGCACCGTCGCGCTCAAGATCTACCGCCGGCGCTACATCGACCGTCACGCCGCGCGGCACCCGACCAACATCGCCGAGTTCGAGTTCAACCGGAACGCGGCGTTCCGCTCGGCGCCGGGCCTGGCCCGCCATGCACCGAGACCGATCGCCTGCGTGCACGGACCGTCGGTGACCGCCTTCGCGCAGGAGCTCGTCGAGGGCGACCTCTACCTCGACGTGAGCGTCCGCCGGGGCGGGCCGATCGAGCCGGTCTTCGACCAGATCCGGCGCATCGTGGACATCGCGCACGCGCACGGGCTGTTCGACATCGACCTGCACGCGCTGAACGTGCTTGTCGTCGAGGACGGGGGCGAGGAGATCCCGGTCTTCTTCGACTTCAACGCCATTCCGTTCTATCAGGATCCGCGGAACCCCTTCGAGGCGCTGGCCCTGCGTCTCGGCGTGATCGACGAGCGGACGAGAGATCGGAAGAAGCTCCGCACCTTCCACGACTTCGAGAAGTTCCTCAAGAGGCGGGCGCGCGTGCTCGCGCGGCGTACCGCCTGACCCCACCGGAGAGAAAGAGTCAGTCTTCGCCCACCTGAAGCACGGCGAGGAAGGCCTCCTGCGGTATCTCGACGCTTCCGACCTGCTTCATCCGGCGCTTCCCCTCCTTCTGCTTCTCGAGAAGCTTCCGCTTCCGCGTAATGTCGCCGCCGTAGCACTTCGCCGTAACGTTCTTTCGGAGCGCCTTCACGGTCGTACGCGCTATGACGTCGCGTCCGATCGCCGCCTGAATCGCCACGTCGAACAGCTGTCGAGGGATGAGCTCCTTGAGCTTCCGGGCGACGTCGCGCCCGAACTCGTACGCCCGTTCCCTGTGGACGATCACGCTGAGCGCATCGACGGACTCGCCGTTCAACAGGATATCGAGCTTCACGAGATCCGACGGCCGGTAGCCCGCGACCTCGTAGTCGAGCGAGGCGTACCCGCGCGAGACCGACTTCAGCCGGTCGTAGAAGTCGAGCACGATCTCCGCGAGCGGCATCTCGTAGACGAGCTCGACGCGCTGCGGATCGAGGTACGTCATGTTCACGTACTCGCCCCGGCGGTTGAAACAGATCTTCTGTACGGGCCCGATGTACTCGGCGGGGCTCACGATCCGGATGCGTACGTAGGGCTCCTGGAGCCGCTCGACACGCCCGCGGTCCGGCATCTTGCTCGGGTTCTCGACCTTCAGGACGTCGCCGCTGGTCAGCTCGACGACGTACTCGACGTTCGGGAGCGTCGTGATCAGGTCGAGGTCGAACTCCCGCTCGAGCCGCTCCTGCACGATCTCCATGTGCAGCAGCCCGAGGAAGCCGCACCGAAACCCGAACCCGAGGGCCCCGGAGGTCTCGGGCTCGTAGTGCAGGCTCGCGTCGTTGAGCTGGAGCTTCTCGAGCGCATCCCGCAGCTCTTCGAACTGGTCGGAGTCCGTGGGATACAGACCGGCGAAGACCATCGGCTTCGCTTCCTGATACCCCGGCAACAGCGCCGACGCGCGGTCGCAGGCGTCGAGGAGCGTGTCGCCCACCCGGGTGTGCCCGACCTTCTTGATCTGCGCGGTCAGGTACCCGACCTCGCCGGCCTCGAGCACGCCCGTGCGCTGGAACCCGAGCCGCATGAACCCCACCTCGTCGACTTCGTAGACCGCATCGTGCCGCCCGAAGCCGATCTCCATCCCGGTCTCCACCCGGCCGTCGACGACCCGGATCATCGGCACCGCGCCGCGGTAGCGATCGTACTGGGAGTCAAAGATGAGCGCCCTGAGCGGCCCGTCCGCATCTCCCTCGGGCGGAGGGACCTTCCCCACGATCGCCTCGAGCACCCCCTCGATCCCCTCGCCCTCCTTCGCCGAAGCCAGCAGGATCTCGTTCGGGTCGCCGCCGATCAGCTCGGTCACCTCTGCGGCCACCTTTCCGGGATCCGCCGCGGGGAGGTCGATCTTGTTGATGACGGGGATCACCTCGAGACCCGCGTCCACCGCGAGGAACAGGTTCGCGATCGTCTGCGCCTCGATGCCCTGGGTGGCGTCGACCACCAGAAGCGCGCCCTCGCACGCGGCGAGGCTCCGGCTAACTTCGTACGTGAAGTCCACGTGGCCCGGCGTATCGATCAGGTTGAGCTGATACGTCTCGCCGTCACGCGCGCGGTATTCCATGCGGATCGCGTTGAGCTTGATCGTGATCCCGCGCTCGCGCTCCAGATCCATCGAGTCGAGCACCTGCTCCTTCATCTTCCGCGACTCGATGGCGCCGGTGTACTCGAGCAGCCGGTCCGCGAGCGTCGACTTCCCGTGATCGATGTGGGCGATGATGGAGAAGTTCCGGATCCGCGCGCCGCTCATCCGATCTCCACGTCGAGCCCATCGTGGGCGACCGAGACGTCGTCGGGAAGTCGAGCCTCGATCTCGGCGTGCGAGTGCCGATGCGCGATGTGCGTCAGGAAGGTCCGACGGGCGCGGAGGATCCGGCTCGCCTCGATCGCCGCCTCGATGCTGAAGTGGCCGGGGTGAGGATCCCCGAACCACAGCGCATTGATGACGAGCACGTCGAGATCGCTGAGCAGCTCGACGGCATCTTCGGGGACGCTCTTGCCGTCGATGATCACGCCGAGGCCGCCCGCGCGAAAACCGAAGCTCCGGTACACCCCATGGGGGAACGCGATGGGGATGAGATCGAACCCGGCCGGCGAGACCGGCTCGCGGTCGGCGAACGTCGTGACCTCGAGCTGCGGGACGGCGGACCCGGGCTGCTCCTTCGCGCCGCCCCAGATATAGGAGAATCGCCGCTTGATCTCGCGCTCGAACTCGGCCGCGAGGTAGAGGGGGAGGGGCCTCCTGGCGCGAAGCGAGAAGATCCGCAGGTCGTCGAGCCCGTGCGTATGGTCTGCGTGCTCGTGCGACAGAAACACGGCGTCGAGCGACTCGACTCGCGCGTCGACGAGCTGGAGCCGGAGCTCGGGAGGCGTGTCGACGAGCAGCCGCCGCCCGTCATCCTCGAGGAGAAGCGCATGGCGCGTCCGGCGGTCGCGCGGGTCGTCGGAGCCGCAGACCGCGCAGCCGCAGCCGATCACCGGCACCCCGAACGAGGTTCCGGTCCCGAGAAACCGCAACCGCATGGGTCAGCGAGCGTGCCGGGAGCGCGGAGTCGTCACAGCTCCTCGATCCGCATCATGTTCGTCGTTCCCGGCACATGGAACGGAACACCGGCCGTGACGACGAACCGGTCGCCGGTCTCTCCGAAACCGAGCTCGAGCGCCGTCTCCCGCGCTCTCTCGAGCATGCTCCGGTAATTGGCATCGCCCTCGAAGAGCACGGGCTGGACCCCCCAGGTGAGCGCCATCTGGTTCACGGTCCGCCAGCTGTCCGAGAGCGCGAGGATCGGGACGGCCGGACGCTGCGCCGAGACGATCCGCGCGGTGTACCCGGAGCGCGTGAAGGTCACGATGAACGGCGAGTCCAGCCTCTCCACCGCCTGCATCGTGGCCGCGGCGACGGCGCCCGACGTGGTCTGCTGGATCTCCGCGATCCCCCTGATGCGCTTCCCGACCCGTCCGTACCGCGTCAGTCGCTCGTGCTCGATCCGACGGATCACCCGGTCCATCGTCTGCACGGCCTCGACCGGGTAGCGCCCGACCGCCGTCTCGCCGGAGAGCATCACGGCGTCGGTGCCGTCCAGCAGCGCGTTCGCCACATCCGACACCTCGGCGCGCGTGGGTCGGGGCGAGGTCGTCATCGACTCGAGCATCTGCGTCGCGGTGATGACGGGACGGGCGCGCTCCTGTGCGAGCCGGATGATCCGCTTCTGGATCATCGGCACTTCCTCGTAGGGAAGCTCGACCCCCAGGTCGCCCCGCGCGACCATCACGAGGTCGGTCTCGCCGAGGATGTCCATCAGCCCCTCGAGGGCCTGCGCCTTCTCGATCTTCGCGATGAGGAGGGCCGCCCTGTCCATGGCGTGTCGCGTCTCGCGGATGTCCTCCACCCTGCGAACGAAGCTGAGGGCGATGAGGTCCAGCTGGTGCCGGGTCGCGAACTCAAGGTCCTCGAGGTCCTTGTCGGTGAGGCTGGGGGCTCCGACCCGCACCCCGGGAAGGTTGATGCCCTTGTGCTCGGAGAGGAGCCCGGCGTTGCGCGCACGCGCGGTGACGCAGTGCGCGGCGGCCTCGGTCACGAGAAACTCGAAACGTCCGTCATCGAGGAGGATCCGGTTGCCGGACTCGACTTCCTCCCCGAGCTCGGGGTAGGTCGTGGGGATCGTCCGGGGGGGCTCGCACGACGCCGGGGCCTCCTCGCCCTCCGGGACGAAGCAGTACGTCGCATCCCGCTCGATCTCGATCGGCTCGTCGAGGTCGCCGACGCGGATCTTCGGACCGCCGAGGTCGCCGATGACCGCGAGGGGACGGCCCGTCTCGCGCGCGACGTCGCGCGCCAGCGCGACGATACGCTCTGCGACCTCGTGGTCGGAGTGCGAGAAGTTGATGCGGACCGCGTCGGCACCGGCCTCCACGAGCCTGCGGAACACCTCGGGTTCCACGGTCGCGGGACCGATGGTGCTGACGATTTTGGCTCTACGGAATCCGGCGCTCATCCACGGTCTGCTGCGGTGTCGAGGAAGTCCCGTCGCCCTCGGTCTCGACGCGACTTCCGCTAAGCCGCAGGAGCCGCGTCATGCGTTATGGCGGGCGGCCTCCGAGAGGTCGGGTCGGTGTGCCACGATCCACTGGTGCATGGTCTGGAGCTGCCCGAGAGGCATCGCCTCGAGGGACTGGACCTGCAAGCCCGGGATGATACAGGCGGCGGCCCGGCGGAGAAAGTACGCCCGCTGCTGCGCGCGCTGCTCGGCGCTGAGACTCGTCCCCCCGGGAATGTCGGGGATCGGCTCCATGAGGCGTTTGTAGCTGTACACCTCGCGCTGGGAGAACTCGTCGGGGATCGCGTAGGGGTGGCCCTCGATCTCGAAGGACCCATCGGAGGCGATGGCGAGACGGCGTGCCATGACACAACTCCTTCGTGCTACCTGCGGGACGGTTAGGGTGGTGCCGGTCAGAGGAGAGTGACGACAAGACCCTAATGCGGATGCACGTCCGGAGTATAGGAACGAAATCGCGCCGCACGCAAACGAGCGCCGCGCCGTGTTGCGGAGTCGAGGCAGCGGTGCCATGATCGAGGGGTCATGTTCGGGTGGACGGGTGGAGGCGCGATGATGACCGGTGCGAGAGTGTGCAGACCCGTTTCGGTGAGGGCCGGAAGGGTCTGATTTTTTTGGGGTTACCGGATGTCGCGCCCCCCGATGAAGGGAGGCAGACATGTCGCGGGTGCGTGGACAGGTGAAGTGGTTCTCGAGCGAGAAAGGGTACGGGTTCATCCAGCGTGAAGGTCAGGAGGATGTCTTCGTCCATCACTCCCAGATCTCCATGGAGGGGTTCCGAACGCTCGACGCGGGCGAGCCCGTAGAGTTCGAGATCGAGGCGGGCGATCGCGGTCCGAAGGCGCGCGATGTCGCGCGTCTGGATGCCCGGTACGGAGGCGATTCGAAGACCGGGACCGGCCGATCCCGTCGTGAAGAGCCGGGCGCGGAGCGCTCCGGATCGCGCTCGACCGCGTCGCGGGGAATCGTCGGCCAGATCCGCGAAAAGCTCTTCGGTCGGTTGACGAAACACGCGTGAATCCGGTAGCTTCAAGGGTTCACGATCCCCCGAGGAGGTGAGGTTCTTTGCAGTATACGCTGAGGGAAAACGAAGAGCTCGATCGCGCGCTGCGGAAGTTCCGCCGCAAGGTACAGCGTGCCGGCATATTCAGGGATATCAAGAAGCACCGCTTCTACGAGAAGCCGAGCGAAGCCCGCCGCCGGAAGATGAAGGCCGCGGAGCGGCGTCGGCGGCGCCGTCGCAGAAGGCAGCAGGCGCGACGGTAGCGTCCCTCGGGTCGGTCGCCCGACGAGACGACCCGTCGATCGCTCTTCGAGAACGCGACGCCCCACCCGGGCGTCGCGTTTTTCATTGGGGGGCTTTCACGACGCCAGGCGTCCGGGAGCTCTCAGCCCTGTCGTAGCACCCCCGCCGGCTCGATCCTCGTCACCCGGCGGGCCGGGATCCACGAGGCGGCGAGCGCGATGACGCCGAGACCGAGGGCCACCGCGACGAGCGTCAGCGGATCCCAGGGCGACACGCCGACCAGCATGCCGCGGATGACGCGACCCCCGAAGTAGACACCGGGCGCCCCCGCGAGCAGACCCGCGAGGACGAGCAGCAGTCCCTCGCCCAACACGTGTCTCAGCACCCTCCCGTGATCGGCCCCGATGGCGAGCCGCACGGCCAGCTCCTGCCGCCGCCGCGTGACGGATCCCGACACGACGCCGAAGACGCCCATCGAGGCGAGAAGCAGCGCCCCGAGCGCGAACCCCGCGATGAGAACCGCGCTTACTCGCTGCTGCGCCAACGATTCTGCGACGAGCTGGTGCATCGGGACGATCTCCGACACCGCGAGCCGCGGGTCCACCCGCGCGACCGCTGCCCGAACCTCCGGGGTGAGGCTCGACGGGTCACGGGTCGTCCGTACCGCGTAGGACAGCGACGTATAGCCCCAGTCCTCCCGCTGATTACGGATGTAGATCTGCGGGCGGCCATCTTCGTGTACGTCGTACAGCCGCGCCTGACGAACCACGCCCACGACTCGCAGCGGGGTCCCGTCGATCAGGATCTCGGCCCCCACCGGGCTGCGCCCGGGCCAGAACTGACCTGCCACGTGCTGATCGATATACGCGTCGGCCGGCCCCTCGGGCACGGACGTGTCCGGCGCCTCTCCCTCGAGGATTCTCATCCCGATCGACTCGAAGTAGCCAGGCCGCACCTCGAGGTAGTCGACGAGCGGCCGGTCGACCTCCTCCTCGCCGGTGTTCCCCGGGGCGCCCGGGGCCTCGATGCTCGACTGGTTGCCGTTGCCCGAAAGCGGTAGCGCCGACACTGCCCCGACGGACGTCACTCCGGGGATCGCGGCGAGCTCGCGCCGGATCTCCTCCTGCCGGGGCAACGCGTCCGCGAACTCGGCCGCGTCGTGGATCGGCACGCGGAACGTGAGGACGCCTTCCGCCTCGAAACCCGGGTCTGCGCGAAGGAGCTCGGAGAAGCTGCGGACCACCAGCCCGCCCGCGGTGAGGAGGACGAGCGACAGCGCGATCTGGACGACGACCATCGCGCGGCGAGCCCTCCCCCGTGCGCCGCCTCCGCGGAGAGCCGCGGCGCTCAGAAGCGAGGAGAGACGCGCGCGACGGGCCCATACGGCGGGCGGAAACGCCGCGACCAGACCGAGCAGCAGCCCGACCGCGGCGACCGTGAGCCCGATCTGCCAGGTCACGGCGACCTCTCCCAACCTCGGCAGCTCGGGCGGCGCGAGGGAGATCAAGGCGCGGGTCCCCCACACCGCGGCGGCGGCTCCTGCGGCTCCACCGGCGAGCCCGAGTAGCGCGCCCTCGAACATCGTCGCGCGGAGGAACGCCGAGCCACTCGCCCCGAGGGCTCGCGACACAGCGAGCTCCTTCTGGCGCTCCATCGTCCTGACGAGGAGGAGGGCGGCCAGGTTGACGAGCAGCACCAGGACGAGAAACCCGCCAGCCAGCCCCACGACGACGAGCGCGGGGCGGACATCCGCGACGAGGTCCGGTTTGAGCGGCACCGGGTACCACTCGAGACCGCGACCGTCGAAGTCGCGCTCGTCGATCGCGCGCCCCAGCGCGTCGACCGCGTTCGCGACCGCCTCGGGCGGGGTCCCGTCCCGTGACCGGATGAGTCCGCCGTACGACCCGGCCCCGGGGCTCGTCGTCGCGAGGTCGTAGTCGAACGTGATGTAGGCGTCCGCGCCCCTCGGTGGCCCGAGGCTCCCGTGTCTCAGGAAATCGAAGCCGGGCGCCATCACCCCGATGACGGTGTAGAGGTCGTCATCCAGTCGGATCTCCTGCCCCAGGATCGACTCGTCGGCTCCGAGCCGGACCCACAGCGAGTGTCCGAGCACCGCCACCTGCGGACCCGTCTCGCCTCCGTCGTCGGGCGCGAAGCCGCGGCCGATCAGCGGCTCCACCCCGAGCACCTCGAGCAGGTTCGGCGTGGTCAGCATGACCTGGATCTCCACGGGCCGTGAGTCGCCCGCTCCCGTCAGGGTGGCACGTCCCGCCGCGAGCCCGACGGCGTCCTCGATGACCCCGGCCGCCCCGGCGAGCTCGACGACGTCGGTCCCCGCGAGCCAGCCGCGGTCGAGGTCGAAGACCGCTCGGTAGTCGCGCCACACGTAGTAGAGGTCGTCCGGCTCCTCATACGGCAGCGGCGCGATCAGTACCTGGTGTACGACCGAGTACACGACGGCGAACGCCCCCAGCCCCACCGTGAGCGTGCCGAGGATCGAGAGTGTGAACGAGGGCGAGCGCCGCAGCCGGCGCACGACCAGGTGCGCATCCCGGCCCCACCCGCGACCGCGCCTCCACGCCGACGCAGGGTTGACCCGCTCGGCGAGGCCGTTCCGCAGCGAGTCGATCAGGGCCCTCCCCCATAGCGCGGCTGGCGCGAGCCCGCCCCGCGCGCGAGCCTCCCGGGCGCGGGACAGATAGGTCTCCACCAGCTCGTCTCCCATCTCGTCGCGAAACTCCGGCGGGTAGAGCTCGAGCAGGAGTCGGAACCAGCGTCGCGAACCCGTCATCCCGGCCGTGGTCGAGTCGCGAGGCGTCATCGCGCCACCTCCGGCAACAGCCCGCCGCGTCTCGCTGCCTGCGTCAGGCTCTCGAGCCTCGCCGCCTCCGCGCGAGCGACCTCGAGCCCGTACTCGGTAAGCGCGTAGCTGTTGCGGCGGTCGTCCTCCGGGTCCCGACCCGCCGGCCGGATCCACTCGCGGTCGGACAGCCGGGCGAGCGCGCGGTAGAGCGTCCCGACGTCGATCCGCTCGCCGCGGTCCTCGGCGTCCTGGATGATCCGGTATCCATGGCGATCGCCGGTCGCCAGGCTCAGCAGCACCTGAAACTCCACCGGTCTGAGCGGCAGGTGCGACTCCGGGGGCCGTCTTCGATCCATACCCATGTTCGTCCTCTTCCGTCCAGCCGAATGTGCCTGCACCGCACATATATGTGTAACGCATATATCGGTCAAGCCCACGCCTCCGATGTTGGCGGGTCAAGGCACCCGAACCGTACCTTCCCCGGCCCGGGATCGGCCGGAACGGCGGGCGTTTCGGAACACCGGGGAGCCTCGATGCAGCGGGGAAACGAGCGTGGAGTTGAAGGGCGCGAAACGCCGGCCGACCAGGACGGTTCACGTGGGAGGCGTCGCCGTCGGGAGCGACCACCCCATCGTCGTGCAGTCGATGACGAACACCGACACCGCCGATGTCGACGCCACCGTCGACCAGGTGCGCGCGCTCTGGGAGGCCGGGTCGGAGCTCGTCCGTATCACCGTCAACTCGTCTGCCGCCGCCGAGGCCGTTCCCGCGATCGCGGAGCGCCTTCGATCGCGTGGCGCCGACGTCCCGCTGATCGGCGATTTCCACTTCAACGGGCACATCCTCCTTCCGGGGCACCCCGCATGCGCGGCCGCGCTCGCCAAGTATCGCATCAACCCGGGCAACGTCGGCCGCAAGAGGTGGGATGAGCAGTTCGCCACCATCGTCCGGTGCGCGATCGAGCACGGGAAGCCCGTGCGCATCGGGGTCAACTGGGGCTCGCTCGATCAGATCCTGCTCACCCGAATGATGGACGAGAACGCCGAGCGGGAAGAGCCCCTAGAAGCTCACGACGTCATGCTCGCCGCAATCGTCGAGAGCGCCCTCGGCTCGGCCCGGATCGCCGAGGAGATCGGACTCCCCGGCGACCGCATCATCCTGAGCGCGAAGGTGTCGCGCGTCCCCGATCTCGCCCGCGTCTACCGTGACCTCGCCGCGCGGTGCGACTACCCCCTGCACCTCGGGCTCACCGAGGCCGGGATGGGTCGCAAGGGCACCGTCGCTTCGGCCGCGGCGCTGGCCATCCTCCTCGCCGAGGGGATCGGCGACACGATCCGCGTGTCGCTCACCCCCGAGCCCGGGGCCGACCGAACCGAAGAGGTGAGGATCGCCCAGCAGATCCTCCAGTCACTGGAGATCCGGAGCTTCAAGCCCCAGGTGACCGCCTGCCCCGGCTGCGGACGTACCACGAGCACCTACTTCCAGGAGCTCGCCCTCGACGTCGAGCGCCACATCGCCGACCGGCTGGCCCGGTGGCGCGACGTCTATCCCGGCGTCGAGGACCTGTCCGTCGCCGTCATGGGGTGCGTCGTCAACGGCCCCGGCGAATCGAGACACGCCGACATCGGGATCTCGCTCCCCGGCACGTTCGAGGAGCCCACCGCCCCGGTCTACGTCGACGGCGAGCATACCGAGACCCTCCGCGGCGACGACCTGGTCGACGACTTCCTCGGCATCCTCGACCGCTACGTCGAGCGCCGCTTCGGCGCCGGGTAGCGGACACCTTCGCCTGAAGGACAGGCAACGGGGCCGGTTCGCCATGTACCGCCGCCGGCACGTGGGCGAGAGGGTCGGTGTGTGGGACGCCGGCTTGCTCCCACGCCATTGGCCGTTCACGCCTCGAGCTGGGTGGGGGCCCGGGGTTCGACCTCGCGCTGTAACCCGATTGCGCAGTAGTTCTACCCTTCTCGCACATCACGGCATCACCCGATTCCCCGGAGTATGTGAGTGGATGGCACATTGGAGCGGGTTCGTCGGGGCTTCGCCGCCCAGGGATTCATGCGTACTCTCGGGGCTGAGCTCGAGCACGTAGAGGCGGGGGAGTGCCACATCGCGGTGCGCTTCTCCGACGAGCTGACTCAGCAACACGGTCTCTTCCACGGTGGCGTGACCGCCACTCTGGCGGACAACGCGGCCGCGGGCGCCGGGTACTCCCTCATGTCGACGGACGAGCAGCCGCTCACCGTGGAGTTCAAGATCAACTTCGTGGCGCCGGCCCGCGGCGACGGGCTCGTCGGCAAGGCTCGAGTTCTCCGGAACGGACGTCGACTGAAGGTCGTCGAGTCGAAGGTGTTCGCCCGAGACGGAGGCACCGAGAACCTCGTGGCGGCCGCACTCGCGACGATCGCCTCGACAGGGTCGGTCGACGCGCCTGCGTAGACACGTCGTCGCTCCGGTGCTCTTCGGTCCCGATCGGTAGAGACAGCCGTCCATCCGGAGTCGCAGCCCTGCGATTGCTGCGACCACACCGCTCGGCGGTCGGCGAGCGGACCGACCAGGCCGCCCGGATGCGAAACGGCCCCGGTCAGGGTGACCGGGGCCGTCTTCGCTGCGTCGTGACCGGCGTGACCGGACGCGGAAACGGTCAGGTGGGTGTCTGGTGTGCCCGCCAGAAGCGCCGGAACTCCGAGTCGAAGCGCTGCCGGTGTCGCTCCATCTCACGCTCGAAGGCGACGCGGTTCGTCTGTTGAGTCGTCTTCAACCACTGTGGAGTGATGTTCCTCGACCGCGAGGCCTCTCCGTCTGCTTCCGCCCTGTCCCCACCGCCGCCACCCTCGTGCTCGTTGGTGGCCATCTTCCGCTCCCTGTCGATTCCACCGGGTTCAGCCACGACCGCTCCGCGGGTTTTCCCCCCGTTATCCCCGAGAATTCCGCGGCTCCGGGGGTGTTTATCCACAGTTTACCCACAACATGTGGTACCCGTCGAGATCGTGACACCCAATATGTGGTAGCAGGCTAGCGGGCGGGCACCACCCTCCGCAACGTCGCGGGGGTTGTCCCGGCCCACCCGCCGCCGTTGTGCCTTCCAGCTACCCGCACTCCGCGTGGCCGCAGGCGTAGCATTTCGCACACCCCTCCTCGAAGGCCATGCTGCTCCCGCACTCCACGCATACGCCGATGAAGACCTCCGCCACCTTCTCCTGGTAGCGCTGGATCACCGGCCGGTGCGCGGTCTGACTGCCGCCGTTGGCCTTACGACCGGTCTCGGGCTCGGGCATGGGGAGCGTCTGCTGTACGCCTTCTTTCTCCTCGAGGAACTTCTCGATGACCTGCGCGATCGCGTCTGGCCCCGAGAGCACCTTGCTGGGCCCGAGACCCACGGCGCGATCCGAGGAGATCCCTCGCAGCTGCTTGTGCACGTCCCGAAGCGAGATCCCCGACCGCAGCGCCAGCGAGATCAGCCGGCCGATCGCCTCCGCATCGGCCATCGCCGCGCCCCCGGTCTTGCCGAGACCGACGAAGACCTCGAACGGGCGCCCCTGTTCGTCCTCGTTGATCGTCACGTACATCGAGCCGAGCGGGGATGCGATGCGTCGCGTGTGGCCGCGGAGCACCGTGGGACGCTCACGCCGATCCACCCGCTTGAGCTTGCCGCCCTCGAGCTCCGCGATTCGGCGCGTCTTCTCCTCGATCTCTCCGCCGAGCTGCCGGTTCTGCGTCTCGAGCTCGGACTTCTCTCCCTCCACCTCGGCGAGACGCTCGAGCGCCTCGGCCAGCTCCGCCGCGACGCCCTCATCGACCGCGACGGTCTCCAGCGCGCCGTTCGCGGAGACGTCGGCGCTCCCGGCCGCTTTCTGCTGCACGGCCTTCGCGGTCTCGCCGGTGGACAGCACCTGCTCGTCTCGCGAGCCGTCCCGATAGACCGTGACACCCTTGCAGCGGAGCTCGTGGGCGAGGTCGTAGATCTGACGCACGTCCTCCTTCGTGGCGTGCGACGGGAAGTTGCACGTCTTCGAAATCGCCGAATCCGTGTGTTCCTGAAACGCCGCCTGCATCCGGATGTGCTGCTCCGGAGAGACATCGTGCGCCGTGACGAAGATCCCCTGCACCTCCTCCGGCACCTCTTCGAAGTGGATGTGGCCCTCGTCGGCGATTCGCTGCATCAGCTCCTCGGAGTACCAACCCCCTTCCTTCGCACG
>JAWWCR010000108.1:0-16695 GCA_033720355.1 Gemmatimonadota bacterium
CGGAGCGCTCGTTCTGCTCGCGACGGCGGTCGCGGTGCCGATCGAGGCGCAGCAGACCGGTCTTCCCACGATCGAGGAGTGGACGGTCCCCTACCCCGACAGCCGGCCCCGCGACCCGATGGTCGCCCCCGACGGCCGGGTCTGGTTCGTCGGTCAGGCCGCGCACTACGCGGCGGTGCTCGACCCCGAGACGGGCGAGTTCACGCGGTTCGACATGGACGACGGCACGGGGCCGCACAACCTGATCGTCGATGAGGACGGGATGGTCTTCTACGCCGGCAACCGCGCCAACCACATCGGGATCATCGACCCTGCCACGGGCGCCATCGAGAAGGTCATGATGCCCGACGAGCGGGCGCGTGACCCGCACACGCTGATCTGGGACCACAACGGCGACATCTGGTTCACGGTCCAGCAGGGCAACCTGATCGGGTTCATGGACAAGGAGACCGAGGCGGTCCGTCTCGTCGAGGCGCCCGAGACCACCGGCGGCCGCGGCTCGTCGAGCCGGCCGTACGGGATCAAGATCGACTCGCAGAACCGTCCGTGGATCGCGCTCTTCGGGACCAACCTGATCGGGATGGTCGAGCCGACCTCGTTCGAGCTCATCACCTACGACCTGCCCGAGGGCACACGGCCCCGGCGTCTCGTCATCGACTCGCAGGACCGCATCTGGTACGTGGATTATGCCCGCGGGAAGATCGGACAGGTCGTCGAGGGCGACGGGTTCACGAAGGAGTGGGACCTCCCCGCCGGCGAGGAATCGCGGCCCTACGGCGTCGCGATCGACAAGAACGACGTCGTGTGGGCGGTCGAGACCGGCATCGAGCCCAACCGATTCGTCGGCTTCGACACGACGACCGAGGAGTTCGTCGGGATGGTCGAGGTCCCGAGCGGGGCCGGCACGATCCGTCACATGTACTACGACGAGAGCACGAACTCGATCTGGTTCGGCACCGACGTGAACACGGTCGGGCGCGCGGTTCTGAGCTCCGACCAGTAGCACACGTGGCAACCAGAGGGTGGCCCGCGGCGTCGATCGGCGTCGCGGGCCTCGTCCTGTCGGGCGGGTTCGCGACGAACGGGACCGCCGAGCCCCTGCCGCGCGGCCCGCTGGAACGCAATCCGCCGCACGTCGTCGGCCCGCCGCCCGCCCACACCGGGGGTTTCGGCGAGCCGACGTGTCTCGAGTGCCACACGGGATCCGACCTGAACGAGCCCGGCTCGACGCTCGAGGTCATCGGGCTGGGGACGATGTACGTCCCGGGCGCGAGCGTCGAGATCACGATCCGGCTCCGGAGCTTCGACATGAACGCGGCGGGGTTTCAGGCGGCGTTCCGCTGGGCCGACGGTCCGCGCGCCGGCCAGACGGCCGGGTCGCTCGCGACGACCGACGACCGGGTCGGGCTCACCGACCCCTCCATCACCGGTGTTCAGTACGTCCAGCACACCTCGTCGGGCGTACCCGCCGATGGCGAAGAGGCCGCATGGACGTTCGAGTGGACGGCCCCCGCCGAGCGCGGAACGATCGCTCTCCATGTCGCGGCCAACTCGGGGAACGGGGACAACTCGCCGCTCGACGACCTCGTCTACACCGCGGAGATCCGGCTCGAAAGCGGTGGATGAGCCGGGACGCTAGCCAAGCTCCTTGGGACGCCAGAAACCCGCCAGCCGGCCGCGCTTCGCGCCGTGGATATCCGCCCAGTCATCGATGTCGAGCTCGATGACGGCGAGCGCCGCCGTCGGCATCTCCTCGAGCTGCCCCGTCAGACGGGTCACGAGCGCCGTGATCCCCGGGTTGTGTCCGACCACCATCACGCGATCGACCGCCCCGGCATGGTCCGCGAGGACGTCCAGATAGCTGTGCGGGGACGCCATGTAGAGATCGCGGGTCGTCTCGATCTCCGGGGCGTCGGGCATCGCGCCGGCCGCCAGCTCGGCCGTCGCCAGCGCCCTGCGCGCGGTGGAGCTGATGATCGCGTCGGGCACGAGGTCCTCGGAGGCGATGAGCTTCCCCATCCGCGGCGCGTCGCGGACCCCGCGGGGGTTCAGCGGCCTGTCGTGGTCCCTGAGGCTGGAATCATCCCAGGACGATTTGGCGTGTCTCAGTACGAGCAGTGTCTTCATGTCCCCCTCGACGACGGCCGACCACTGGCGCCGGCGGGCGCGACCGGTACGTTGCGCGCGTGAAAACGACGACCGACCAGACGAACGCGTGGACTGTACGGGACGCGCGCCGCCTGTACCAGATCTCCGACTGGGGACACGGGTACTTCTCGATCGGGGATTCCGGACACGTCGTCGTCCGGCCGGACGGGGCGGACGAGGGCGGGATCGACCTCTACGAGGTCGTCGAAGGGCTCCGCGAGCGGGGTCTGCACACGCCGCTGATCGTCAGGTTCGCCGACATCCTCCGCCACCGGCTCTCCGAGCTTCAAGAGGCGTTCGCGGCCGCGATGGCGGAGAACTCGTACCGGGGGCGGTACGTCGCGGTCTTCCCCGTGAAGGTGAACCAGCAGCGTCAGGTCGTCGAGGAAGTCCTCCGGCACGGGGCGCGCTACGACTTCGGCGTCGAGGTGGGGTCGAAGCCCGAGCTGCTCGCGGTGCTTTCGATGACGGCCGACGCGGGGGACCGGCCGATCATCTGCAACGGCTTCAAGGACGACGCATACATCGAGACCGTCGTCCTCGCCGCGAAGCTGGGCCGCAACATCACCCTCGTCGTCGAGAACCTCCGCGAGTTCGAGCGGCTGATGACCTTCGCCCGGCGCCACTCCGTGCGACCGTCGATCGGGGTGCGCGTGAAGCTCGCGACCGCGGGGTCGGGCCGGTGGAGCGAGTCGGCCGGGTACAAGTCGAAGTTCGGGCTGTTCGCGACCGAGGCGCTCCACGTCCTCGATGAGCTGCGCGACGCGGGGATGGCCGACTGTCTCCGTCTCCTGCATTGTCACCCGGGCAGCCAGATCTCGGACATCAGGGCGCTCAAGGAGGCCGTGGCCGAGCTCTCGCACATGTACGCCGAGCTGGTCTCCCTCGGTGCGGGACTCGAGGTGATCGACCTCGGGGGCGGGCTCGGCGTGGACTACGACGGCAGCGAGTCGGCGGCGGACTCGTCGATCAACTACTCGCTCGCCGCGTACGCCAGCGAGATCGTCTACCGCGTCAGCTCGGTCTGCGACGAGCGCGGGATCCCGCACCCGGTGATCGTCACCGAATCGGGACGCGCGATCGCCGCCTACCACAGCGTGCTGGTGTTCGACGTGCTCGGGATGACCGGGCCGTCGCACGTGCCCCCGGGCGACCTCCCCCGCCCCGCCGACCTCGATGACGAGCCCGACTGGCCGCCCCCCATCCGCGACCTCGTCTTCGCACACGACCTCGTCTCGCCCGATACCCTGATCGACGCGTTCCACGACGCCCTTCAGGCGCGCGAGGAGGCGATGCGTCTGTTCAGCCTCGGGTATCTCGACCTCACGCTGCGGGCCCTCGCCGAGCGTCTGTTCTGGTCTACGCTGGAGCGCATCCGCGAGGCGGCGACCCGAGCCGATTACGTGCCCGAGGAGCTGGGTGCGCTCGATCGGATCCTCGGCGAGACGTACTTCTGCAACCTGTCGATCTTCCAGTCGCTCCCCGACACCTGGGCCATCGAGCAGCTCTTCCCGATCATGCCGATCCACCGCCTCGACGAGCGCCCCACGCGGCTCGGCGTGCTCGCCGACATCACGTGCGACTCCGACGGCAAGGTCGACAGGTTCATCACCTCCGATGGCGGGGACCCCGAGCACCTCCTGCCGCTGCACGATCTGCGGCCCGGCGAGCCCTACTACCTCGCGGCCTTTCTCGTCGGAGCGTACCAGGAGACGCTGGGCGACCTGCACAACCTCTTCGGCGATACGCACGTGGTGCACGTGGGCCTCGAGTCCGACGGTCGATGGTCGATCGAGGAGCTCATCGAGGGGGACACCGCCGAACAGGTCCTCAGATACGTGCAGTACGACCCGGCCGAGCTCTTCGCCGTCCTGAGACGCGATTGCGAGCGGGCCGTGCAGGACGGCCGGCTGACGGTCGCCGAGGGACGGGCGCTGCTCGAGTTCTACCGGTCGGCGCTGGCCGGTTACACCTATCTCGAAACGCCCGAGCCCCCGTCGGCCGCCGAACCCCCGGCCGCGCCCTGAGAAGCCCCGGCCCGCGTCGGGCCGCGGGTCACCACCCGAGCACCCTCGCGAAGATGAGCGGGGCGACGATCGTCGCATCCGACTCGATCACGAACGTGGGGGTCGTGACGTCGAGCTTGCCCCAGGTGATCTTCTCGGACGGGAAGGCCCCCGAGTAGGACCCGTAGCTCGTCGTCGAGTCGGAGATCTGGCAGAAATACGACCAGTACGGGCACTCGCGCTCGAGATCCTGACGGATCATGGGCACGACGCAGATCGGGAAGTCGCCCGCGATCCCGCCGCCGATCTGGAAGAAACCGACGCCGGCTCCGCCCTCGCCGCCCGAGCTGTCCCTGACGGACGTCGCGCCTCCGCCGTCGGGGACGGGCGGAAGGTCCTCGCCCATCGTGGTGGCGACGTACCAGCGCGCGAGCTCGTGCATATACTCGACGCCACGCCGGATGGGACCGTACCCGGAGACGTGCCCCCCGAGGACGGTGGCCACGTAGACGTTCCCGAGCGTGGAGTCCTCCCACCCGGGGACGAACATGGGGATGTCGCGCTCGGCCGCGGCCACCAGCCACGAGTTCTCGACGGGAATCTGGTACTCGTCCGCGAGCGTCCCGCTGCGCACGAGGTCGTAGAAGTACTCGTGAGGGAACCGGGCTCGTCCCGCCCGATCGGCCTCGCGCCACAGCTCGACGATCGGCCGCTGGATCTTCCGAAATGCGTCTTCCTCGGGGATACAGGTGTCGGTGACCCGGTTGAGCCCGCGCGACTCGAGCTCCTTCTCGTCGCGCGGCGTGAGGTCACGCCAGTTGGGGATCCGCACGTAGTGGTCGTGCGCGACGAGGTTGAAGAGGTCCTCCTCGAGGTTCGCCGCGGTGCAGCTGATCGCGTGGACCCGGTCGTGCCGGATCATCTCGGCGAGCGACAGTCCCAGCTCGGCGGTGCTCATCGCCCCGGCCAGGGTGACCATCATGCGCCCCCCGCCCTCGACGTGGGTCGCGTACGCGTCCGCCGCATCCACGAGCGTCGCGGCGTTGAAGTGCCGGTAGTGCCGGCTCATGAACTCCGTGATGCTCATCTGCCGTCCGTCCGTCGGAAGGTCGCCGACCCCATCTCGAGCGATTGCACCGCCCCCCGCTCATCGAGCCGGAACGTCATGAACGTCTCCCCGCGCCACCGGGCGTCGAAGCGCAGCAGGAACGTGTCGTAGTTCCAGTGCTCCAGCGCTCCCGCCAGACCCGGGCCGTACTCTGCCCGCAATCCGTCCGGCCCGGACGTCACCCGGACCGTCCCTCTCAGATCGTCCGAATAGGTCCCGGCATACGAGGCGGTGTCGAGCGACGGTGTCGTTCCTTCGACCCGCGACGCGAGCCGCGCGTCGCGATCCCGGCTCGCCGCCTCCTGAATCGGACGGTACAGACCGAGGAGCTCCGCACTCCAGTCACGCGGCTCGCCGTCCGGGTCGAACAGGTCGAAGACGCGGTACATGAGCGCGTGCCGGACCTCGACGTGATCGCGGTTGGCCAGGACGTACACCCCGAGCCCCTGCTCACGGACAAGCCCGGCGATCGCGACCATCCCGTCGATCGAACCCGTGTGGTAGTCGACCTTCCGCCCCCGGTAGTCCTTCTGGAACCACGCGAGCCCGTACGTCATGAAGTTCGGGGAGGTGAGGCGATCGGTCGGGTACTGGCTGCGCAGCACCACCTGTGGCGTGAACATCTCGGCCACGACGATCGGGTTGAGGAGTCGGCCGCCGTCGGGGAGCTTCCCGTCCGCGAGCAGCATCCGCAGCCACTTCGACATGTCGTGCACGCTCGACCATACCGAGCCGGCCGGCGCAACGTGGTCGACCGAGGCGTTCTCGATGACCTCCAGCGCCCCGTCGATGTAGTCGTGCGGACGGGCGACGTTCGGACGGCCCTCCGTCTCAGAGACGAGCGCGATCGATTCGTCCATCCCGAGCGGCTCGAACAGCCGGGTGCGGATGAAGTCGGCCCAGCTCATCCCGCTCGCCGCCTCGACCACGCGACCCGCCGCCAGATACATGATGTTCTGGTAGATCCATGACGACCGGAACGAGTAGGCGGACTCGATCTGCGAGACGCGCGCCATGATCGCGTCGCTCGACGTGTCCTGCTCGTACCAGAGGAAGTCGGCGTTCCCGAGACCGGCGCGGTGTGTGAGGAGATCGCGGACGGTCACCTCGTGCGACGCGAGCGGGTCGCTCAGCTCGAAGTCGGGCAGGTGGCGTCGGACGGGGTCGTCCCACCGCACCTTCCCCTCGTCGACGAGCAGTCCGATCGCGGCGGCAGTCATCGCCTTCGTCGTCGAGCCGATCGCGAACCGCGTGTGCTCGTCGACCCGCTCGGCCCCGTCGATCGACAGCACCCCGTACCCCCGCTCGAACAGGACCTCGCCGTCCTTCACGACCGCGATGGCGAGCCCCGGGGCATCCCAGGCCTCGACGGCGGCCGCCACGTACGCGTCGAACGCGTCCGCATCGAAGGCGGACGTCTGCGCGCTCGTGGGCGCGGACGCGAGGACCGCGGCCGCCAGCGCCGTGAAGGCTGCGGCACGCACCCCCCTCGCCCCGGCGTGCCTCAGGGCTCGGGCTCGTACCCCTCGCGTCGCACGATCTCGAGACGCGTGCTCCATTCGCGGTCTCCTATGCTGAGGATCGCCGTATATGTGCCCGGATCGGCGATATCGTCTCCCCCGCCGAACCCGCCGAATCCGCCGAACCCGACCCCCCGCTCGCGCAGCGCCCGGAAGAAGTCGCGGTTCACGCTCGCGAACCCGCTCGAACGGCGCGTCTCACGCGTCCCCGGCCGGCTCGGATAGTTCTCGCCCGGGCGTTCCTGGAATTCGGGCGCGCGGGTCGGGACGCCTCCGCCGAACCCGGGACGGCTCTCCCGGTTCATCCGTCGCTCGAAGTTCCGAACCGCCTGATCGACCTGCGCCGAGTCGGCCCCCGCGGCGACCAGCGAGTCGGCCACCTCGGCGGCGATCCGCGTGGCGTCGGCGCTGTCGCGTCGCTCGCTCGGCGACAGCGGCTCGGGCAGGCTCCTGCGGTCGAAGCTCCAGAACACGCTCTTGAGACCCGCCGTCACGGGTCCCGACACGATCTGGACGGTGTCGCCGGCCGAGTCGAGGATCGTCACGAGCGCCTGCGCGCGTGTCGCGCCTCCGGCTCCGCCGTTCTCCTCGTCGTCGTCCCCCTCGCTCGCCGCCTCGCGCGCCTCTCGGGCCGCCGCCATCGCCGCCGTCGACACCGCACGCGGAACGTAATACAGGATCTCGGCGCCGTACCGCGTGCTCTCGCCCTCGAACCAGCGCTGCGCCGTGGACTCGCCACCGACGAAGCGATCGCCGTACTGGAGCCCGGGCGTCGGGTCGAACAGCACCACCTCGTCGTCGAGCGGCGCCGCCGCGACCGTCGCCAGCCCGGCGATGTCGACGATCCAGATCGACCGTCCGTGCGTCCCCGCGATCAGCTCGCGGTCGCGCGGGTGGATCTTCAGGTCGTGCACGGGGACCGTCGGCAGCCCGGTCATGAACCGCTTCCACGACGCCCCCCGGTCGACAGACACGTACACCCCGACATCCGAACCGACGAACAGGAGGTTCTCGTTCACGGGGTCCTCGCGGACGACGTGCAGGAAGTCGGGGGCGCCGGTCGGCAGATCGGCCGCGATCGAGCGGAAGCTCTCGCCGCCGTCGTCCGTCACGAAGACGTACGGCGTGAAGTCGTTCGTCCGGTGTCCGTCGAAGGTCACGTACAGCCGGTCGGAGTCGTGGTGCGACGCCTCGACGCGGCTCACGTACGTCCCCTCGGGCACGCCCGCGATCCGGTCGGTGAGCTCCGTCCAGCTCCCGCCATCGTCGTCGGTCATCCAGACCCGGCCATCATCGGTCCCGGCGTACAGCAGCCCCTGCCGGAGGGGCGATTCGACGAGCGCCACGATCGTCGCGTAGGTCTCGGCCCCGGTGACGTCGGGCGTGATCCCCCCCGTCGTCTCGGTGCTCACCCGGATCTTCATCGTGTCGGCGTAGGTGAGATCGGGTGAGATCACACGCAGGTCGTCGCCCCGCTCGGTCGATTTGAGCACGCGGTTCGCCCCCGCGTAGAAGACGCTCGGGTCGTGCACCGACACGACCATCGGCGTGTTCCAGTTCCACCGGAGCTCGTTCGCGGCCGAGTCGGCGGCGATCCGCTCGCGGAGCTCGACCAGACGCGCCGACTGTGCGGCGGTGGGCGAGTCGCCGGCCTCCTCCTCGATCGTCACCAGCTCGTCCCGGGCCTCCTTCGTCGCCGACTGCCACGTGGGCTTGGCGAGCCCCTGCCGCGAACCGCTCGCGACGTTGATCCGCGCCATGTTCCCGCCCTGCGACTCCGCCCACATCAGGTCCGGATCGTGCAGGTCTTGCGGCGCCCAGAACCCGTCGCCGCCGTTCACCGTGAACCACATGTGATTGTCGATCGACCCGTTCCGCCGGCGGCTGGGTCCGCACCAGGTGCCGTTGTCCTGAAGACCCCCGCACACGCGGTACGGGATGTCCATGTTGTAGGAGACGGCGTAGAACTGCCCGATCGCGAACGTGTTGGGGAAGTCCCAGTTGCCGCCCCTGTCCCACGTGATCGCGATCCCGCCGTCGTTTCCGACGATGTAGTGGTCGGGGTTGGAGATGTCCCACCACAGCGCGTGGTGATCGACGTGAACCCCCTGCGTCGTCTGCCCGACCGTGAGCCCGCCGTCCTTCGAGAACCGCACGGGCGTGGAGGACCAGACCACGTGATCGGGGTCCGACGGGTCCACCCGCACCTGCGAGTAGTAGAACGGACGGGTGTTCTGGTCGTTCATGAACTCCCAGGTGTCGCCCCCGTCCGCCGAACGGTACAGACCGCTTCCGAAGACGTCGTCTTCCCCGTCGCCGTCTGTGTCCATCTCCTCGGGGTCTTCGGCCTCGACGATCGTGTACACGACGTCGGGGTCGGAGTGGGCGATCGCGATCCCGATGCGACCCTTCTCGGTCTCGGGGAATCCGCCACCCGTCACCTCGGTCCACGTGTCGCCGCCGTCGGTCGACCTCCACAGCGCGCTGCCCGGGCCCCCGCTATGGAGGAAGTACGGCCCCCGCACGCGCTCCCACGACGACGCGAAGAGGGTGTTCGGATCGTCGGGGTGCATCGCCAGATCGACGAACCCGGCCGTCTCGGAGATGTGGTGGATGCGCTCCCAGGTCTCGCCGCCATCGGTGGTGCGGTAGAGGCCGCGCTCCTCGTTCGTCCCCCAGATGTGACCGAGCGCCGCGACGTAGACGAGATCGGGATTCTGCGGGTGGATGACGATCCGTCCGATCGCCTGGGTGCCCTCGAGCCCCATCAGGGCCCAGGTGAGCCCCCCATCGGTCGACTTGTAGACCCCGCCGCCCGGCGAGATCGAGTTCCGCGAGTCCTCCTCTCCCGTCCCGGCCCACACGATGCTCGTGTCGGCCATCGCGATCGCGATGTCGCCCATCGCCACCACGCGCTCGTCCTGAAAGAGCGGGCGGAAGGTCGTGCCGTTGTTGGTGCTCTTCCAGATCCCCCCGGCCGCCGTCGCGACGTAGAAGACGGGCGTTCCGGGGACACCCTCCACATCGGTCACGCGACCGGCGATATTCGCGGGACCCACGGAGCGCCAGCGAAAGCGCGCGAGAAAGGCCGAATCGGGCCAGGTCTGCGCCACGAGCGGGGCGGCAGCCCCGAGGAGCCCGCCGAGCAGGACGACTCCGAGCGTCGCGAGGCGGCTCGAGAAACAGGTGGACGGACGGTCGAGCATTTGGACTCCTGGTGATGGTTCGCCGCGCGCACGACGGTCTCGTCGCGGTCGCGAGGGTCCGGACACGCGAGGCTACGGTCGCGTTTACGTGCCGGTTTCAGGCTCCTTCACGGGCGGCACGCGGGCCTCGGGGAGCACGGACTTGAACGCTTCGCCGTAAAGCTCCCACACGGTCATGAAGAGCGCGGCGACGATCGGCCCGACGATCACTCCCGCCGCCCCGAAGACCACCAGACCTCCGAGCGTCCCGAGCAGGATCATCAGATCGGGCATCTTCGTGTCGCGCCCCACCAGCCAGGGCCGCATGAGGTTGTCGACCATCCCGACGACCACCGCACACCACAGAAGCACCCCCACACCGGCCACGACCTTCCCGGCGGAGATCAGATAGATGCCGGCCGGCAGCCACACCAGCACCGAGCCGATGCCGGGGATGATGGAGAGCACGGCCATCACGGTGCTCCAGAACGCGGTCGACGGAACGCCGGCGACCCAGAACGAGAGCCCGGCCAGCCCCCCCTGGACGATCCCGATCAGGAAGGTCCCCTTCACCGTCGCACGACTCACCGAGACGAACTTGTCGAGCATCCGGCGCTCGTCCACGGTCGAGAGCGGGAAGTAGTAGAGGAGGCGCTCGATGAACCGCTCTCCGTCCTTCAGAAAGAAGAACATCGAATACAGCATGACGAAGAGGAGGAAGATGAACGTCACCGTCCCCCGGGTGAGCGCCGCGAGCTGCGTGACGACGAACCCCCCGAGCGAGCTCGCCACCCCGGCGGCCCGTTCCGCGATCTCGTGCTGGTAGGGCCGGATCGTCTCGGCGAACGGGAGGCTGTCGACGAGACGGTCCACGCCGTCCGGCTCGTTCAGGCGTTCCTGCATGGCGGAGAGCCACGGCCCGACCGATTCGCTCACGTGGAGCGCCTGCTGGGCGACGATGCCGAGGAACAGGGCAAGCGGCACGAGCAGCAGGAATATGAACACGACCAGAGTGATCCCCGAAGCGAGCCCCGCTCGTTCTCCGGTCCACCGCCGGATGCGTTTGTACCATCCCCACAGGAGCGCGGAGAAGATCGCGCCCAGCAGGAGGGCGACGATGAACGGTTGCACCATCCGCAGGAACAGCCAGCTGATCGCCGCCACCAGGATGAGGAGGAAGACCCCGCGAAAGCGCCGCGGGTCGATCCCCGGATCGGACATGTGCCGCTCGGCCACCGGGTCCGCGTCGTCGGTCATGCGGTCGATCCGGCCGGCTCGGACCGGGCGATCGAGACCGGGTCGGCGGCGAGATCGGCGAGCAACCCCGCGGCCGAGCGCGCCCGCTCGACCCAGAAGTCGGCTACCTCTGGCGCGATCGACCCCGACGCGTCGTGCAGACGCTCCCAGCGTCGCGCCTCGTCCGCCAGCCAGCCGAGCGTGTCCCCGGCGCCCTGCGACAGCATGGCCCTCAGGATGTAGGCGCGCTCGCCGATCCGGAGCCCGAGCCCCAGATCGCGGGCGGCGCGGGCGAGATCGCCCCTTGTGAGCACGACTCCGCTGCGCACCGGGCTGAGCAACGCTTCGAGGAAGTCCGACGCGGTTCCCACCCGGGGGTCGCCCAGCGGGCGCGACTCGCGGAGGGCCAGCGGCGTGCGGGCGGGCGGTCCGAGCGCCGCGGACTCCTGTGCGAGCGCGGCCTCCAGCGCATCCACCCACCCCTGATAGAAGGGCGGCGCGATCTCCCGGAGCTTCGTGAGGAACGGGAGTGACCAGCTCAGGATGTGTTCCCACAGACAGGCATGTCTCACCTGGCGCCACCGCGCCTCCCCCTCGGGCGAGGCCGCGCCCTCTTCCGCCTCGACGAGCCGGGCGTACGTCGCGAGGAGGGTCGCAAGATGGTCGGGTTCTTTCGGGGGCGTCCTGTCGAGCGCCCTCCAGAAGCCCGCGATGCGGTCGCGCGCCTCGCCGCCGAGACCGCCGTTCTCGCCGAGAAACACCGACGCGTAGGGATACACCTGGAACAGGAACAGCTCGCTGTACTCCGCCTCATCGGGCGCGGGGCCCAGATCGAGCACACGCGCGATCAGCCGTGTCTCGGCACATGGGGGCTCGAGCAGCGATCCGAGGGCCCGGAAGAGCTCCACCGCTACGCCTCGCCTTCCCGGCTCCGGTCGAGCCGATACGCATCCCGGACCGGTCTGACGGGACGAATGAGCCAGTGCGGCCGCCGGGTTCCGTCGGGCGAGTGGCTCGAGGCGGCCCTCGTCTTCTCGAGCCAGCGCCGGTACACCTCGTGCGAGCGCTCGGCGTCGACGTGGATGTCGCCGTAGCGGTCTCTCGACCCGGCCCTCACGACCCGCACCGCCTGATGCCAGCAGTGCATGCCCGAGATCGGATCGGGGTGGACCGGGAAGGTGAGGTTCTGGTGCACGCCGACGTCCGTCCACCAGATCCGCGAGGTGTCGCGGTCGCTCGACTGGTACGGCCCCGCGCCGCGACGACGGGCGAGCTTCCAGTCATCCCCCTTCCGGTTCATGTCGACGGTGGCCATCAGTTGCCGCTGCCCGGTGGTCTCGACCCTGCCCGTCGCGCTCGAGGCTCCGATCGCATCGCCCTTCCCCAGCTTCCACCGGCCCATGTGGTGGCTGCACGCCACGACGCCGGGTCTGATCCCCTCGGTCACCCACGCCTTGACGACGAAGTGGCCGATCTCGGTCTCGACACGGACCAGATCGCCCGTCCCGACACCCACCTTCGCCGCGTGCGACGGGTGGATCCACAGCGGGTTCGTGTGCGCGATCTCGTCCAGCCACTTCGCGTTCGCCGACCGGGTGTGGATCTGTACGGGCAACCGAAACGTCGAGATCAGACACGACTGGTCGTCGTCCATCGACCGGGGGTGGACGTGACTGCGGATGTACGTCGGCACCGCGTACTCGGGCCAACCCCACCGCACCAGGGTCGGCGAGTAGAATTCGAGCTTCCCGCTCTGGGTCGGAAACCCCCGAAGGATCGCCCCGTCCACCATCACGCCGACGGCTCGCCGACCCTCGGCGTCAGGGTCCGGGGCCGCGGTAGGCGCGAGGTTGGTGGCGACCGGCTCCGGGACCGGTGTGTACACGCGGCCCCGCGGGCCCTCCACGCTGCCCGCCAGCTCCGCCGCCGGCACCTCCTCGGTGTGGAGCGGCCCGACGTCGCGTGTGACCTCGAACGCCCCGTACCGACGCATGTACTCGAGCGGCGTCAGCCCCTCCGCCTCCGCCGCCTCGGGCAGCCCGGGCACCGAGTTCTCGAAGATCCAGCCGTAGTACTCATCCGTGGTCAGCCGCTCTCCGGGCCGCTCCTTCGACTCGACGAACCGACGGATCCCGAGACTGCCATCGGGATCGATCCGCCACGACAGCTCGAGCCAGAACTCGTTCTCCTCCCACACCTCGCCGGGGTTCGTGTGTCGCGTATCGGCCACCTTCTCGCCCAGCCGCTCGCGCGCGGTGCGCAGCACCGGCTGCCGGAACCCCAGCCATTGTCCGTCGTGCGTCTCGTAGGAGTGGATGTCGTGGCGCTCGGAGCTGTGCCCCATCGGGAGGACATAGTCGGCGAAGTACGCGGACTCGTTCCAGGTGGGAGTGAGCGCCACGTGGAGCCCGACCTTCTCGGGGTCGGTCAGGGCCTCGATCCAGGCGAACCCGTCGGGGTTCGTCCACACCGGGTTGTACACCCTCGTGAAGTACACTTCGAGCCGGCCGCGCCCCTCCTTGAGGATATGCGGGAGAAGGAACGACATCTCGTACATGGCGAGGGGGTACTCGTCGGGCCACGTCATCCCGTTCCAGTGCTCGGGGTGTCGTGGGAGGCGGATGGGCCGCGGAACGAACTTGTTCCAGGCGCTCGGATACGTTCCGCCGGGCGTGGCGATCGAGCCGGTGAGCGCGTTAAGGAAGAACAGCGTGCGCGAAACCTGCCAGCCGCCCTCGTTCCCCGCCGCGGCGCTCCGCCAGTTGTGGGTCGAGAGGCGCGACCCGGCGCGGGCGACGATCGCGGCGATCTCCTCGAGCTCGCCGGCGTCGACCCCCGCCTCTTCGGCCGCGAACTCGAAGGTGTACTCCGCGTACATGGCCTCGAGCGCCTCTTCGAACGCCTCGAAGGTGCGCGGCTCGGCGGGACGCTCGGCCTCGAGGAACTCCTCCCAGTTGAACCAGCGCCGTACGTAGTCTCGGTCGTAGCTCCGCGTCCGGATCAGATAGCTCGCGATCGCGAGCAGGACGGCGGCCTCGGATCCGGGCTGCGTCGCGAGCCAGTGGTGGGCATGGGTCGCGGTATTCGAGAGCCGCGTGTCGAGGACGATCAGCTTCGCGCCCCGCTTCACCCCCTCGAGAATGCGCTGCGCGTGCGGGTTGAAGTAGTGGCCCGCCTCGAGGTGCGAGCTCACGAGAAGGATCGCGTCGGCCCGCGCGTGGTCGGGGCTCGGGCGGTCCATCCCGCACCAGAACTGATAGCCGGCACGCGCGCCCGACGAGCAGATGTTCGTGTGGGAGTTGTGGCCGTCGACACCCCACGCGGCGAGGATGCGCTCGGTGAAGCCGTCTTCGCCCGGACGTCCGACGTGGTACATGACCTCCTGCTGACGCCCCTCGCGGATCGCCGCTCCGATCCGGCCGGCGATGTCGTCGAGCGCCTCCTCCCACGAGACGGGCGCCCACTTGCCCTCCCCACGCTCGCCGACACGTTTGAGCGGCTGGAGGATGCGGTCGGGGTCGACCACCTGGTTCAGCGTGGCCGGCCCCTTGGCGCAGTTGCGCCCGCGCGAGCCCGGGTGCTCGGGGTTCCCTTCGAACTTCCGGACGTCGAGGGTGTCGCGGTCGACGTACGCGAGGAGACCGCACGCCGACTCGCAGTTGAAGCACGTCGTCGGCACCAGCATGTACCGCTTCTCGCGGCGCTCCGGCCACGCCTTCGAGTCGAGCTCCACCCAGTCATCCCAGCGTTCCTTCGGAGGGAACGCCGCCAGCCGTACGCGGCTCGGGCCGGGGTAGAAGGTCTCGCCACGCGCTTCGGTCTCGCGGCGGGCGGCGCTCACGCGCGCCTCCAGACGGGCCGGGTCGACGCGATCGGCGCTCACGCGAGCGGTACCGCCTGCCCGGCCTGCACGTGCGCGTGTTCGTGCGCGAACAGACCCACGAGCCCGACGCCCGCCGCCGCGGCCGGGGCCCACGCCAGCGATACGGGGGCGAAGCCGGCCAGCGCGGCGCTCGCGCCCACGCCGACGATCCCGAGCCAGAACCACCCGGCGAAACGCCCCGCGACCATCTCTCGCGCCGCCATCCGTGCGTGGGCGGTGCCGTGCGTCAGCGAGAGCTCGCCGAGCACGACGAGCAGGTGTGCGCCGGCGGAGACCGCGACCAGCATGCGGGTTCCCGGGACCGAACCGAGACCGACCTCCTCGAGCAGGAGCAGGACCGCGCCTCCCGCGAACAGCGACTGGATGAGGAAGTGCGGGGGAAGGAGCGGGTTCTGCCACAGGTCGCGCGCCCTCGATTGTGCGAACAGATACGCCGTATAGACGGCCGTCATCGCCGCGATCGGCGCCCCCGCCCAGGCGATCCATCGGGTCGCCGCCCCACCAGCCCCACCTCCTCCGAGACCGGCCCCGAGATGGGCCGTCACCACCAGTCCGTAAGCGGCGATGATGAACGCGCCGCGGACCAGCCAGCTACGCCACTGCGGACGCGTGAAGATCATGAAGAAGCGGGCGGGCCGCTCGAGGTCCCAGATGAGGAGGAGCCCGGTGAGCCCGAGCGCGCCCAATGCGGCGAGGGGTACGGCTCGCAGCCACAGGCCGTCGTCCCACCCCGTCCCGGCCAGCAGGGTCAGAAGCAGCGCCGCGAGATAGACGCCCGCCGCGATCCCCTTCGTCAGCGTGTACATGCTCACGCGCCAGTCCCACGGGGCGCGGTGCGAGACATCGTACGCGAGAACGGCCGCCGCCGAGGAGTTCGGCCCGCCGGCATGCCCGCCGGACCGGCCCCGCGCGGCCACGCCGGCGCCCACCTGGTGCGATCCCCCCGGCTGCTCGCTCCACATGAAGATCCCCCCCGGCGGGCGCTCGGCCGCGAGCGGGTCGAGCGTCGCCTGGTGCGCACCGTTGTAGAAGAGCTTCGGGTGTGTCTCCTTCTCGGGACGCCGGACGGTCACCGGCTCGCGTCCCACGGTGCGCGCTACCTTCGACGACGGGTCGTTCAGGTCGCCGACGAGGATCGCCTCGGTCGGACAGACGACGACGCAGGCGGGCTCGAGCCCCATGTCGATGCGGTGCGCGCAGAAGTTGCACTTCTCGGCGGCGTGGTCGTCGGGGTTGATGAAGATCGCGTCGTAGGGACAGGCGGCCATGCAGGCCTTGCACCCGATACACGCCGACTTGTCGAAATCCACGATCCCGTCGGGCCGGCGGAACATCGCGCTGGTCGGACAGGCGGTCGTGCAGGGCGCATCGTCGCACTGGTTGCACCGGGTGACCTGGAAGGCGCGCCGCGCGTTGGGGAACCGGCCCACGTCCGCGTATTTCACGAAGGTCCGCGTGACGCCGAGCGGCACTTCGTTCTCGGACTTGCACGCCGTCGTGCAGGCGTGGCATCCGATGCATCGCGTCTGGTCGATGACCTTCGCCCAGCGCGTCGTTTCGTGGCCGGACGTCGCGGCCTCTGGCATGCACGCTCCCCGTTGGCGACCCC
>JAWWCR010000109.1:0-16667 GCA_033720355.1 Gemmatimonadota bacterium
ATCCTCCCCCCTCTCGAGTGTCTCCCGAGTGTTCGACGTCACCTATTAGTGTCGCGAGCGGGTCGATTCCTTACATCGCCGCCGGGGCACGAGTCCTCAACCGACGGCCGCGATGACCTTCACCTCGATCAACACGCCCGGGCTGTAGAGCTCCGTCACGCCGATCGCCGTCCACGACGGGAGATTCGGAAGGGCGGCGTTCTTCGCGACGATGAACGCGTCGATGTGCTCGTGCATGTCGAGGTGGTACGTCGTGATGTCGATGACGTTGGCCAGACTCGATCCCGCCTCCTCGAGGATCTCGCCGATCCGCTCGAACACCTGCCGGAACTGGGTCGCCGGATCGGGGTTGCCTGAGACCACGCCGGACAGGAAGACGAGATCGCCGACACGCACGGCGTCGGAGTACAGCCCGTGCGCGGGCGGTGGATCGGGGAAGCGCTCCTGTGCCGCCGTGACCCACGGGAGTGCGAGAACGGCGAGGGCGGCGAGGACGGTGTGTCTGCGCATTGGCGGATGCTCCCTGAGCGAATGTGGATCCACGCGGCACGGTCGCGTCCCGTGTCGCTCTCCCGGGATCGTAGCGTCGCGTCTTGAAGGTCATGTTAACACGGAGGAGAAAGTCACCTCTCCGCGTCGGGTCGATGACGGTCGGGGTCGGCGGGATCGGCGTTGGCCGGCGCCGCCGCGTCGGACCCCTACTGTCCCGCGTTCAGCGCCGAAAGGAAGTCGTCCCCGTATTGATCGAGCTTGGCCGGGCCGACCCCCGGAACTCGCAGCATCTCCGACGGAGTGCGCGGGCGGAGGTCGATCATGTCCCACAGCACCTGGTCGCTGAAGACGATGTAGGCGGGTACACCGCGCTCGTCGGCGAGTCGCTTGCGGAGCGTCCGCAAGCGCTGGAAGGTCGGATCGGACGGCGATCGATCGGCGCGACCCGCCGCGCGACCGGCACTCGTCGCAGCCCGTCCGGCGCCCGTCGCCACGCGTCGGCCTCGACCCGCCGGCGACGGCGCCGCGCCGACCAGGTCGGTGACCCGGCGTCCGGTGCAGACGTCGCACGACTCGCCGCACGTGTCGAGCTCTTCCCCGAAATGGGCGAGCAACCCGCGGTGCCTGCACGTGTCGCGGTCGGCGAGGCGGAACAGGGCGACGGTCGCCTGCCGCTTCGCCTCGCGCTGCGTCTCGTCCGCGATCTCGTCGAGGAAGCGCTCGCGCACCTTCACGTCGTACCACGAATAGAACAGCACGCATTCGCTCGGCAGACCGTCCCGGCCGGCGCGCCCGATCTCCTGGTACCACGACTCGATGTCTGACGGCATGTCGCGGTGGATCACGAACCGGACGTTCGACTTGTCGATCCCCATGCCGAACGCGATGGTGGCGACCACGACGTCG
Source organism: Gemmatimonadota bacterium (assembly GCA_033720355.1). Lineage (GTDB taxonomy): Bacteria > Gemmatimonadota > Gemmatimonadetes > Palauibacterales > Palauibacteraceae > Palauibacter. The sequence goes on from JAWWCR010000109.1 coordinate 1,399, forward strand.
ATTTCGTCACGCGCGAACGCGTCCTGGTGGCGGGCTCGTTCTTCGTCGTCCAGCCCGGCGTGGTACGGGAGAGCGCTCACGCCGTTTCCGACCAGGAACTCGGCGGTCTGTTCGACCGCCTTGCGCGACAGGCAGTAGACGATGCCGCTCTCGCCCGGATGTCGCCGCACGAGGCCGAGGATCTCTGCGCGCGTGTTCCCCTCCCCTTTCTTCCGACACGAGAGGCGAAGGTTGGGCCGGAAGAACGACCCCTTGTAGCCGTCGGGCTTCCGCATGCCGAGCTGTCGCAGGATGTCGGCCGCCACGCGACGGGTCGCGGTCGCGGTCAACGCGAGGATCGGCACGCCGCCCAGCTCCTGCCGGAGTCCCTTCAGTCTGCGATAGGAGGGGCGGAAGTCGTGGCCCCACTGCGAGATGCAGTGCGCCTCGTCGACGACCACCAGCGACACCGGGGCGTCGGCGAGGAGACCGCGCATCCGCTCGCCCAGCGCCTCGGGCGCCATGTAGACCAGCTCGTACACCCCGCGACGCAATCGCTCGAGTCGTGCTCGCCGCTCGTCTTCGGGCAGACCGGAATGGATTGCCGCGGCCGCGAAGCCGAGGGCTTCGAGGGCGTCGACCTGGTCCTTCATCAGCGAGATGAGTGGCGAGATGACGATGACCGTCCCCGGGAGGATGCGCGCCGGGAGCTGGAACGTCAGCGACTTGCCGGCGCCCGTCGGCATCACGCCGATGCAGTCCCGACCCGCCAGCACGGCGTCGATGATCCGGCGTTGACCGGGCCGGAAGGTCTCGTACCCGAACACGTCGCGAAGTACTTCGAGTGGTGCGTCGGCGCGCGGCGGTGGCGTCATGCTCTCCAACATAGGGCCATGCGCAAGTCTGTCGTCCACCATCAACGGGCACCGAACATATTGCCGGGGTTCCCGGGAGCGTCGATCATGAGATGGCCCGCGGGGCCGCCGGGGCCGTGCTGCACGGCGTCGACCGGCGAGCGAACCGAGCGCGCGGCCTGGTCCGACGTGTACGAGAGCCGGGGAGGCTGATGCGCCGGTTTCTGACCGAGCTGAGACGACGGAAGGTATACCACGTCGGCGCAGTGTACGTCCTCGTCGCGTTCGGGGTCTGGCAGGTCGCGGACATCGCGTTCCCGGGGCTGGGCCTCCCCCCTTCCGCCGTCACGCTCGTCCTGGTCATCACGATACTCGGATTCCCGATCGCGCTCGTGCTCGCATGGGCGTACGAGGTGCGGCCGGAAAGCGACTCGGCACCGGAGACTCCAGGTCGCGGTTCCGATGACGAAAGGGGCGGCGACCCGTCGACCGTGTTGGACGACGCCGACGCCCGGCCGGGAGAGCCGGTCAAGGCGACCGGGGCGTCACCGTCGAGGGGGATGACGGGAGCCGCAGCAACGGCCGGGGCCGCCTCGGGACCGGTGCCGGCGTCGGCGAGCAACCCGGCGTCCGACCACGCCCTGGCCGAGACGTCGATCGCCGTGCTTCCCTTCGAGAATCTGGGGACCGGCAGTGTCGAAGAAGGCTTCTTCGCGGACGGCATGACCGAGGAGATCACGCACATGCTGGCGCGATGTGCGGGCGTGAGAGTGGTCGCGCGTACCTCGGCGTTCGCGTTCAAGGGGCAGGCGACGGATGTCCGCGAGGTCGCCTCGAGGCTCGGCGTGTCACACGTCCTCGAGGGCAGCGTGCGCCGCTCGGGCGCCCGTCTTCGTGTGACGGTCCAGCTCATCGTGGCGGACGGCGGACACCACATCTGGTCGGAGCGCTACGACCGCGAATCCGGCGATGTCTTCGAAATCCAGGACGAGATCGCGGCACACGTGACACGAGAGCTCGCGGGGCGTCTCCCGACCGATCCCGGCAACGAGGCTGCGGCACTCGATGTCGGACATCGAGACGGACCCACGGAGAGCGTTCCCGCCTACGAGGCCTACCTCCGCGGACGACAGGTCATGCGTCGCTTCGATCCGCGCTCGCTCGGAAGTGCGGTCCAGCGGTTCCAGGAGGCGATCGAGCGGGATCCCGGTTTCGCGCCCGCGCACGCGGCGCTCGCCGAGACGCTGTCGACCCAGTCGATCGGGCTCGGGCTCGCGAGCCATGACGTCATGCCTGCCGCACGCGCCGCCGCCGACCGTGCGCTCGAGCTCGATCCCGGTCTGTCCGATGCGCATGTGGCGCGTGCGCTCGTGTCGATGTTCTACGAACGCGATTACGGGGCGGCCAAACGCGGCTTCGACCGAGCCCTCGCACTCAACCCCAATTACGCCGATGCATACCTCTGGTCCGAGTTCTACTGGACCTATGTGGCGCGGGTCTTCGAATCGGCGCTCGCCGCCACCCTGCGCGCTCAGGAGCTGAGCCCCCTCGACCCGAGCATCCGCGGACGGCGCGGGAACGTCTACTTCCTCTTCGGCCGGGTCGACGAAGCCATCGAGTACCTGGAGGGCGAGGTCGACGCGGCACCCGAGAGCCCGATGCTGCGGCTCAGCCTTGCCGACGCGCTGTTCCGGGCGGATCGGATCGACGAGTCGCTGGTGCAGGCGAACCTCTGCCTCGAACTCTTCAGGACGTTCGAGGTCGCGGCCGGACCACTCGGGGTCACGGGCGTCGTGCGGGCTCGGGCGGGTGATCTCGACGGCGCGCGGGAACTGCTGGGAGAGCTCGAGCGGCGGGCCGGCCGCGGCTTCGTCACCTCGTGCTGGCAGGGTCTGGTCCACGCCGGTCTGGGCGATCTCGACTCCGCCTTCCGCTGTTTCGATCGCGCGTGCGACGAGCACGACGGTTCGCTCATCTACATCATGGCGGCCCCGGAGTGGCTTGGGCTGCGAGGAGACCCGCGACTCCCGGGGATCCTGGAACGGCTCAACCTCTCCCACCTCCTCCCCGAAGCCACCGGATAGCCCGCTGTCGACCCGATCGCTCGACGATGCCCACGACCTCCTCGCAGAGAATGCGTAGCACTGCTACGCATTTCCTCGGACGCGGTGTTTGGTGTCGCGCGGTGCGGTGCCGACACGGCGAGAGGTCGCATGTCGGCTGACGACGACTCCTCGAGACCGCACGAGCTCGACGACGAGCGCCTCCTCGCGGAGTGCCGCGTCGACACGTTCCGGGCGGGGGGCGCCGGCGGTCAGCACCAGAACCGGACCGAGAGCGGGGTACGCCTCACCCACCTTCCGACGGGCATCGTCGTCACGGCGCGCGAGTCGCGGAGTCAGCACCGGAACCGGCAGCGGGCCCTCGAGCGGTTGCGGGCGACGCTCGAGGAGCACGCGCGCCCCGAGAAGGATCGGGTGGAGACGAAGGTCCCGAAGCGCGAGAAGCGACGGCGACTCGAAGAGAAGCGCCGCCGATCGCGCACGAAGCGGCTCAGACAGCCTCCCGACCCGGACGGCTGAGCGCGGGCGGCCATCGTGGTATCTCTCGATTCGTGGCGCGACACACCGGCCCGGCTGTCCGGGATCGCCCCGGGGTCGGGGGCTGGACGACGGCGTGTATCTTCTGAGCGGAAGCGTGTCGAGCTCGGCCGACGAGCGCAGACCACCGGACCCGGAGAACGGATGGTACCGACGGCTCAGGGGCGGACCCGCAACCGCCCGGGCGCCCTCGCCTGCGGTGGAGTGGCGGCCGGCCTCGCGCTCGCCATGCCGCTCGCCGGCCAGGAACGGTCCGACGAGCCGACCGCGACGATCTCCCCCTACGGACAGCTGCTCGCCCACGTCGCCGTCTTCGATGGCCAGGCCGAGCTCGAGGACAACGAATCGTGGCTGGGGCTCGACCTCTCGATCGGCGAGGAGGTGAAGTTCTTCGCGACGGCCGAGGTGCTCGTGGCCCTGATTCAGGCCACTCAGTTCAACGCCGGTGCAGGCACCGGGTCGGGGAACCTCACGCTCGAGGAAGAGGACTCGAACGTCTTCGGACCCCGTCTGGGGCTCCTCGGCGTCGACCTCGGGCGCGCCGGGCGGATCGCACTCGGGAAGCAGGAGTCGGTCTACTACGACGTCGCCTCGTACGCGGTCGATCGGCTCAACGTGTTCGGCGGCGATGGCACGCAGGCGTACACGGCCGGCTCCGACGGCGGGCGATTCGGCACCGGACGCGCGGATCAGGCGCTGACCTATCGGGTCGCTCTCGGTGAGCGGATCGACGTCGGTGCGCAGACGCAGTTCGTCATCGAGGAGACCACGGGGTTGGTCGATGGCGTCGGGGTCGGCGCGCAGTTCCGACCGTTCGACGGGCTCGTGATCGGCGCGTCGTACAACCGGGCGGTCTTCGGCGACGAGGCCGAGCAGGCCGCCCGCGGGATCGACGATGGGGACGGGGAGTTCGCGATCGTGGGGATCGCCTACACGGGCGGCCCGCTCGAGATCGCGGCGGTGGCCTCGAGGCAGCACAACGGCGACGCGGTCAGAGACCCCGTCGAGGACGACGCGGGGGGGTTCGAGCCGGTCTTCTTCGATGCGACGGGGTTCGAGCTGTTCACCCGGTGGGAGACGGGGCGTCTCGTGGTCATGGGGGGGCTCTCCTACAACGACCCCGACACCGACGATCCGATCTTCGACCCCGCGTTCGTGACCCGCTATCTGACGGTGGGAAGCGAGTACGTCTTCGCTCCGAACGCGTACGCCTACGCCGAGTGGCGTCTCGACGACAGCATCGACTTCGACGGGACACCGCGGTCGAACGTGCTCGCGGTCGGGATGCGCTACGGCTTCCGGGTGAACGGCGGGCATTCCACGTACTGACCCTGCGAACCGCGTCTTGGCGGCGCGGGCGGGAACGATCCGGGAAAGACGGGGAGCCGGCCGGCCCGCGGAGGACGTCCGCGGGCCGGCCAGTCAGGCTAGCTGGCGATGCGGCGGGTCGGCCGGGCCTTGTACTTCTCCCACAGCTCGCTGTGCTTGTTCGCGAGATCGACGGGCACGCCCTTGATGAAGACGTGCTCGATCTGCGTCGTGATCTCCATCGCGTCGCCGTCGGTCACGATCAGGTTTCTGAGCTTCCCGACCTCGAGCGACCCGAGCTGCGAGTCGACGCCGAGGATCCGCGCCGGCGCGAGCGTGATGGCCTCGAGCGCGGCCTCGCGAGGGAGGCCCCACGAGACGGAATTCGCGGCCTCGTACGGCAGCGTGCGCGAGTCCGCGGAGTTGAACGTCGCGAACGCGATCTCCACCCCCGCGTCGTGGAGCTCGCCCGGCAGCGTGTTCGGCTCATCGTAGGCGGTGTCGTCGCCGCGCGGCGTGCGCTGCACGGGCCCCAGGATGACCGGGATGTTCCGCTGTGCGAGGAGATCGGCGACCTCCCGGGCCTCGCCCGCGCCGGCGATCGCGATGTCGAGGCTCCACCTGTCGGCGAACTCGACGGCCGAGCGGATCTCGCGGTGCCCATCGGCGCGGATGATGACCTTCATCCCGCCGTCGAGGATGAGCATCAGGCTCTCGAGCTGCACATCGCGCTCGATTCGCGTCGACCCGGACTCGACCGCCTGCCTGTAGTGACGCGCCGCCTGGAGCCACCCATCCATCTCGGCCACGTCCTCGTCGAACCGGCGCTCGGCATCGGCGAACGTGCGGCTGCCGCCTCCTCCGCCGAACCCGCCGAACCGGCCCCCGCCACCGACGGCCAGTCGGGGCCAGTTGATCACCATGGCGGCCGACTTCTCGATCTGCATCTCCTCGACGGTCCAGCCGTCGAGGTGGATCAGCGTGCCCTGCCCCGCGATGCCGGCGCTCCCGCCGCCGCGGCCACCGCCGGGCACGGCGAGCGTGTGCGTGATGCCGTTGGCTCGCGCGACCGGGATGTGCTCGCTGGCGGGGTGGATCGCGGTGTAGGCGTTGAGGTGGGGGTTCCACGAGCCGAGCTCGCTGTTGTCGCTCGTCATCGGCACGGAACCGATCTCGGTGAGCCCGAGCGAGCTCATGGCGTCGACGAGACCGGGAAAGACGTGCTTCCCGGTGCCATCGAGCACCTCGGCGTCCGCCGGAATCACGACGTCGGTCCCGACGGCGACGATGCGGCCCGAGCGGACGACGATCGTCCCGTTCTCGATGGTCCCGTTCGCCACCGTGTGGAGCGTCGCGCCCCGCACGGCGTATGTGTCGGACTGCTGCGCTTCCTGTGCAACGACCGGCGCGACACCCAATGCGGCGAGCGCGATGCCCGCCACCCACATCGAGACCGCGTTGTTCATCCGCATCATCGGTACCCCCCGTTTCCCGGACCGCCTGCCATGTTGCGCCGACCGCGTCCACCGTTCGCGGTATCGCCCTCGCCGAGCATCTCGCGCAGCTCGGCCTTCTCCGCCGCGATCCGCTGACGCATGGCCATGTCCTGATCGATGTCGAACACCACGTTCCCGTCGACCCACGTCGTCCGGACCCTCGCGTAGGACGACAGCGGGTAGTTCTCCCACAGGACGACGTCCGCGTCCTTCCCGGCCTCGAGCGACCCGATCCGGTCGTCGACCATGAGCTGTCGCGCCGGGTTGATCGTCACGAGCGCCAGCGCCTCCTCTTCGGTGAGACCGCCCCACTTCATGGTCTTCGCCGCCTCCTGGTTGAGGTGGCGACCTTCCTCGTCGCTGTCGGAATTGATCGAGACGAGCACCCCTCGCTGCGTCATGATCGCGGCGTTGTAAGGGATCGCCTCGTACGCCTCGACCTTGTACGCCCACCAGTCGGAGAACGTCGAGGCGTGGGCGCCGTGCTCACGGATCTCGTCGGCGACCCGATAGCCCTCGAGGACGTGCTGGAAGGTGTGGATCCGGAAATCGAACTCCTCCGCGACCCTCATCAGCTGGAGGATCTCATCCGCACGGTAGCTGTGCGCGTGCACGAGCCGGGTCCCTTCGAGGACCTCGCGGAGCGCGTCGAGCTTGAGGTCGCGACGCGGCGGGATCGCCGAGTCGTCCCCGTTCGCCACCCGCGCCTCGTACGCGTCCCACTCGGCCTTGTACTCGGTCGCCTCGATGAACGCCTGCCGGATGACGTCCATCACGCCCATCCGCGAGGCCGGATAGCGAGGCTCGGAGTTCCCGAACGGGGTCGCGCCCTGGCGCTTCGGGTTCTCGCCGAGCGCGAACTTGATCGTCGGGGGAGCGCCCTCGAGGATCAGGCCGTCGGCGTCGGCGCCCCAGCGGTGCTTGATCACGACGTTCTGACCGCCGATCGGGTTCGCGCTGCCGTGCATCACGTGCGACGTGGTCGTGCCGCCCGCGGCCTCACGGTAGATCGCCACGTCGGTCGGGTCGATCACGTCCCGAATCGAGACCATAGCCGAGACCGAGACCGAGCCCTCGTTGATCGCGTCGGCCGCGATGTGAGAGTGGGCGTCGACGATCCCCGGCGTGACGAACTTGCCGGTGCCGTCGATGACCTGCGCACCGTCGGGGACGTCCACGTCGGTGCCGACGGCGACGATCCGTCCGTCCTCGAAGACGATCGTCGCGCCCTCGAGCTTGCCCGCATCCGCCGCAGTCATGATGGTGGCGTTGGTGATCGCGACCGCCCGATCCTGCGCCTCCGCGCCGGTGGGGAGCGAGATCGCGATCGCGAGCCCCGGAACGAGCCGGACGATTCCCTTCATCTCGCCCCTCCCTCGACGCGCACACCCGTGAAGTCCGCCACGAACTGACCGCCACCGGCGTCGAGCACGCCGGCCATCTCGGTCTCGGTGAACGTCCCCTCGTAGGCGACGTCGAATCCCTGGCCCTGATAGTCGACGTACATCGCGAAGCCGAACGCGTCGCCGTCGACCCAGCCGCCTTCGAAGGGTACCTCTCCGATCATGTCGCTCATCGTGACGCCCGAGAGCGAGTTGTCCTCGGCCTGTTCGAGCTGCCAGGTGTTCTCCATGGCGCCCTCAGGCGTCTCGATCGTGATCACCCATGTGCCGGTGAGCGTCGCGACACCTGGCGTCCCGGTCGTCGTGCGGGGCGTGGCGTGCGACAGCGACGCCAGTGCGACGATGGCGAACAGCCCGCCGAGCGTCGCGATCAATGTCCTGCGGTTCATTCCTGCTCTCCCCGGGCGCGTACGCCCCTGAAGTCGTTCCCGAATCTGCCCGCCCTCGCCGACCACCGCCCCTCGATCACCTCGTCGGTGAAGGTGCCCGTGTAGGTGACCGTGAACTGCTCCTCCTGGAACTCCCTGGTCACGTTGAACCCGAACCTGTCCTCCCGAACCCAGCCATCCTCGATCTCGGCCGGCGTGCGCCGTCCCTCGGTCTCGCCGGTCAGAGTGCCGTCCTCGCGCTCCTCGAGGGTCCAGGTCGTGTCGAACGGACCCCGCTCGGTCGATATCGTCACGGTCCAGCGTCCCGTCAGCGTGGCGCCGGCGTTCCCGCAGGACGCCTCGCAGGTCGCGGCGGCGGCGGTCAGACCGAGCGACGCCGCTATCGCGAGCGGGATCGCCACGGCGAACCGGGCACCCCTCACCCGGACGCCCCGGGCCGCTGTCCCCGGAAGTCGAGCGTCCCGCCACCCGCGAAGGTGGCGTCGCCGCTGATCTCGTTCCCCTCGACCGTTCCTTCGTAGACCACCTCGATCTGGCCCGCCGGTCCCATCGACGCCCTGGCGACGATGCGGAAGTCGTTTCCGCTGACCCATCCGTCGGTGATCTGTTGCTCGCCGCGCTCGCCCCGGATCGTGCCGCGCAGGGTCCCGTCCTCGAGCATCTCGAGCTCCGCGGTGGCCTCCTGCGAGTCGTTGTTGAGCGACAGCAGCCACGTTCCGGTCATGTCCACGGCGGGGGCGACGGCCGGACGGTTCTCGCGCACCTCCTCGAACTTCTTCCCGTCGACGAACACCATCCGGATCTCAGTGTCCTCATCGAAGATCGGGCCGTTCGTCACGACGAGGTTCGCGAGCTTGCCGGTTTCGACGGTGCCCAGTACCTGATCCACCCCGTAGATCCGGGCCGGCGAGACCGTGAGCGCACGGAGCGCCGCATCCTCGGAGAGCCCGTGCCCGATCGCCTCGCGAACCTTTTCCATAAACTGCGAGGGACTTCCCACGCCGCCGCTGTAGAAGGCCCACGTAACGCCGGCCTGCTCGAGCGCGGCGGGCGTGGTCGGCGCGTACGCGCGACGCCGGAGAGCGGCGAGCTCTTCCTCCTGTTCCGGGTCCGCCCCCCGCTGCGCCTCGGGCCAGTCGACATCGACCAGCACGGGGACGCCCGAGGCCGCGATCTCGTCGGCGATCTCGTGGCCGTCGTGCGCGCCGGCGATGACGGGTCGGGCGCCGGTATCCTCGCCGAGCTTGATGACGCGGCGGATCTCCTTGACCTCCCCGGCCGGCATGATCGTCGGCCACCCGCCGGCGATCGACGCCTGGATGGGCCCGAGCGCCCGGTCGTAGGTCGGCCGAGGCTGCCCCCGGGGGTTGGCGGCGTACGCGGCGGCGTACGTGCTCTGGTGCCGGGCATCGAGGTAGAGCTGCTTGATGTAGGCGATCACGCCCATCAGCGAGCCGGGGTACGAGCGGAAGCCGGCGCCCTCCATCGTCACGCGCAGCGCGGCCGGCGTCTTGACGACCATCTCCTGCGCGCTTCCGGCGAGGCTCACCACGGCGCCCTGCCCCGTCACGATCCCCTCGTCCGGGGCCACCAGAGCGCCCGTGAACCCGCCCTCGCGCCACGACGCGATGTCGTCCGCGTCGGCGTCGATCAGGTCGGCGGCGTCGAGCCACGGTGTCGTGGCCGGGCGGTCCTCGGGACCGTCCGAGCTCGGACCGGAGGCGAGCGCGAAGGGGTTTCCTCCGCCGCCGCCGCCCGGACCACCGCCCTGCTGCCCTCCGTCATCGAGCCCGACCTGGCTCAGCGCGTCGAAGAGCCCCGGATAGACGGTGAGGCCCGAGCCGTCGATCACCCAGGCATCGCCCGGGATGGTCACGCCAGTGCCCACCGCCTCGATCAGACCGTTCCCGACGACGATGGTCCCGTCGTCGATGACCTGCCCCGTCCCCGTCACGATCGTGACGTTGTCGAGCGCGAAGTAGGGGGGTGGGCTTGGGGCCTGACCGGGCATGTACTGCGCCGCGGCCGGCGCGGCGGCCAGAACCAGCGGCGCCAGCGCGAGCAGCACTCTCGAGCGTCGAATCATGTGCGGATGTGCCTTCCGATTGGTGCGACGTGCGGGACGAGTCTCGGACGGCCGCGAACCCCGGCGGATCGCGGTCAGCCGATCCCGCGTGGATAACACCTCGGCATCAATCTCCGTTGCGGATCCCGGGGCAGCAATGGCGCGACCCGGGACGACCCGCTCGGGGAAGAGTCACCGGCTCGACAGGTCCTCGATCACGACATCCCGCCACCGGACCCGGATCCCGCCGCCATCGTGGATCTGGAGCGCGATCGACCCCTCGGCGCGTCCGATCTCCTCGTCGACGAGGGTGACCATCTCGACGCCGTTCAGCCACGTCGTGACCGTGTCGCCGACCGCCCGGATCCGCATGTCGTTCCACTCGCCCATGACGACGTCGCGTCGCGTCGAGTCGGGCTGGATGAGCCACCCGCGTCCGTACGACTCGTAGATCCCGCCCGTCCACAACCCCGGTGGCGCGACCTCCGCCTGCCACCCGCTCACGGTCGTGCCGTCGACGCTCGACCTGAAGAACACGCCGCTGTTCCCGTCGGCCTCCTGCCTGAACTGTAACCTCAGGTCAAAATCCGTAAACGTCATTTCCGTAACGAGATATCCGTACTGCTCGTCGGGGCCGCTCTCGCAGACCAGCTCGCCGTCCTCGACATACCACCGCTCGGTGCCGTGCACCCGCCAGCCGTCGAGAGACTCGCCGTCGAACAGCTCGATCGTTCCGCTCGCGTCGGCGAGGGCTTCGGGTTCGGTGTTGATCCTGATATTGCGGTACCAGACGAGGCGACCGTGGTCCTGGAGCCCGATCGGTCCGCGGGGGGCGCGTCCGTACTCGGGATAGGGGGCGAACTTGCTCGCGGCGACCAGCTCCTCCCAGGCCGGCGAGAGCAGGTCGTACTCCACCGTCATGCGGCCGTTGAGCCAGTGCTCGACGTGGTTCCCCCTGACGACGATCCGCCCCTCGTTCCACTCGCCCACGGGCCGCAGGACCTTCTCGCCGGAGGCGTGCAGGTCGTAGTTGTCCCCCGTGAGATGGGTGTTCATGTCCATGGTGCCCATCTCGATGTACGCCTGATCGTCGAGCACCTGGTACTCGGGCGCGTTGTGCCAGATCTCGGCGCCCGGCTGCTCGATCACCCGGTACAGCACGCCGCTGTTCGCCACCGGTGACAGCCTGAAGTCGAACCTGAGGTCGAAGTCACCGAACTCCTCGTCAGTGACGATATCGCCTCCGATCGGGACGTCCGGATCGGTCGCGGTCGCCCCGACCACGAGCATCCCGTCCACCACGGCCCACCCGGTGTCGGGGAAGGCCTCGCCGTTGTACGCGCGCCAACCGTCGGTCGAGCGGCCGTCGAACAGCAGCCGCCACCCCTCGCCGAGCTCCTCGAGCGTGAGCGTGTTCGGTGTCCGCTCGCCGCTCGACCGGGTCGCGGGTGGCGTGGATGCCGCCTCCGCCTCGCCGGCAGGATCGGCGCCGCCGTCCATCTCGCCCGCGGGCGCACACGCGCAGACCGCGAGCGCGCCGGTGAGGGAGATGACCGCGCTCACGCGTACACGGGGGTATGGCCGATCCGCCGCGTCCTCGATCGATCGGATCACGTCAGCCTCATCTCGTCGGGGTTCCAGCGCACGATGCGGTCACCGAAGTAGCTGTCGTTGCAGGCCAGCGCCGGGGCCGCTGCTCGCAGACCGAACACGGCATCCTCGGTCACCGCCGTCCCTTCGCGTACTCCGTCGAAGAAGTTGACGAAGTGGTCGACGTGCGCCCCGCGGTACCCGTCCTCGACGACGTACCGGGTCTCGGCGGGTGGCAACATCCGACTGCGGGCCGGCAGCGCGTCGCCGCTCGCCGCGGCCTCGGCCATCTTCTCCAGCGAGAAGGCGTCCATGGGGTCGACCGCGATGTTCCGTCGGAGGACCACCTCCGTCCATGTCACGTCCATCGCCCCCTCGCTCCCGACGAGCCGCAGGAAGGTGCTCCCCGAGGTGCCGTCCACGAAGTTCACCCTGAGCGACAGGTTGAACCCCGGGTGGGCGGCCGTCTCGGGGTAATCGAACATCCCGAGCAGGACGTCGGGCACCTCGCGTCCGTCCTCCCAGTACCGGAGCCCGCCCGTGGCCTGCACCCTCGTCGGACCGGTCGAGCTCACGACGAAGTGGAGGCTCGAAAAGAGGTGGACGAAGAGGTCGCCGGACACGCCGGTCCCGTAGTCGCGGTAGTTCCGCCACCGGAAGATGCGGAGCGGATCGAAGGGACGCTCCGGCGCGTCGCCGAGGAAGCGCTCCCAATCGACCGTCTCCTCGGAGGCGTCCTCGGGGATCGGATACTGCCAGGCCCCGATCGGGTCGTTGCGGGCCCAGAAGCCCTCTGCATAGTTGAGCGCGCCGATCGCGCCTTGCTCGAAGAGCTCGCGCGCCTTCTCGTTGCCGAGCGAGCTCATCCCCTGGCTGCCGACCTGGAAGATGCGCCCGGTCTCGCGCTGCGCCGCGACGAGATCGGCGCCCTGTTCGATCCGGTGCACCATGGGCTTCTCGCAGTACACCGCCTTGCCGGCCCGCAGCGCGTCGATCGAGATCCGCTGGTGCCAGTGGTCGGGCGTCGCGACGATCACCGCGTCGATGTCGTCGCGCGCCAGCACCTCCCGGTAGTCGCGCGTCGTGAAGAGGCCCTCGCCGTAGCGTTCGCGGGCGGCGGACAGACGGCCGTCGTAGACGTCGCACGCCGCGACGAGCTCCACACCGGGAATACGGAGCGCCGTTCCGACGTCGGCCATCCCCATGCCGCCGGCCCCGATCACCGCGAGGCCGACCCGGTCGCTCGGCGCGACCCTGCCGGGCCGTTCGAGCGGACGCTCGGCTCCGCGCGGCCTCCGTAGCGGGACCGTATCGACCGCGGCGCGTTCGGCCGCGGTCAGCAGCGACGGGCACCCCGCCGCCGCCACCGAGCCGGCGGCCACACGTTTCAGGAATCTGCGTCTGGAGCTCATCGGTTCGTGTGCCTCCGCGCGTTCGGGTCGTCCGCGGCTCACTGCCGCTTGAGCACCACCACCGTGGTCGGCTCGTTCATGCCGCCCGGGATCGACGTCGAGAGGTAGAGCGTCTCCAGATCCTCGGACCGCTCAGGGATGAAGGCGCGGCCGAGGAAGGAGGAGCCTGCCCCCGGGAAGAGGAGTCTTCGGGTCACGATGTCGTACGTCCACGCCCCCCCGAGCATGTCCTCGACATCGGCCCCGCCATCGCCCAGCCCCGGGGCCATCACCCGACCCGAGTACTGCGCGCTGCCCTCGAGCGTCAGATCGAACGACGCCCCCTGGACCAGCAGATCCGTCGTCTCGCCGGCGAGGACGGAGTTGAACACGATCGCCACGTACTCGCCCACGAGCTCGGCCCGCTCCACCGGGCCCGACGGGGGCAGCGTGACGACCGGCTCGACCTGGTCGCTGCATGCCAGACCCGTCGACACGGCGAATCCTGTGATGGCGCCCCGCCAGCCCGCACGTCGTGTCAGCATATCCACCTCCCGGTGACGGACGCCGCGACGGGGCGCGGCGTCGCCGCCCCTTGCCGTTTCTTCGTCGCGGGATCTATTTGCGATAGTAGCCGATCGTGATCCCGTTGCGTAGCGCGGAGGCCAACATGCCCAGCCGTCGTCGATTCCTCCGAACCCTTGCCGCCCCCGCGGCGACCGCCGGAGTCCTGACGGCCGTCCCCATCAGGTGGAGCCGGGCCGTGGCCGCCGCTCGGGAGATGTCGGAGACGCCCGGATCGCCACAGGAGGTCGCTCGGGACGAGGAGTTCTGGCTCGAGATCCAGCAGGCGTTCACGACCGACCGCTCGCTGGTGAACCTCAACAACGGGGGCGTCAGCCCGACACCGGCGCACGTTCTCGAGGCCATGAAGAGGGATCTCGACTTCGCGAACCAGCTTCCCGTCTACAACGGCTGGCAGATCCTCGAGCCGCAGCGCGAGGGGGTCCGCGCGCGTCTGGCGCGCCAGTGGGGCGTCGACCCGGAAGAAGTCGCGATCACGCGCAATGCGTCGGAGAGCCTCCAGATCCTCCAGTTCGGGCATGACCTCGAGCGCGGCGACGAGGTGCTGACGACGACGCAGGACTACGGCCGGATGGTCACGACCTTCAACCAGCGCGAACGCCGCGAAGGGATCGTGATGAAGCAGATTCGCATCCCGATCCCGGCCGAGGACGATGCGGAGGTCGTGCGGCGCTTCGAAGCCGGCATCACGGACCGGACGCGCCTCATCCTGATGTGCCACATGATCAACATCACGGGCCAGATACTCCCCGTGAGGGACGTCGTCGCGATGGCGCGCGAACGCGACATCCCGGTGATCATCGACGGGGCGCACGCGCTCGCGCACTTCGATTTCACCATCGCCGAGCTCGAGTGCGACAACTACTCGACGAGCCTCCACAAATGGCTGCACACGCCGATCGGCAACGGGCTCCTGTACGTCCGGCGCGATCTGATCCCGGGGATCTGGCCCCTGATGGCCGCCGCCGAGACGCGTGACGAGGACATCCGGAAGTTCGAAGAGATCGGCACCCACCCCGAGGCCAACTTCCTGGCGATCGGCGAGGCGCTGACCTTCCACCAGCTGATCGGAGGCGCCCGGAAGGAGGCGCGTCTCGTCTACCTGCGGGATTACTGGGCGAGGCAGCTGCTCGAGCTGGACAACGTGCGTCTGAACACGAGCCTCGAGCCGGGATTCGCCGCGGGGATCGCGAACGTGCAGATCACCGATCTCGACACGAGCGAGCTCCGCAACTGGCTGTGGCGCGAGCACAAGATCTTCACGGTCGCGATCAACCACGACGAGTTCACCGGTCTCCGGGTCTCCCCCTCCGTGTACACGACGATCGAGGAGCTCGATCGGTTCGTCGACGCGATGACGCATGCGGCGAGGCACGGCATCGCCGCGTAGCGCCGGTGGCGGCGTCTCGCGCCGCCGGGGCCGCGACACATCTCGCTGACGGCGCGTAACGCTTCGGCGTCGGGCCCGGCGACCGACCACGGGCGGGGCATCCGCTTCATGGTCGGCTCGGCCTTCTTCTTCAGCCTGATGAGCCTCTTCGTAAAGCTCGTCGGGCAGAGCCTCCCGTCGCAGGAAGTCGTTCTCGGCCGTGGCATCGTCACGCTGGTG
>JAWWCR010000110.1:0-16655 GCA_033720355.1 Gemmatimonadota bacterium
GCGGCCTGCTCGCGGTACCAGTCGAGGATGCGCTCGGTCTCGTCCGACGAGACGTAGGCCCCCTGGATCCGCACCGGGTCGGACTTGCCCGGAGGCAGGAAGAGCATGTCTCCCATCCCGAGCAGCGACTCGGCCCCGTTCTGGTCGAGGATCGTCCGGCTGTCGATCTTCGACGCCACCCGAAAGGCGATCCGGCTCGGCACGTTCGCCTTGATGAGCCCCGTGAGCACGTTGACCGAAGGGCGCTGGGTCGCGATCACGAGGTGCAGACCGACGGCCCGCGCCTTCTGGGCGATCATGGCGAGCGGCGTCTCGACCTCGGCCTGGACGGTCATCATCAGATCGGCCAGCTCGTCGATCAGCAGGACGACGTACGGCAGCGGTCCGTCCTCGTAGGGACTCCCCTCGTCGCCCGGCCCGCGCGACGGTTTCACCACCTCGCGCCCCTTCGCGAGCCGGTTGTTGAACTCGGTGAGGTTGCGACACTGGTTCGCCGACAGCAGACCGAACCGCCGCTTCATCTCGAACTGCGCCCACTTGAGGACCGACGCCGCCTCGTCGTTGTCGGTGATCACCGGGTGGCGCAGGTGCGGGAGGTCCTTGTAGACCGACAGCTCGACCATCTTCGGGTCGACCATCAGGAGCCGGAGCTGTTCGGGCGTGTACCGGTAGACGAGGCTGGTGATGATCGTGTTCATGCACACCGATTTTCCCGATCCGGTCTGCCCGGCGATCAGGAGGTGCGGCATCTTCGTGAGGTCCGACAGATACGGGCGACCTGAGAGATCGCGGCCGAGCGCGAGCGGGAGTCCCGCACGGGTGCGGCGGAAGTCCGGCGCCTCGAGCACCTCGCGCAGCCGAACGATCTCCGATTCCGGGTTCGGGACCTCGACCCCCACGGCCCCCTTCCCGGGGATCGGGGCGACGATGCGCACGGCCCTCCCGCCGAGGGCGAGCGCGAGGTCGTCGGCGCGCGAGCTGATCTGGTTGACCTTCACGCCCTCCGCCGGCACCACCTCGAACTGGGTGACCGCGGGCCCCGTCGTCCACCCGCCGATCTCCCCGTCGATCCGGAAGGTCGCGAGCTTCTGGATGAGCACATCGCCCAGCTCGCGGAGCTCGCGCGTCCCGAGACCGCCCCCGCCGGGCTCTCCCTCGTCGAGCAGCTCGATCGGAGGCAGATCCGTCTGATCGAGGTCGCCGTGCTCGGCGAGCACGGGCGCCTCGGGCTCGGGCGTCTCGGTCTTCCTCTTCCGACCGTTGCGCTTCCGCGTCGGCTCGTCGGGGGCTCGCTCCGCCTCGACGGGGTCGGGCTCCGGCTCGACATCGGGCGGCTCGAGCGCCGACGGGGCGTCCGCGGTGCCGGTCGCGGGCTCGGGAGACCGGTAGAGCTCGGCGAGCGCCTTGCCCACCGAGCGCGCGCCATCGGCGCCGACCGCGAGCCCGCGGCGCGCGGCCCGCCCACCACCCACGAGAGCCTTCGCGAACGACCAGCCGAGCGTCAGCACCAGCGTGACCACCAGGAGCGCCGCGGCGATCAGGAACCCGCCGACGCGGCCGAAGGCGGCCTCGAGCGCACCGCCGAGGGTCGACCCGAGCCAGCCCACGCCCGAGACCGTCGACTCGTCGGTGGAGCCGAGGATCCACAGGAACGTCGGGACGACCAGGACGAGACCGGCGGGGAGAAGCGACCAGCGGAAGACGAGACCGCGCTCGCCGACGCCGAGAAGGTGGATGCCCCAGATGAGCGCCGGCACCGCCAGGAGCGCCACGAGCGGTCCGAATACGGGTGTCAGGCCACGGTGGATGAGCGCGCCCGCCGGACCGATCCAGTTGCCGTCTCCCCCCGTGAGGGCGGGGGACACGAGCGAGAGACCGACGAGGAGCCCGAGCACGATCAGACCGACCCCGAGCGCCTCGTTTCGCTGCCGTTCACCGAGCATCACCCATCCTCCTCCACACCCGTCACGAACGCTCCGGCGACCCAGATGGGCGCCACGTCCAGATCATCCACCAGCGCGCAGACCTCGAGGTCGCCCTCGAGACCGACCGCCGCGAGGGCCCGCCCGGCCCACGTCTCGCGCAGCCCGGCCGGAGTCGGATCCCCGAGACGCCGCGTCAGCTCGAGCGCCGCGCGCGCTCCGTCGGTGAGGCCGGCGGCGCCGACCGTATCGACGAGCCTCGCCACAAGATGGCCCGCGCACCACGCGTCGTCCATGCTGACGCGTCCGGCGCGGCCCGAGCACACGACCGTGACCCCCTGCCCCCCATCGGCGAAACGCCGGGCCGCGAGCGTCGCCGAAGCGACCGCGGCGAGGTTCCTGAAGCTGGCGAGGAGCAGCATCGAGGGGCCGCGCGACAGCGCCCGTCGCATCGCGGCCGTGCCGTTCGACGTCGTGAAGACCAGCGTGCGGCCGGCGACTCGCCCGGGTGTGTAGGCGCCCGGCGAATTACCGAGATCGAACCCCTCCGGGGGGAGCCCGCCGCGCTCGCCGCAAAGTAGCGCGCCCTCGTCGGCGGCGATCCGTCGCGCCTCATCGACGTCGGCGACGGGGATCACACGCGCGGCACCGGCCGAGAGCGCTGTCGCGATGCTCGTGGTCGCGCGGATCGCGTCGATCACGACGACGGTGCTTCCCCGACCGGGCGGCCCGTCCGGCTCGGTGGACAGCCACGCCACATCGATGTCGAGTGGCCCGCCTGCCGACGGCCCGGTCACGCGCCCGCGAGAAACCGTGGGACGAAGGAGGTGTCGACCTCGCCCGACGCGAAGTCGGGGTGCACGAGCGCCTGCCGGAGGAAGGGGATCGTCGTGCGGACACCCTCGATGACGAACTCCTCGAGTGCGTGGTAGGCGCGCAGTCGGGCCTCGTCGCGAGTCTTCCCGTGGACGATGAGCTTGGCGATCAGCGAGTCGTAGAAGGGCGGGACCACGTACCCATCGTACACGTGCGTGTCCACCCGTACCCCGGGACCGCCCGGCGCGTGGAACGTGGTGATCTGGCCCGGCGACGGCCGGAACCCGTGCGCCGGATCCTCGGCGTTGATGCGGCATTCGATCGCGTGTCCCCACATCGCGGGCGGATCCTCCCAGCGCAGCTTCTCGCCGGCCGCGACGCGGATCTGCTCGCGGACGAGGTCGGTGTTCGTCACCATCTCGGTGACCGGGTGCTCGACCTGGATCCGGGTGTTCATCTCCATGAAGTAGAACTGCCCGTCGGCCGCGAGCAGGAACTCGACCGTGCCGGCCCCGTGATAGTCGATCGCGCGGGCGCCGCGCACGGCCGCCTCGCCCATACGTTCGCGCAGCTCGGGGGTGACGGCCGGGCTCGGCGCTTCCTCGATGAGCTTCTGGTGTCGCCGCTGCACCGAGCAATCGCGCTCGCCGAGGTGCACGAGGTTGCCGTGCCGGTCGCCGAGGATCTGGATCTCGACGTGCCGCGGGTTCTCGACGAGCTTCTCGAGGTAGACCTCATCGCTCGAGAAGTTCGTCCGTGCTTCGTTCCGGGCGATCGGGAACTGCTCGATGAACTCCTTCTCGCTGAACGCCGGGCGCATCCCCTTTCCCCCGCCGCCCGCCGACGCCTTGATCATCACCGGGAAACCGATCTCGCGCGCCTGCGCGAGGGCCTCGGCGGGATCCTCGACGATCCCGCCCGAGCCGGGCACCACGGGCACGCCGGCCTCGATCATCGCCGCGCGCGCACGCGCCTTGTCTCCCATCGTGCGGATCTGCTCGGCCGTCGGCCCGATGAAGACGAGACCGCTTCGCTCGCAGATCTCGGCGAACTCGGGGTTCTCGGCCAGGAAGCCGTAGCCCGGGTGGATCGCGTCCGCTCCGGTGATCTCCGCCGCGGCGAGGATTCGGGGGATATTCAGGTAGCTCTCGCTGCCGGGTGGCGGTCCGATACAGATGTCCTCGTCGGAGAACCGGACGTGCAGCGAGTCGCGATCGGCCTCCGAGTAGACGGCCACCGTGCGGATGTCGAGCGCCCGGCAGGCGCGGAGCACCCGCAAGGCGATCTCGCCCCGGTTGGCGATCAGGATCTTTCGAAACACGGCCGGGCGATCCGTCAGCTGGGCTCGATTCGGAACAGCACCTGCCCGAACTCCACCGGCTCGGCGTTCTCGACCGCGATCTCGCGGATCGTCCCGCCGATCTCGGCCTTGAGCTCGTTCATGAGCTTCATGGCCTCGAGGATGCAGAGGGTCTGGCCGGGCTCGACCGCGTCTCCGACCGACACGAAGGGGTCGGACTCGGGGGATGGCGAGCGGTAGAAGGTCCCGACCATCGGCGATTGGACGTCGTGCAGGCCGTCGGGGACCGCGGCCGCATCCTCCGCCACGGGCGCGGCCGCACCGGGGGCGGCAGGCATCGCGGGCGCGGGCGCGGCGGCGGGAGCGGGCGCCACGTGCGCCACCGTCGCGCCCCCGGTCGGCGTCTTCCGTATACGCACCCGCGTGGTAAGACGCTCGACCTCGAGCGAGTCGATGTCGGACTCCTCCACGAGCCGGATGAGCCGCTTCAGCCACTCCATGTTCATCAAGTCACCCGCGTGATGTACTTGTCCTCGGTCCGGTCGACCCGGATCATCTCGCCCACCTCGATGAACAGCGGCACCTGCACGACGGCGCCGGTCGCGAGCGTTGCGGGCTTCGTCCCGCCCGAGGCGGTATCGCCCCGGACCCCCGGATCGGTCTCGACGATCTGGAGCTCCACGAACTGCGGCAACTCGACGGCGAGGACCTTCCCGTCCCGCTGGAGTCCCTCGCACTCCATGTTCTCCTGGAGGTATTTGAGCTGGTCGTCGCCGATCGACTCGCCGGCGATCGGGATCAACTCGAACGTCTCCATGTTCATGAAGTAGTAGAGGTCGCCATCCGTGTAGCTGTACTGGATCGGCCGTCGCTCGAGTCGCACTTCCGTGACCTTCTCGCCGGCCCGGAACGTCTTGTCCTTGATCCCGCCGGCCATGACGTCCTTGAGCTTCGTTCGGACGAACGCCCCGCCCTTGCCGGGCTTTACGTGCTGGAAGTACGTGATCTGGTAGAGGGTGTCATCGATCTCGATGACCATCCCGTTTCTGAAATCCGATGTATCCGCCATGTGACCCCGTGATGTCCTTGACGCGACCGGGCTCCCGGCTAGAGCCGGATCAGGTCGCGGGAAACGGAGGTGAGGACGTCGGATCCGGTCTCCGTGACCGCGACGTCGTCTTCGATCCGGACCCCACCACGGCCGGGAAGATACACCCCCGGTTCGATCGTTACCACGTTGCCGGGCTCGAGCACGTCCGTCGATCGAGCCGAGACCCGCGGGTCTTCGTGGATCTCGAGACCGATCCCGTGGCCCGTGCTGTGGCCGAAGTACTCGACGAGGTCGTGCGAGGCCAGCGCGTCGCGCGCCGCCCCGTCCACATCCGCGGCCAGCACGCCCGGCTCCACGGCGGCCAGCGCCGCCTCCTGCGCCTCGAGGACGCGGGCGTGCACCTCGACCTGCCAGTCGGCCGGGTCGCCGATGGAGAACGTCCGCGTGATGTCGCAGCAATACCCGTCGACGGTGGCCCCGAAGTCGATGAGAAGGAGGCCGCCCTCCGCGATCCGCCGGTCGCCCGGTCTCGCGTGCGGGAGCGAGGTGCGGTCGCCGCTCGCCACTATGACCTCGAATGGCGGGCCCTCCGACCCCGCGCGTCGGAGCTGGCTCTCGAGGGCGACGGCCACCTCGATCTCGGCGACGCCCGCCCGCCAGTCCACCGATGCGAGCAACGCCTCCAGCGCCGAGCGCGCGACGCCCGCCGCCTTCCGAATCGACGCGATCTCGCCTGCGCTCTTCACGGCCCTCAGCTCCCCCACGAGCCCCTTCTCGCCCTGGAACCGGAAGCGCTCGAGCGTCTCGGCGAGCCGGTCGCGCTCGAGGACCGTGAGATGCTCGGGCTCGAAGGCGACGCGCAGTGCGGGCATCCCTTCGCAGATGTCGCCCAGCGCGGCGATCCAGCCCTCTCGGGAGATGTGGACCGACACGTGGGCGGGCGTCTCCAGCGCCGCCTGCTCCTCGTACCGGAAGTCCGTGATGAGGGTCGTCCCGGCGCCGCACCGGTGGAAGGCGAACCCCGAGGACCCGGTGAACCCTGTCAGATAGCGGACGGACGGTCCATGGGTGACGATGCACGCGTCGACATCCACGCCCGACAGCGAGTCGTCCAGCGACTCGAGCCGGGCCCGCATCTCGCTGGCCGGAGCCGTCATGCGGCCGATCCGGACATCACGTTTCGGACCGCGACTCCAGGTAGTCGAGAAGGGCGTGGAGACCGAATACGTAGCTCGACGCCCTGAACCCCGCGACCACACCGATCGCGAGGTCCGCGAGCAGCGACCTGTGCCGGAAGGGCTCGCGAGCGTACACGTTCGACAGGTGCACCTCGACGAACGGCTTCGCGGAAGCCTGGAGGGCGTCCCGCAGCACGACGCTCGTGTGCGTCAGCGCCGCGGCGTTCACGACCCACCCGTCCACGGACGGCGCGAGCGCCTGCACCCGGTCGACGATGGTCCCCTCGTCGTTCGACTGGAAGAACTCCAGCGCGGCGCCCCGTCGCGCGGCCTCCGCGGACAGACGCCGCTCGATGTCCGCGAGGGTCGCCGTCCCGTAGTGCTCGGGCTCGCGTGTGCCCAGGAGGTTCAGGTTCGGGCCGTTCACGACCCCGACGGTCACGGTCATGCCGGTCCGACCTCGCGCAGCCAGTCGGGCCAGTCGACCGGATCGTCCCCGTCGGGCTCGACGGTCGACCGGCCCTCCAGCAGCGCCTCGAGAAACTCGCCGGCCCGGGGCACGGTCGGACCCGGCGCGGGGGACGCAGCCGGAGCGCGCCGAGGCGCCTGTTCCCCGATCGGTTCCGGGTGGGGCGGACGTGCCGGACGCGCGGCGGGCACCGGGGTCTTCCCCCGGCTGCGCGCCCGATCGAGCGCGTCGGCGAGCCTCGCGTTGTAGGGATCCCGGGCGAGCAGCCGCTCGTAGATCCCGATGGCCTGCTCGACCAGCCCCTGGCTCACGTACAGTCCGGCGAGCGTCGCCGTCTCGAGGTCGCGAGAACCCCCGCGCTCGGGTCGCTCCTCGGCCTCCGACGTCGATTCGTCGGCGGAGCTGTCGTCTGGCTCGTCCACGATGTCCGGGCCCGGCTCCTCATCGTTGTCCGTCTCTTCCGCGCCGTTTCGGAAGTCCGCATCCAGCCGCGCGAGCCACTGCGAGGCGGGCACCGGCGCGTCACGGTCGGCATCCTCGCGCGCTGACGTGATATCCGCGGTCCCGTGTCCGAGTTCCGCGAGCGCGGTGTGCGCGATGGCGTTCTGCGAGTCGATGTCGAGCACGAGCTCGAAGGCGCTCGCCGCGTCGTCCTGCCTCCCGAGGTCGCGCAGGAGGCGCGCGTACACGAGCCGCGCGTTGAGGAAGTGGGGATGATGCCGCAGCCCGTCCTCGATCACCTCGAGGGCGCGCTCGAGCTCGCCGGTCTGGCGGTACAGCTCGGCGAGCTCCGCAAACGTGTGCGTGCGCGGGTTGCGCGCGCGTCGCTCGCTGAGGCTCGCGATCCGGTCGGACACATCGACGGGGGCGTTCACGCGGGAACTTACCGGCGACATTTTTTTACTGTCAACGAGAACGCGGAGGCCGCGCCGGGTCGGTCGAGGCCCTGCGCGACCGCAGAGCCGCGTTGCTCGCGCTTTCGCCCGAGCGTACGTTTCCATGCCGAGATGCAGGTGGTTCTGACGGCCGGAAACGGCCGTTTGGTGTTTCCGGGGGTCACGCGGGGCCCCGTCGATCAGGAGCCGGTTCGAAGTCCCATGTTCATGCGGAAGATGCGCGACAGCGCGAAGTACGTGATGCTCGTTCTGGCGGTGGCCTTCGTCGGGTGGCTTGTGTTCGAAGGCATCAACGACATGCGGGGCGGCAACATCGGCGGCGAGGTCAACCCCGTCGTCGGCGAGGTGGCCGGCACGCCGATCCGGTATTCCGCGTGGAGCGGCTATCTGGAGAACCGACTCTCCATGGCCCGGAACGCCCAGCGCGGGCTCACCGAGGAGGAGATCCGGGTCGTGACCGACCAGGCGTGGGAGGGCCTCGTGAGCCTCGTCCTCCTCCAGAGCGAGCTCGACCGGCTCGGGATCGTCGTGACCGACACCGAGATCCGGCAGGCGTTCCTCAACCAGCCGCCCCCGGAAATGTACACGCACCCGGCCTTCCAGACCGACGGCCAGTTCGATATCGAGAAGTACCGCCGGTTCTTCACCGACCCGTCGACCGATGAGAACCAGCTCCTCCAGATCGAGCAGTACTACCGTACGATCCTGCCTCGGGCGAAGCTCGAAGCGCTCGTCCAGGGCAGCATCTACGTTTCGCGCGAGGAGGCGTGGCGCTTCTTCCGCGACACCAACGAGAGGGCCGTCGCGCGCTTCGTCCGCGTGGACCCGGCAACGGCCGTGGCCGATTCATCCGTCTCGGTCCTCGAAGCGGAGGTTCGCGCCTACTACAACGCCAACCGCGACGACTTCGAGGTGCCCGCGACCGCACGGGCGAACATGGTCTCCATCCCGCTGCGCGCGGCGCCCGAGGACACGCTCGCGGCCCGGATGAGGGCGGCCGAGTTGCGTCAGCGGATCGCCGACGGCGAGGACTTCGTCGAGGTGGCGATGGCCGAATCGGCGGACTCCATCACCGCCGCGAACGGTGGCGACATGGGCCGACGCGCACTGAGCGTGATCGACCCGACGCTCGCGAGCGCGGCGGAAGAGCTCTCGATCGGCGCTGTCTCCGACCCGGTCGAGACGGCGTTCGGGCTCCACATCCTGCGGGTGGACGAGCGCTGGAGCGACTCGATCCACATGCGTCAGATCTACGTACCCATCGAGATCTCGCGTGAGACGGAGGACCGCGTCTTCCAGCTCATGGACGACCTCGAGGACATCGCGCTCCGCACCGACCTGGTGACGGCGGCCGACTCGCTCGGGATCCCGATCCGGACGGACGTCACGCTGTCCGACAACGCGGACTTCATCCCGGGCGCCGGGGCGCTCGGCGTGGCCCCCGACTGGGCGTTCGACCCGCTGACCGAGATCGGCGAGCTGTCGCAGTTCTTCGAGAGCCCGAGCGGGTTCCACGTCTTCGAGCTGCTCGGCCGACAGCCCGCCGGTATCGCGGCGCTCGAGGACGTGGCGCCGAACATCCGCCGGATCCTCCTCGCCGAGAAGACGAAGGCGGCCGCCGCCGAGCTGGCGTCGGGCGTTACCGAGGCGGTCGCGTCGGGAACGACGCTCGACGAGGCGGCGGGTCGCTTCGGATGGACCGTCACCGAGGCCGAGCCGTTCCGGCGCGGCGACTTCGTGCCCGGTCTCGGCCAGGGCACGCAGGCGATCGGAGCGGCCTTCGGGCTCCCCATCGGAGGCATCTCCGACGTGGTGGACGCCGGCGACGCGGTCGCGATCATCGAGGTCGTGGACCGGACCGAGGCAACCCGCGAGGCGTTCGAGGCCGTCGAGGACGCGTTGATGCAGCAGCTCGTGGCCGAGCGCACGCAGGAATACGTGCAGAAGTGGCTGCTCGCCCTGCGGGAGAGCGCCGCGGTGGAGGACCACCGCGAGATCCTGCGGCAGAACCTGGAGGAAGCGACCGGGTTCTGACCGGTCGCGCGGGCGTCAGCCCTCCGAGCCGGGGCTCGCGGGCTGAGCGGGCCGCGCGGGCTCCTTCTCCTGCGGCGCGGCGGACTGCGTCGACTCGGGCCCTCCGGTGATCTCCCGCCGGACTTCGCCCTCGACATCCTTGATCGAGTCCTTGAACTCGCGGATCCCCTTGCCGAGCGAGCTCCCGATCTCCGGCAGGCGGCGCGCCCCGAACAGCAGGAGAATCGCCATGAACACGATCAGCAATTCCCACGGACTCAAACCGAACATCGGAGGCTCCTCCGTCTACAGAAGCGACCTGGCGAACCAGGCGACGAGTAATATCCCGACGATGCTGAGAAAGTTCGCCCTCAGGATCAGCGGACCGATCGTCAGCGCGATCACGTTCAAATCTACGCTCAAGGGCCCCAACGACGCAGCCACCGTCGTGATGAAGAACTGACGAGCCGCCGAGGCCGGCAGCGTGACGGCCATCAGCTCCGTCAGGAGCGCCCCGAGCACGAACCCTCCGGCGATGACGAGAAGCGTCCTGCGCGGAGAGCGTTCCGGCCTGCGTCCCAGGTCAGCGACCACCCGCCCCCTCCCCTCTTCGATCCATTACCTTACCCTGTCCACCACGTAGTCTACGGCGAGACGCAGGGCCGCGGCCGGCTCACCGTCCGGCAACCCGTCGAGCCGGGCGCGCGCCCGGTCGGCCTCTTCCCGCGCCTCGGCCCGGGCTTCCTCGAGACCGCCGAACCGGGCGACCAGATCGACGACCCGGGTGACGGCGTCGTCGTCCGGGTCGGGGTCGGCGAACAGCCGCTCGACGTCCTCGCGCCCGGCTTCGTCCATCCGCTCCAGAGCGGCGATCAGCGGCAGGGTCACCTTGTGCTCGCGCAGATCCTGACCGCCCGGCTTCCCCGTCACCTCTTCGGGCGACGCGTAGTCGAGCAGATCGTCCACCATCTGGAACGCCATCCCCAGGTGGTAGCCGTAGGCGCGCAGGGCATCGCGGTGCTCCGGCGCTCCCGACATGGCTCCCAGCTCGCATGCGGCCGAGATGAGCGAGGCCGTCTTGCATTCGCATAGACGATCGTAGTCGGCCCGGGTGAAGTCCAGCCCGTCGTGAAGGACGAGCTGGCGCATCTCGCCGATCGTCATCTGGTTCGCCGTGTTCGCGAGAATCGCGATCGGCTCGAGCTCCCCCAGCGCCGTGATCTCGATCACCGCCCTCGAGTACAGATAGTCGCCGGCGATGATCGCCACCTGGTGTGTCCACCGGTCGTTCACCGTCGGCATCCCGCGGCGGCGGGCCGAGTGATCGACCGCATCGTCGTGAACGAGCGTGGCCACGTGCAGGAGCTCGACGATCGCCGCGAGCCTGACCGCGTTCACCGACCCATCCCCGCCCAGCGCATCGCTCAGCAGGACCAGCGTGGGCCGGAAGAGCTTGCCGCTCCTCGCGAACAGGTACTCCGCCACGTCGTCCATCGACTCGAAGCCGGATGGAATCATCCCGATCAGGGTGCGCTCAACCTCGGTGAGGCGATCCCCTACGGGGCGACGGATGTCGTCGAGTCGAACGGAGGTGGCAGGAAGCACGGATTCTCCCGGCGGCGAGACCCAGCTGCGCCGGAGAATTTTGGCCCGTATCGGCCCGTTGTCAAAGCCGCGTCACGCACTCGCGGGCGCCGAAAGAGCCGCGAAGGATCAGACCGAACAGGCCATGATCCGTTCCTGGATGTCCTTGTAGTCTATATCGACGCTGAAGATGCGCTCGTAGCACAGCAGCGCCTTGTTCACGTCCGTGAGCGACTCGTAGGCCACGCCGAGCTGATACAGGACACCCAGCAGCTCGCGGTCGGTGTTCCCGAGCTGGCCGAGCGCCTTCTCGAGGAGACGAACCGCGATCCTCCCCTGCCCCTTCTCCAGGAAGGCCTCGCCGAGAAGCTCGAACGCCATCGGCGGGGGCGACGGCTCGCGTACCGCCGCCTGCAACTCGCGGATCGCGTCGTCCAGACGGCCCATCTCCTTGAGGCTGGCGCCGAGCTCGGTGCGCGACGACGAGCCGCCCTGGCTCGGCTTGTGGGTCAGCTCGGCCCGGAACTCCGACAGCAGCTGCTCGAAGTCCGCCGAGGCCTCGGCCCCGCCCGCGACACCGGAGTACGGACGGAGCCCATCGCCGTTCCCGTGTCCGTTCCCGTGTCCGTTCGTCGGCGGCCTGGCGGGCCGTTCGAACACCGCTTGCGTGTCCCCCGCGTTGACGTGATCGGGCATGTAGGGGGTTGGTCGCACATCGACCTCCCGGCTGGCGGTCTTCTCCTCCTCGTCGACATCTCCGAGCAGTTCGAGCGCGCGGGCCGCGTCCTCGATCCCCGGCTCCAGACCGAGCGCTCGCTCGTAGGCGGCACGCGCCTCCCGGCGCCGCCCGAGGATCTCGAGGGCCGTTCCGAGCGCGACGGCCGCCTCCGCCGCCCGGTCGTTGCGGCCCAGACGCTCGAGCTCGGCCACGAGACGGGTCTTGAAGTCGACCCCGTGATCCTCGAGCTGGGCCAGCTTCCGAATCACCAGCAGCGCCTTCTCGGTTTCCTTCCGGTTCTCCAGCTCGGGCAGCGCGCGCTTCAGCACCCCCGTGCTCGCGGACTGCACCCAGTCGCGGAAGGCGTCCTCCGGATCCTCCTCGACCGTGAGTCGCGGCTCGGCGAGCGGCGCCTCCATGTCGCTGAGGTCGTCCGGATCCTCGCTCTCGCTCGCCGGCGCAGGGGACTGCGCGGCGACCTGCTCGGGCTCCGGCTCGACCGCCTGCTCGGACACCGGCTCCGGATCGGCGCCGAGGGGTCCCTCGACGGCGATCGTTTCGGCTTCGAGCGCCTCGATATCGGCCTCCGCGACGTGGGCGTCGGGAAGCTCCCGGGGCGCGAATGGACTCTGTACGACCGGAAGATCGTCGTCTTGCTCGACGGCGGCCTCCGGCGTCCCCTCCACGTCCGCCGTGATCGTCGTCTGGTCGGCCTGCTCCGGATCCGGCTCGTGCGCGACCTCGACGACAGGCTCCACCGGCGACTCGGCCGCCAGGGGGACGAGAGGCTCGGGCTCGAGCGTGTCCTCGTCCTCCAGGTCCGGATCAGGAGCCGCGAGGACCTCCTCCATCGCCGCGCGCGCGTCGTCCTCCCAGCCGTCTTCCGCCGTCGCCTGGCGCTCGGCCTCGTCCTCGGACGGCACGACCGTGTCCGGCGGGAACCCGGCGTCGACCGCTACTTCCCCGCGCTCGGCGGATTCCTCCAGGTCGCGCCAGCCCCCATCCGCGGTGTCCGCGGCGGTCTCGACGGTCAGCTCGGAAGGCTCCTCCGCCGCCGGCTCGGGCACCTCGTCCTCGACCAGCGGCGGCTCGGCGCCGAACCCGACGGGCTCGCGCGCGGCGTCGGCCGCGATCTCGATCTCCGACGGCTCGGTGGAGACCCTCCCGATCGTGGATCCCGCGTCCGCGGCGATCGAATCGGACTCGTCGCTCTCCCATTCCCCGGCCTGGCGCTCGGAGACGGCGGCGTCCGCACGCGAATCCGAATCGGGCTCGCGCGTCTCCGCGTCGTAACCACGCGCCACGGCCGACGGATCCGCCGGCGCCGCCACGGGCTCGGGGGCCTCGGCCTCCGCGGCGACGGCCTCATCCGTCGAAGCCACCGGATCGGTAGCTTCGAGGGGTTCGCCCTCGGGCGGCTCGTCGCCGGAGGAGGAGGGGTGCTCGTCTACCTCCAGCTCCGTCTCCCCGGCAGCGTCTTCGTCGGGCGCGGACCGGGGAGACTCCTGTCCTTCGGGCTCGTTCGCGGCCCACGACGACTCGAGCGCGCGATTGAGCTCGGAGAGCATCTCCTCGGCCTCCTCGCTCCACTGGACCGAGCCGAGCTCGAGCGGGAGCGGCTCCGGCTCAGGCAGCGCCGGCTCCTGCTCGATCCCCACGTCTTCCCGGTGCTCCGACGCCGCGGCTGCGGCCGGGAGGTCCTCTCCATCGGCCTCGATCGGCTTCGAGCCACGCCCGGAACCGTGACCTTTCTCGGACAGCGAGCCCGCGGCGCCTACCGCCTCCTGGTACGTTTCGGGAGCCTCGGGGGTCTCGTCGGACGCATCGAGGAGCGCCTCGTCATCCATGTCTGCCGGCTCGTCGCGAGGGGTCTCGACCTCGGCCGCAGCATCGTCGTCCCCGGACGCGTCGTGCTCATCGGGCGCAGTGAGAAAGGCGCCGGCGAGCGGATCCGGCTGTGCGCCGACCTGCGAGTCCACCTCGATCCCCGAGACCTCGCCCGTCCTGACCTGCTCGCGGATGCGGTCGGGCTCGATCCCGTGTGCGACCAGGCTGCTGGCGACATCCTCGACGCGGTCTAGCGCCTCGTCCCTGTCGGAGTGCGCGACGAGCCATGTCGCCCAGAGATGGACCGTTGCGGAGTCGCCCGTCTCGGCGATCAGCTCCTCGAGGGCTTCGAACGCCGCGACGTCGGTCCCTCGCTCGCGCATCGACTCGGCGTACCTGTGGAAGTGCGAGCGAGCCTCGGCGATCAGGTTTGTCGCCAGGTGAAGGCGTCCGAGCTGGAGGAACACAGTCGACCGCTCCGGATGGATGCGGAGCACCTTGTTGCAGAGCGCGATCGCGCTCGTGTGGAGATCCTGATCCGCGTAGCGCTCGATGGCCTGCTCGTAGTAGCGAACGGCCGTGTTCTTCTGGCCGATCCGCAGGTAGATGTCGCCGATGCGGTTGTAGAGCGAGAGGTCGGCGAACGCCTCGCCTTCCTTGCGGCTGGCATCGAGCGCCTGGGTGTAGAGCTCGATGGCTTTCGACCAGTTCTCGCGCTGCTCCTCGCGGCGCGCCTTGTTCTTGAGCTGGTTGACCTTCGACATCGCCATCACCCGCCCCACGACTCGGGTATCGGTGCATCCCCCGAGGCCTCCACCTTGAGCGCGGCCGTCACGGCGCCGGACGGCGTCGCGGTGGACAGGGTGCGCAGCGTGAACGACTCGAGGTGTCGGTCGAGACACTCGCCGAGCGCCATGTACGCCGAGATCGTCGCCTGCTCGTCGCCCAGGGCGAACGCGTAGGCGAGCTTGCGGTGCAGCAGCTCGAAGCGTCCCGGCTGGAACTCGAGCAGGTGCTCGACCAGCGGAAGCGCATACCGGAACCGGTCCTCACCCCGGGCCTCCGCGAGGACCCTGTGAAGCTCACGAGTGATCGCGCCGGGGTCGGCGTGATCGAGCGAGGTCGACGGCTCGAACGCGGCGTTCTCGGACGACGCGTCGACCTCTCCCGACACCCCGGGGTCGCCAGAGGCGTCGGACGCCGCGCGGTCGGCGCTCGACCGGCCGCGGGACGAGGGCTCCGAGCGCTCGCTCGGCGGCCGCGCGGGCTCCGCGGACGTCGGCGAGGAGGCCTCCGCCGGACGCTCCTCCCCGTCATCCGTCCGGACGAGCGACGACAGCTCCTGGATCTTTCGGAGAAGCACGACGACATCGCGCCCCTGCCGCTCGCGGCGATCCCGCGCGGCGCGCAGCATCTCGAGGGCATCCGACGCCCGCTCGCTCGCGACGAGCTGGTCGGCGAGGTCCACCGCCGCCTCCTCGTCCGCGGTCAGCTCGACCATCTCGCGAAGCGCCTCCCGGGCCTCGTGAGGACGCCCGGCCGCCGTCTCGCGCGCCGCAAACTCCCGGAAGTTCGCCGCCGCTTCGGCATCGAGGCCGGACAGCGCCAACAGCCGACCCGCGCGGCGATACGCAGGCACGTGGTCGGGCGCGTTGCGCAAAATCTTCTTGCAGAGTGCAATCCCGTTCGCGTAGAGCTGCTGCTCCTCGCATTGCGATGCAGCACTCTCGTATGCTTCGATCGCCTTCGGCGTGTCACCGGCGCGGAG
This sequence comes from Gemmatimonadota bacterium, assembly GCA_033720355.1. Classification (GTDB taxonomy): domain Bacteria; phylum Gemmatimonadota; class Gemmatimonadetes; order Palauibacterales; family Palauibacteraceae; genus Palauibacter. The sequence goes on from JAWWCR010000110.1 coordinate 15,543, forward strand.
GTAGAGGTCCCCGAGACCATTATAGAGGCTCAGGTCGGCGAAACCCGACGTTTCCTCTTGTGCTACAAGGGCTTTGCGGTACACCGACAGAGCGCCCTGGAGGTCACCTGAGTCCTCCAGGTCCCTGGCCTCCGCGATCCACCTGCGAATGTTCGCCATGCGTCCCTTTTCCCGTCGACTTCAGGACACGGCTGGTTGTCTCGAGCGGACCCGAGTAAGGGCAAGAGGCGGGCCCCCCGGAAAGGAGGCGGAAGTGTCGGAAACCCTTTAGCGATCGAAGGTTCGTTGGTCGTAGTCGAACTTCAGATCGGGGGCGTCACGGAGGCTCACGCTCATCGAGAAGATGAAGTTGCCGTTGGGGGCGCGCGAGAAGATGAACGACGCGATCCAGCGGTGAAGGTCGCGGTCGAGGGTGACGAGGTGTTCGCCGAACTGCTTGTTCGTCAGGTCGTACTGCGTGCGCCACGACAACCGCCAGTTCGGAGTCGGCACGAGCGACAGGGTCGCGCCCAGCGACTTCCTCGCCTCGCGGTCCTCGCTCTCGCGGAACCGCTGCATCGAATACGTGAGTGAGAGCGTCCACGGCCCGCCGTCGCGCAGCCCCGGATCGAGCGGATCGGGGTTCTCTTCAAAGCTCTGGAGACGGTAGCGCGAGCTCGCCGACTCGAGCCGGCGCTCGGCCGCATCGCTGCGGCGATCGCTCCCGCCGCCGAGACCGAACAGCCCGCCCAGACCCCGCGCCGAGCTGAACGTGAAGCTCCCGGTCAACGCCGACACGATGGGCGCGAAGTCGCGCTCCTCCCCGCCACCTTCGAACAGATCGAGCGTCAGGTTGAGCGACAGCCCGCGCAGCAGATCAGAGTTGATCCGGTGGCTCCACGTGTCGGTCACCAGCGGCGACTGGTTCTCGCGCGAGAAGTCGAAATCGAGGTTGCTCGAGTTGATCCCGAGGATCACGACGTTTCGCCGCTGCGGGGGCGGGCGCGGACGCTCCGGGGTCGCCCGCACGGCGAGGCTGTCGCCCCGCGGTAGCGAATCTTCCGGCGTGCCGAGAGAGTCCGGCGTGGCGGGGGTCGGGGCGGCCGCGGTGTCGGGACCGGCCGCGGCCGCCGA
>JAWWCR010000111.1:0-16524 GCA_033720355.1 Gemmatimonadota bacterium
ATCACCCCGATCACGGCGCCGAGCACACCCCACACCAGCACCGGGTGGATGCGTGCGCTGACCGCCGCGACCGACTCGCCGTTCGCGCGCGCCACCGCCACCGACGCGTGGACGATCTCGACGAGCAGGAACACCGCGATGATGACGAGGGGATAGCGGATGAACCCCATCGAGACGAAGAACTCCTGAAGGCTTCCCATACGGCTACTCCTCCGTTGCGGATCGATGCAGGGTGATGCGCCGCGGGGTTCCCGGTGGCGCGAAGAGGGCGGCGATACGCCGCTCGAACGTGTCGTACGACCTGAGTGAAGGGGTCAGGGCGATCCAGCCGATGAGACCCAGCGAGACGGCGCCGAGCCCGAACGAGGCGAGCGACATCACCTCGCGAACCAGCCGCCACCCGGTCACGACATCCGGCTCTGCGGCGAGGGCCCCCGCCGCCGTCCACGCGGCGATTCCGACACCCGTGCCCGCGACGGAGATCGCGATGAGGACCAGCCCCATCTGGAGCCGCCACGCCCGGCGCCGCACGGCGGCGCTCACGTCCTGACGGACCCACAGCCCGTAAGCGAGCCGCACGGTGTTCGCCGCGATCGCGGCGACGATGGCCGCCAGCGCCCATACGAACCCACCGCCCGTGCGAAACGCATCGAGTCGGACCAGCCCGATCAGGAGAGCGACGATCGTGAGAGAGGCGATCGCGGCGAGCGCCAGCCGCTCGGCCGCGCGAAGCCGCGCCGTCCCGAGCCGGGCCTCGAGCCGACGGTACGGGACGGCTCCCTCCTCGAGCTGGCGGGCGACGCGGTCGTCGGGGAGAAGCCGTTCGAGAGCGGCGGCGCGCGCCCGACCGCGCGGCACGCCGCGCGACGCGAGCGTCTCCTCGAGCGAGTCGACATCCGCGCTGATCTCCTCGAGGATCTCGAAGCGGCGACGCGGGTGGATCCGGAGGACCCGCGCCAGACCGCGCCCCTCGCGCGGCGGGGTCGCGTCGACCGGCTCCGACCCCGAGACCCTACGCGGCCGCATCGTCGGACTCCTCCAGCAGGGCGAACAGGGCCCCGACCTCGTCTCGCAGCCTCGCGGTCTCCTCGTCGAGCGACGCGCGGCCCTGCGCGGTGATCCCGTACCGCTTGCGGCGGCGTCCCCCCGACTCCCACTCCCCCTTCACCCGCCCCTGCTTCTCGAGACGATGCAGGATCGGATAGAGGGTGCCGTGCTGGAAGGTGAACCGTCCTCCGGTGCGCTCCTCGACGTGGAGCGCGATCTGGTAGCCGTGCGACGGTTCGTCGTCCAGCACCGCGAGCACGAGAAGCTCGTTCACCCGTTTCGACAGATTGCTCTGCACGCTCGTCTCCCTGTCACTCGGGTCGCGCGTCGTCGGCCCGGTCGCCACCGACACGATATAAAGAACATCTACATAGAGACGGTCTTCATATCAACCCCCGTCCTGTCGGGGGTCGCCGGGGACGGGTATCGTTCGGCATGTGGGGGCGGCAGCGTCGGCGCGCGGACGCGCCCGCCCGACCCCGGTCACGATCGGAGGACCTGATGCCCAGAAAACAGCTCATCGTCGTCGGGGACCGGGTGCTCATCGAACCGGCCGAGGGGGAGGACCGGACGAAGGTCGGTCTCTACCTCCCGCCGACGGCGATCGACAAGCAGGCCGTCCAGGGCGGGACCGTCGTGGCGGTCGGCCCGGGCACACCGGTCGGCCCGCCGGCGGAGCTGGACGACGAGCCCTGGAAGATCGGCTCGACCGAGGCCCGCTACATGCCGATGCAGGCGCGAAACGGCGACTACGCCCTGTTCTTTCGCAAGGCAGCCGTCGAAATCACCTTCGAAGGAACTACGTATCTCGTTGTACCACAAGGAGCTATCCTGACGCTCGTGCGCGAGGACGCCGAGCCGTTCGATCCGCCGTTCGGATAACGCTCGCGCTTCCGACGGCCCCCGCGCGCGATCGCCCGGCGCGCCGGACGCATTCTGCACCGCTTTCGCGATCTGGAACCTTATTTCACGGCAGTCCCCCTATCCGCCGGCCCCTCGATCGCCGCAACCCCCTGACCCGACAGCGGTTGGCGCGTCCTGGCCTGCCGGCCCGCGCGCGCACGGACGTTGCGGTTCCGAGCCGGCGTCCTGGGTGGGGTCCTGATGGGGGGTGCAAGGTGCGACGAGACACACGGTTCCGGCCGCTTCCGGTCGTGGCGATCCTCTCCGCGATCCTGGTCGCCGGCTGCGGCAGCGACACGATCGCGGGTCTCGAGGACGGATTCGACGCGGGCGTGGCGGCGACGATCGTCGAGGCCGCCGCGACGGCGGAATGGGCGAACCTCGCCACCGGGCATGCCGGAATGATGGTCCTCGCGATCAAGAACACCCGTCCGGTCGAGGTGAGCTCGGTCCCGACGCTCGACGACGACCGGTTCGCGGGCGTCGGCTCGCGCAGCGCCCCGAGCCTCGGCCCCAGATTGTCGCGCGTCGCGTCGACGCCGGCCTTCTCGACGACGGGCCGAAACGGTAGCCTCCCGGACGAAGCGCTCGGCAAGACGTACAGGATCGGCGAGGGCGCCGGGGCGGCCGGCGGCTACAAGATCGACGAGGAACGGACGGGCGCCCCCGCCGACGGCGCGCGCTTCGTGATGTACGTCCTCAACGAGATCACGGGTCGTCCTCAGCTCATTCCCATCTCGCGGGCCGGCCAGGTCGACCTGACCGAACCCGTGCCGAACGCGGGTCTGCGACTGTACGCGACCGACAAGTCGGACGACGTGCTGGCGGATCTCCAGGTCGAGCGTGTCGTCGTCGAGGACGCCACGGGTCGCGCCACGACGCTGACGTCGTCCGGGACGCTGGTGAAGAGCAACGTCTACGACTACACGTTGCGCGATCACGTCGCCTTCTCGAACGACCTCGCCAACGTGGAGTTCGAGTTCGAGCGCGACGTGCGTTCCGACGCCCGCGACCTGCACGTCGCGATGGATTCGTACGGACAGATCTCGTATACGGAGACGGGCGCGACCGGGACGGTCACCCTCTCGATGCTCATCGAGTCGGGCGGGCACTCCGTCGGCATCGACATCGTGGACGACGGCGTATTCGCCAACGGGTCCGTCACCTACGACGGCCAGACGGTCGTGCTGATCTCCGGCGACAACGTCGATCCGACCTTCCAGCACCCCGATGGGACGCTGCTCGAGGGCCACGCCCTCGACGAGATGTGGGAGCTGTGGTTCTCCTACGACTACATGCTCGCCTTCGGCGACGAGCTCATCCTCCCGCTCTCGACGCTGATGCTGTAGTGTCCCGGGCCAGGACGCCCGGGGCTCACCTGCGGACGCGGGAGGTCGACTCGATCTCCCGCGTCGCGCAGTTCACCTTCCACGCTTCGACCCGCGCGGTCGCATCGGCCCCGGACCCGGCCCCTCCGACGCGCACCCGACCGAGCAGCCGGTCGGCGGACTCGCGGAGGGCGAGACCGCCGCGCACCCCGGCGTCGCTCCACACCAGCCACAGCGTGTCGGCCCTGACGAACCAGCGGTAGGCTCTGTCGTCCTCGACGTCGAGCGGCTCGGCCCGGTAGGTCTCGTAGACGCGTCCCCACTCGTCGAGCGAGTCGGGGACGAGCATGACGTGGTCGGGCAGCCCCACGGCTTCCTCGACTCCCTCGGGCCACGGGTCTCCCGAGATCCGATAGCAGCCGGGCATGCCCCACATCCTCAGGGCGGGACGCGGCGGCGGCTCGCGATCGGCGGCCTCGCGCGCCCGCATGAGGATCGCTCCCCATGTGAGCGCGACAACGACGGCCGCGAACGCGAGCAGACGCCTCACGCCCATGGGTCCCATCCCCTGCTTCCGTTGCTCGGCACCGCCCCCTCCGTTCGAACGGCCGCGCGGGTCGCGGGACGCGCGCCGCGCCGATAGGATCGTGGCCTCGTCGCGGTGTCGCGACGACCTCTTGGCGCCCGACTACCTCAGGACCGTCACGGCCGTGGATCTTCGCAACATCGCCATCATCGCGCACGTCGATCATGGCAAGACGACGCTCGTCGACCAGATGCTTCGGCAAGCTGGCGTCTTCGGCGCGCACGAGCAGGTGCTCGAGCGCGTGATGGACTCGAATCCGCTCGAGCGCGAGCGCGGCATCACCATCCTCTCCAAGAACACGGCCGTGCGGTGGGGCGATGCCAGGATCAACATCGTCGACACGCCCGGGCACGCCGACTTCGGCGGCGAAGTGGAGCGGATCCTCCGCATGGTCGACGGCGTCCTCCTCCTCGTCGATGCCGCCGAGGGGCCGATGCCGCAGACCCGCTTCGTCACGCGGAAGGCGCTGGCGCTCGGGCTCACGCCCGTCGTCGTCATCAACAAGATCGACCGGATCGACTCGCGCGCGTACGCGGTGCACGACGAGGTGCTCGAGCTCTTTCTCGAGCTCGATGCGTCGGAGTCTCAGCTCGACGCGGAGTTCCTGTACGCGAGCGGGCGCGACGGCTGGGCGATCAGGGCCGAGGGCGACCCGCGAACCAGCCTCGAGCCCCTCTTCCGGACGATCCTCGATGCGGTGCCGCCGCCGGGCGGCGACCCGGAGGGTCCGTTCCAGATGCTCTGCTCGACGCTCGACCACTCGAGCTACGTCGGGCGGATCGCGATCGGCCGCATCGAGCGGGGCCGCGTGGCGGAAGGCGACGAGGTGACGCTCCTCCCGCTCGGCGAGCCGGGGGAGGTCGCCGCGGAGGAAGCGCGGCCGGCGAAGGTGCTCAAGATCTACGGGTTCGAGGGTCTCAGCCGAACCGAGATCCCCGAAGCCGCGGCCGGCGACATCGTCGCGCTCGCAGGGCTCGAGGGCGTCGAGATCGGCACCACGATCACCGATCCGGAACACCGCGACCGGCTTCAGGGCATCGCCGTCGAGCGGCCCACGCTGTCGGTGGACTTCCGTGTCAACGACGGCCCGTTCTCGGGGAAGTCCGGGAAGTACGTGACGACGCGGCAGCTCCGCGACCGTCTCCGTCGGGAGCTCGAGAGGAACGTCGCGCTCAGGGTCGAGGACACCCATTCGCCCGACACCTTCTCGGTCTCGGGACGAGGCGAGCTCCACCTCACGATCCTGATGGAGACGATGCGGCGGGAGGGGTACGAGTTCACCGTCAGCCGGCCGCGGGTGATCCTGCGCGAGGGACCCGACGGCGAGATTCTCGAGCCGTACGAGGAGGCCGTCGTCGAGGTGCCGCAGGAGATGGTCGGCGTCGTCATGGAGAAGATGGGAGCCCGCCGCGGCGAGATGACCGAGATGCGTCCGACGGACGACGGTCCCGTCCGGCTGCGGTTCCGGATCCCCTCTCGCGGCCTCTTCGGCTACCGCTCCGAGTTTCTCACCGACACCCGGGGCGAGGGACAGCTCCACCACCGGTTTCTCGAGTACGGGCCGCGCGCCGGCCACCTCCAGAGCCGCAAGCGCGGCGTGATGGTGTCGGATCGCGAGGGCAAATCCGTGGCGTTCGCGATCCAGAACCTCCAGGAGCGCGCGACGATGTTCGTCGCGCCCGGCGTGGACGTGTACAGCGGGATGATCGTGGGCGAGCACGTCCGCCCCGGCGACCTCGAGGTGAACGTCACGAAGGAGAAGAAGCTCACCAACATGCGCGCCGCGGCGGCCGACGAGAACATCCGGCTCGAACCGCCTCGCGAGCTCACGCTCGAGCTGGCGCTCGAGTTCATCAACGACGACGAGCTCATCGAGGTGACGCCCGATGCGATCCGTCTCCGCAAGCGCCTCGTCGACCCGAGCGAGCGTAAGCAGGCGATGCGGAAGGCCGCCGCCGAGGCGCGCGGCGAGTAGCGGCCGGCCGCCGGTCGCGACCGACCGCCCCGCCCGAATCGACCGGGCGGGGGCCCCGAAGGCCGATCAAACGCGTTCGACCTCGAGGATCAGGGCGTACTGGACGTCGAGGTCGTCGGTCCAGATCCCGTAGATGCGGTCGTCCTGGAAACGGATCGGCTGGAACCTGTCGGGCATCTCGACCCGTCCCATGTAGCGCCCCTCGGCATCGAACACGTCCCAGGTCGGAGAGCCGAACCCGACCATGGGGTTGAACTCCTCTCGCTCCTCGGCGGACATGCCCCCGAGGTCGCGGAGGCGCTGGACCCAGATCGATCCGTCGGGGCCTCCCCTGAGGAGAGCATAGGCCGGGTAGGTCTCGGCGAACCCGATGGTCTCTCTCAGCTGGGCGATCGCGGGCGGCGGCACGCCGAAGTCCTCCCACACCCTCGACATGGCGTCGATCAGATACTGCTGATCGTCGGCGGCGACGGGCTGCAACTCGAACGGTCGCGAGATGACGCGCTCGAGCTCGCCGTCCGCGCCGTACACGAAGAACCGATAGTCGTCGTTGACCCCGTAGATCACGCCATCCGGCAGCAGCGCCCACAGGGGTTCGGGAGCGAAGAACTCGATCGATCCGCCTCCGTCGGCCGCCTGGAAGGTGCCCCCGGACTTCACGACCAGAGCGGTGTCGATGATGCTGCCGTCGGTCCGGCGTCGCACGAGAAAGTCGTTGCCGGCCCCCTCGAGCTCCCTGTCGGCGCCGGCGGCCTGCCCGCCGAACGCCTGCCCCGGAAAGGCCATCGCCCGAATCTGCGTGACGATGTCGCCGCCCGGCGTATCCAGCCACGCCATGGGGATCCCGGCCGCGAAGTTGAGCGGGAAGCTCCCCAGCGGCTCGCCGTCGGGCGCGAAGCGGTTGACGCGCTGGTTCGAAACATCGGGAACGACGAGCGTGTCGCCGGGGCCGACGAGGATGGGGCCCGCCCCGAGCGCGAACTCGCCCGGCCCCGACCCGGGGCCGCCGATCGTCTGGAGATACTCGCCGGCCGCCGAGTAGAGACGCATCTCCTGACCCTGGGTGTCGAACACGGCGATCCGCCCGTCCGCCAGCTCGGCGATGCCCGTGATCTGACCGAACTGGTAGTCGGCATCGGCGCCGGACGTACCGATCCGCAGGACCTCCGAGACCGTCCAGGCACCCCCGGGCTCCCAGAGACCGGCCTCCGGGTTCTGCACGAGAACGACTCCCGCCGAATCGCGCATGGTGCCGCTCCACTCGCCGGAGGCCGCCCCGGCCCCGTCCCCCCCGCCGCACGCGCACAGACCTGCCGCGGCGAGGACCGCCGGCATGGCGCCCCCGAAGCGCTCGATCTTCCGTATCATGCTGCCGCTCACCTGTTGATGGACCCGCACCCCGCACCGCGTTCCGCGCGGGCGATCATACGGAGTACACGCGCGCGCCGCAGGGTATTCCGTCCCCGACGTTCCACGGCATCGCCGACCGACGAACCGCCCCGAACGCTGACGGGCTCCACTCGACCGCGCTAGCTTCAGCGAATGGACCCTGATCGCTGGCGGCACATCCAGGATCTCTTCGCGGACGCGCTCGAACGGCCGCTCGTCGAACGGGACGCTTTTCTCTCGGCGGCGTGCGGCGATGACGCCGAGGCACTCGAGGAGGTCCGCTCGCTGCTGGCCGTCTCCTCGAGCGCCGATGAGTACTTCGCCGGGCTCGATCGGGGGGCGGCCGCGAGCGACCCTCTCGAGGAGCTCCACCGCTCGATCGGCGATCGGTACCGCCTCGACGATGTGGTGGGACGTGGCGGGATGGGAGTCGTCTACGGCGCGCAGGACCTCAAACACGGGCGCCGCGTCGCGATCAAGACGATCGACCCGGCAAGAGCCGACGGACCGGCGCTGGCGCGGTTCGAGCGCGAGATCCGGCTTACGGCGGCGCTACGGCACCCCCACATCCTGCCGCTTCTCGACTCCGGGGTCGCCGGCGCGACCGTCTACTACATCATGCCGTTCGTGCAGGGCGAATCACTTCATACCCGGCTCGACCGCGAGGGCCGGCTGGGGCCGGGGCACGCGATCTCCATCGCGATTGAAGTCGCGGGTGCGCTCGAGCACGCGCACGCGCGCGGGATCGTCCACCGGGACATCAAGCCCGGCAACATCATGCTCGGTGCCGACCACGCCGTCGTGGTGGACTTCGGCATTGCGGCCGCGGCGCACGACCTCGGCCTGGACGACGTGACCGACACCGGTCACGCGGTGGGCACGGTGGCGTACATGGCGCCGGAGCGACTGGCCGGCTGGGGTGGGGCCTCGTCGGACATCTACGCCCTCGGGGCCGTGCTGTACGAGATGCTCACCGGACGACGTTGGATCGACCAGACCGCGCAGGGCCGCCCGGAATGGGACGGCATCCCGCCCGGTCTGCGGGGCGTCGTCGCGCGTGCGCTCTCCGCCGACGCGCGGTCGCGACACGGTTCGGCGGCCGAGCTGTCGGAGGCGCTCAGGACGTGGCAGGCCGACACCCCGCCGGAGGGCGTCTGGCACCCCGCCGAACCGAGACGGCCCGGGATTCTCGAGCGTCTGCTCGGTCGGGGCGGCGGGCCCTCTTCGCCACCCGACCGGCGCTCGGTGGCCGTCCTCCCCTTCGAGGATCTCAACCGCGACCCGGAAGGCGAGTACTTCGCGGAGGGCATTACCGACGACATCATCGCGCAGCTCTCGACGATCGGCGAGCTGAAGGTGATCTCGCGGACATCGGCGATGACGTACCGGCGCACCGATGCCGCCATCCCCGAGATCGGCCGCGCACTCCACGTCTCCGCGATCCTCACGGGGAGTGTCCGTCGCGCGGGCTCGCGGGTCAGGATCGTGAGCCAGCTCGTGGATGTCCGCACCGATGAGCAGATGTGGTCGCAGACCTTCGATCGCGAGATGACGCACATCTTCGACATCCAGAGCGAGGTGGCGCAGCGTATCGCGACCGCCCTCCAGGCCAGGATCTCCGACACCGAGAAATCGCTCATCCGCCGACGGCCGCCGCGCGACGCGCAGACCCTCGACCTGTACCTCAGGGGCCGGTACCACTGGAACAAGCGCACCCGGGCAGGGCTCGAGGAGGCCGAGGCGCGCTTCCGCGAGGCCGCCGCCCTCGACCCCGAGTTCGCGCCCGCACACGCGGGGGTCGCCGACGTCCACCTCCTGCTCGGCTCCTATGGATACTCGACGCAAACGGAGGCGCTCGCGAAGGCGCGGCGGGCGAACGATCGCGCGCTGGCTCTCGACGACCGGCTGGCCGAAGCCCACGCGTCTCGCGGACAGATCATCCGGGCGGACCGGGACTGGGGAGCCGAGGAAAGGGCCTACCGGCGAGCGATCGAGCTGAACCCCAACTACGCGACCGCGCATCAGTGGTACGCCACCCTGCTCGCGGCCCTCGGGCGTCGCGAAGAAGCGCTCGCCCACATGGATCGGGCGCTCGAGCTGGACCCGCTGGCCCCGGCGATCTCCGTCACATCCGGGGTCGTGAGGACAGTGTGTGGCGACCTCGAAGCGGGGATCGAGGAGGTCGAGCGGACGGTCGGGATGGCGCCGCGGTTCTTCAGCGCGCAGGCCTGGGTCGCCGAGCTCTACGCGTTCGCGGGGCGCTATGAGGAAGCCCACCGGGCGCTCCGAAAGGCGGCCGACCTGCGGCGCGACCTGCCGGATGTGGTGCTGGGCCACGCCCTGATCCACGCCGCCGCCGGAGAACGCGACAGCGCGCTCGAGTACGTCGAGCGCGGCCGGCACTTCGCGGACCTCGACCTCTGGCTTGCCGCCGTGTACGCGCTCCTCGGGGACGCGGACGCCTCCCTCCCGCACCTCCGGGCCTGCCTCAGCGACCCGGCCCGGCCGATGTTCGTCCTCTACCGCGCGATGCTGTTCTATCTCAGGGGCGGCCCGTGGTGGGATCCGATCCGGTCGGACCCGCGCTTCCAGCGGCTTCTGGTTCTCATGAACATGACCGACACGGGACCGCGCGACGTCGCGGAGACATCGTGACGTGGGCTCTCCAATTCGGACGAGTCACGTCGTCCTACCGGTGTTGCCACCACGCTGATCACCGAACACCGGAGATGGAACGAATGAGCGAGAAGATTCGCCGGGCGCACCGCGCCCTCGTCCCCGCCGCGCTCGCCGTACTCTTCGCCGCCGAGCCGGCAGCGGCTCAGAAGGCCGGCTTCGCCGAGGACCTCGAGACGATGAGGGGCAAGTTCACCTCCCTCGCCGGGGCGATGGGCGCTGACACGTACGGGTGGAGACCGATGGACGGCGTGCGATCGGTGAGCGAGGTGTACATGCTCATCGCGGCCGAGGCCTACTATCTCCCGAGCCTCTGGGGGGCGGCGCCGCCCGAGGGCGTCGAGATCAGCAACCAGATGTTCCAGCGCCTCGAAGCGATCACCGACCGCGACGAAGTGCTCGAGCACCTGGAGACTTCCTTCGGCTACGCGGCCGCGCAGCTCGACGCGCTTCCGCCGACGAAGCTCGCGGAGGAGATCGACTTCTTCGGTCAGCAGCGGACCGTGGGCGCCGCCCTGTACATCCTGCTCACGGACATGCACGAGCATCTCGGGCAGGCCATCGCCTACGCCCGCACCAACCGCGTCGTTCCGCCATGGAGCGCGGGGAGCTGAGGCGATCGGTGGGCCCCGGCAGCGCCGGGGCCGCCCGCGCGAGACGGGGGGCTACTCGATGGGGTCCCAGCGCGCGGCGTCGACGGCCGCGGTGATGTGCATGACCCACCCGAGCAGGATGACCCAGAGGACCGCGGACATTCCGAACATGGCGAGCCCGCGCTTCGCCCGGCCCTGGGTGACCTGACCGAGACCGGGGATCCACAGGGAGAGGATCGCGGGAGCGACGTTGCCCCCCGATTTCCGCTTCGCGAGGCTCACTCCGTCGGCCGCCGCGACCGCCTGCTCCTCGACGAGCACGACGAGCTCCTTCGCGCGTCTCGCGGCCAGCCCGTGTGTATCCGCCAGCTGACGCGCGATCGGGTCTTTTGGAATCCCCGCGGTCAGCTGCTCGAACACCCACACGTGCGTGGGAGGGTCCAGCCCGGGGATCGCGGGAAGCCCCGGGCTGCCGGCCGGCTGCGGGACCCCGCAGCGGGGACACACCGGAGCCTCCGAGCTGACCTCCACACCACACTCACGACACCAGACCAGCGCCAACGCACTCTCCTTGGTTGCCCTCGACGCCCTCAGATACGGGAGGCGACACCCGACGGTTCCGCATCCGAATCGGCCGGCGGCGAGGAACCGTAGGGATCCACGAAGGGTAATCCCCGTAACCGACGGAGCGACCACCATCTCCGAGAGGAGCTGGCCTCATGATAATGCACGCGACGGATGTGAGGATGGATGTCGAAGCCGACGGGCTCGCGCGCCGAAGGGCGCTCGCGCTTCTCGCGGCGTCGACCGGCGGTGCCCTGGCGCGCCCCCTCGAGGGACTCAGCGTGGGAGAGCTCGGATCCTGGGAGCTGATCGGCGTCCCGCGCAGGATCGAGGCGCTCGAGCGTTTTCGGCGCGCGGTCGACGGCGAGACGATCCGGCGGCTCGCGGAAGACTACCTGGACGCGTCTTCCGACCCCCACGACGCGGGCTGGCTCGTCGCGCGCGTGCTCTCCGAGGCGCGCCCCCACGAGGACGCGGGGACCTACATGCGGCGGCGGATCGCCGAGGACTACGACGACCTGCGCACCCACGACTTCGACGGGTGGCTCGTCTCGCGGACCGAGGCGCGACTCCTCGCGGTGCTCGCCCTCACGAGCTGAGGAGGGCTTCCGCGACACGCCGCCGGAAGTCGGCGATCTCGCGCGGATCGCGCGTGAACTCGTCGATCCCCGCCACGATCGGCACGGCCAGGAGCGGGTGCCCGGGGGCGGCTTCGGCCAGCAGGGCGAGCAGCTCGTAGTCCTCGAACCCGTCGCGGAGCGCCGCGAGCCGCAGCGACGGGTAGATGTCCCCGTTCGCCGCCGGGTACACGAGCGTCCCGTCCAGCGACCGTTCCCCGACGTCCCAGCGCACGCGGCTCTCATCGCGGGCCAGCGGGTGGAACGATCCGCCGGCGGCACCGCTGAACAGATCCCAGTACTCGAACCCGTCGACTCCGTACGCGAAGCTCATGGGTCCGATGATGCGGGCGTCGGTCAGCGGATACTCGAGGAAGAGGTTCGGGTGCGACGCGGGCCACATGTTCACGTTCCACCAGACCTCGCTCAGCCGTTCGGGCTGACGTTCCCGTAGCGGCGCGACCCCGGTGGTGTCGTGGAAGCCGAGGTTGATGTCCAGGACATCGAAGAAGCCGAGGAAGTCCGAGACGACGCGACGGTCGGTCTGATTCGTGTTCTGCATCACGCGAACGTCTGGCCCGACGGTCTCCTTGACGAGGGTGTACGTGCGCCTGGCCGAGATGACGTCCTCGCCCCATGGCTCGTCGATGTTGTAGACGTAAGCGAGGTCGAGCAGACCGCGCGACCGGAGGTGCTCGACGTACTCGGCGAGGTAGGCGACGAGCGCCTTCTGCCGCTCGCGGGCCCGTTCGGGCGGACGCCAGACGTTGCCCGTGAGCGCGATGAACAGGTGGTTCGCTCCGCGCGCGAGAAGGAAGTCGAGGAGCCGGTCCGTTCGGGCCGCGTCGAAGACCGCCTCGCCGCCCGCGTCGCGACGGTGTGTCGGGAAGCCGGCGACGGTCGTGCCGTCGCCCCCGCGGCTCGGGCTTCGGAGCCCGTTGGCGAGAAACGCGGTCGGGGGCAGCCGGTAGTCGAACGCGAGGTCGGCCAGCCGTAGCATCCGATCCATGCGCTCTGTCTCGTCCAGCGCCTCGAACCCGAGATCCGCGGGCCACATCCGGTCGAGAACGCCCCAGTCGGCGAACGAGGCCGTCCTGAACCGGGGTATGAGCGGTAGCGTGATGTCCCATACCCGCACGACGACGCGGTGCTCGATAGGCTCGGCGACACCGGAGATCGTCAACGTCCCGGCGTAGTCGCCCGGCGGCGTCGCGGTGTCGGCTCGCACGGAGACGAGCACCGACCGGGTCACCCCCGCCTCGACCGGAAAGACCTGCCCGGGGAGGAGTGGATCGGGGTGCCAGCCGGTCCGGCTATCCGGCTCGACCGTCCGCTCGAGGTTCACGTACCCGACCGGACGGATCTCGATGTCTTCTTCGGCGATCCGGGTTCCGTTCGGTCCGACGAGCGAGTCGATCGAGACCTCGACGGCCGGAAGGTCCGACGAAGCGCGTAGCGCGACCTGCACGCCCTCCACCTCGTTGCGGGCGAGCGCGATCTCGACGACGTGGTCGGGTCGCGCGGGCGAAAGCGGGTCGTCGGGAAACACCTTCTCGGTGGAGGGCCGGAAGTCGACCGCCAGTCCGCTCGCGTCGTCGAGTCGGGCGGCGAGGATCCGACCGATCAGCTCGTCGACGTCGGGGCCGTCGATCCAGCGGGACACGAGGACCAGGTCGTGGTCCGGATCGACCCAGATCGTGGATGTCGATCCCGCCCCCAGCGCGAAATAGCTCGTTTCGGGGGCGTTCGGGAACTGCGCGCGATCGGTGTTGAGCCACCACATGAACCCGTAGTTCGGCTGCAACGAGGGGGTGAGCGCCTCCTCGATCCACCCCTCCGACACGAGCTGCCGGTCTCCCCATGCGCCACGACGCGACATCAGCAGTCCGAATCGTGCGTGGTCGCGCGTCGAGATGAACAGCCCGCCGCCCCAGTGCCCACCCCCGCTCACCGACTGAACCGAGTCTCCGCCGACTTCGACCCACGATGTCTCGTACCCGTGCCACTCCCAGGTCGAGGAGGCCCCGATCGGGTCCATGATCCGCTCGCGCAGAACGTCGGGTAGCGGGCGTCCGAAGAGCCGCAGCGCCGAGAGCGCGAGGCGGTTCACACGGACGTCGTTGTACTCCCAGAAGGTGCCGGGCTCCCGGAGCTCACGATCCACCCCCCGGCGCCGGTCGGCCTGATCGGGCTTCCCGAACAGGGTCCCCTCCCACTCGGAGAGCTGCCGGAGGTGGTGTCGCCAGGTGATCCGCGCGTTGTGCGGCGAGTCGAACCCGCCGTCGCGGATGAGCTCTCGCACGGGCGCGTCGAGGTCGGGGATGAGCCCATCGTCCCACGCCAGCCCGACGACGGTCGACAGATAGCTCTTCGTGACGCTGAACGTCATGTCTGCGCGATCCGTGTCGCCCCACTCCGCGACGATGCGTCCCCCCACGAGCAGCACGCCGTTCACGCCGCCCCGCTCCCGCGTCGGTCCGACGATCTCCTGCCACCGTTGCCCGGCGAACCGGTCGCGGAGGTACTGGCCCGGGTCGGTCGGCATCGAGGTCTCGTGGGCGAGGGCCCAGTCGATGGCCGCCGCGAGCGCGCCCGGGTCGAAGCCGGCCTCGGCCGGATCCACCCGCTCCCAGTCGTCGCCCGGACCCGGGACGTAGAGCGCGGACGACGCGCGCCCCACTTCGCCGGCGCCTGCACCGCTCCCTCGCTCTCCCGCACACGCCACGGTTCCCGCGACCAGCGGGACACCGCAGGCCGTGACGACGAGGCGTCCGACCCGTCGGCGGTGCATCACTCCCACCGCGGCGGTCGGCCTTCCGCGTAGGCGCGACGGGCCTCGGCGTGGTCGGGCGACGACGTGCAGATCCGCTGGCGGCGCAGGTACTCTTCGAAGAATTGCGGCTGCGACAGATCGGCGTGCAGACCGAGGAGGACCTTCGATTGACGTGCCCCTTCCGAGCAGGTCCGCAGGTAGCGAGCGATCAGCTCCTCGACCTCGTCGTCGAGCCGCTCCGCGTCGGCGAGGTGATCGACGAGCCCCATCCCGTGAGCCGTCTGCCCATCGACGTTCTCCCCCGAGAGGACGAACCACTTCGCGCGCCCCCACCCCACGTAGCGCGGCAGCCGAAACGTGGAGAGACCGGGGACGATGCTCTCGTTGATCGCCGGGAGCCCGATCTGGCTGTCCGGCGTGGAGATCCGGATGTCCGAGGCCAGCGCGAGCTGCAGACCGCCTCCGAGGGCGTAGCCGTGCACCACACACAGCACGAAGCGCTCCATCGTCTCGATCGTCCTGAGGGCGCGGTCCCACTGCTCGAAGTACGCCTGCGGCGTGTCGCCGGCCGCGAGCTCCTTCAGATCGATCCCGGTGCAGAACGCGCGGCCGCGTCCGCGGATGACGAGCAGACGCGCCTCCGGGTCGTCCCGAACCGCCTCGACGGCCCGGTTGAGGTCGACGGTGCCCTGGAAGTTCATCGCGTTCAGCACGTCGGGGCGGTCGAGCGTCAGACGGGCGACCTTCCCCTCGCACTCCAGCGTCATCGTCTCGAGCTGCATGGATCCCTCCGCTTCGCGCTCCGGGTACCCGTGCCCCCACCTCCCGACCCGCCGACTCGCGGCGTCAATGCTTCCGCACCGGGAGCGCTGGCCGCAAGCCCGCGCGCGACCCGGATTTGACGCGGATGCCCCGGAACGATAGCCTGCCGTCATGCTCCACACGCAGATGTGCGCCACGGCAGCCTATTACTACCGCGACCATGACCTGGCCGCGGCCGGAGGCGCATCTCCGTAGGGCACCCCCCGACAGAGCGCAGCACCCGACGACCACGGCCAGCCGGCCGTGGTTTTTTTTGTCCCCTGCACCGAGGAGAGAAGAGCGAGATGTCGGTCTCAGAGCTGACGATGTTCACGGACGAGCAGCATGCCGTATGGCGCGCCCTCTTCGCGCGCCAGCTTCCGCGCGTCCGCCGCCTGGCGTGCTCGGCCTATCTCGAGGGCTGGGATCTCCTGGCGCTCCCGGCCGACCGGATCCCGCGGCTCGCCGAGCTGAACGAGCGGATCACGCCGCGCACCGGGTGGCGCACCGTGCGCACATCGGTCCGCTACACGGACGCCGTCCCCTGGTACCGTCGCTTCGCGCGTCGTGAGTTTCTGGTAACGGACTACATGCGGTCGCGGGACGAGCTCGAATTCACCCCCGAGCCCGACATGTTCCACGACATCTTCGGGCACCTGCCCTTCATGACGCTCCCCCGATACGCGGCCCTCGAGGAGATGTTCGCGCCGGCCTTTCTGCGGGCGAGCGACGAGCAACGCGAGCATATCAAGCGGCTCGCCTGGTACAGCACCGAGTTCGGGATCATCCGCGAGGGCGGCGAGTTGCGCGCGTTCGGGGCCGGGCTTCTCTCCTCGATCGCCGAGCTCGAGTCGGCGATGAGCGGGGCAGTACCCATCGTGCCGTTCACGATCGAGAGCGTGATCGGATACGAGAAGGCGGTGTGGAGCCACAACGAGGTCCTGTTCGTCTTCGATTCGATCGAGGCGCTGATGACCGAGCTCGACCGGTACTTCGCCGGGATCCGGGGCGCCCGGCACGAACGTGCGCTCGCCGGCTAGCCGATACTGCGGCCTCGGCGACAGAGAGCGCGCGCCAGCAGGAAGGCGAGCGCGGAGACGACGAGGGCCACGAGCGTCGGATCGAGAAGACGTGAGACCGCCGACCAGCCGGCGCCGCGCGCGGCCGCGAGCGCGGCGAGACCCGCGAGCATCGCCGCGAGCGCCTCGCCCGTCCGTGGCCGCGCGAGCGTAAGTCCCGCGATCACCGGCACGAACAGGCTCACGCTGAGCA
>JAWWCR010000112.1:0-16501 GCA_033720355.1 Gemmatimonadota bacterium
ATATGTATATCATAAACCCCCCCAGAACATCGGTGGGGAAATGCGCATTCCGCGCCACCTTCACGGAAACGCCAGCACGGGGTCAGCCGGAGTCCACATGAAATTCTCGATCACGCGGGAGGCGCTTCAGTCGGGCCTCGGAGCGGTCGCGTCCGCGATCCCGACCCGAACGACGCTCCCGGTCCTGTCCAACATCCTGATGCGTGCGGAGGGAGAGTCGGTCCAGCTGAGCGGAACCGACCTGGACATCTCCGTATCCCTCTCGGTCCCGGCCGACGTGACCTCGCCCGGTGCGGTGACCGTGCCCGCCAAGAAGCTCGTCGAGATCGCCCGCGTTCTCGAGGATGCCCCGGTGAAGATCTCCGCCGACGGCGCGCAGGTCTCGCTCGAGTGCGGGAAGAGCCGGTTCAAGCTGTATGGGCTCGCGGAAGACGAGTTCCCAGCGTTCCCCGAGGTGGATTTCGGCCAGTCCTGGCGGATGAAGGCTTCTGACGTTCAGGATCTCATCCACCGGACGAGCTTCGCCGTATCGAACGAGGAGAGCCGGCCGATCCTCAACGGCGTCCTTTGGCAACTCGAGCCCTCGCGCAGCGTGATGGTCGCGACGAACGGGCATCGTCTCGCGAAGATGACGAAGGAGCTCGACGGGAAGGGCGCACCCGAAGCCGACTTCATCATCCCGCCGAAGGCCCTCGCGCAGGTGGAGAAGCTCTACGATGCGGCCGATGAGCTCGAGATCGCCCGTTCGGACAACCACCTCGCGTTCAGGTCCGACGACCGTCTCGTCTTCACCCGACTGATCGAGGGGCCGTACCCGAACTACGACCAGGTCATCCCGAAGGACAACGACAAGGAGGCCGTCGCGAGCCGGAGCGCTCTCGAGGCGGCGATCAGACGGATGGCCGTGGTCGCGAGCGATCAGACGCACCGAGTTCGGCTGGGCTTCGAGAAGGGCGCGTTGCGGTTCGATGTACGGACTCCCGATCTGGGCGAAGGGGAGGACGAGCTGGCCATCGACTACGACGGAGAAGCCCTCGAGATCGGGTTCAACGCCACCTACCTGCTCGAGATCCTGCGCTACATGCCCGACGAGGATGTCAGGATGACCTTCAAGGCGCCCGAACGCGCGGCCACCTTCTCGCCCGCGGGCGGCGACCCCGACTACCTCTGTCTGGTGATGCCGCTCCGGCTTCTGGACTGACCCGGTGTGATGGCATACCGACCGCCTCGCCGAAGTGTGCCGTGACGGCCTGTCCGCGCTGTGGTTATGAGTCACCGAGCACGACGGCCTGTCCATTGTGCGGCGCCGACAAGAGCGAGCCGGGTCGGACCGCGGCGGAGGATGGTGGTGGGACAGGGCCCGCGTGGGAGGACCCCGGAGCCTCCTTCCCGCGGAACTTCCTCGACACGTGGATCGAGAGCGTCGTCCGGCCGGCGCGGTTCTTCGCCGGCGTGCACTACGAGGCTCCCGCGGCCCGCCCCATCCTGTACTACCTCCTGGTGTCGCTCGTCGGGGCGACCTTCAGCCTGTGGTGGAGCTCGATCTTCACCGCGATGCGGCTGCCGGGCGCGTTCGCCGGGGGCGAGCCGTGGGTGGCGGCGTCGCCGGCGGCGAGCGCCCTCGTAACGTTCTTCGCCACACCGTTTCTCGCGTTCATCGGTCTGATCGTCTGGACGTCGCTCCTCCACATGCTCGTCGCCATCTTCGCACCCGGGCGGCGCGGCTACGGGGCGACCATGCGGGTCGTGTGCTACGCCTCCGGCCCGCATGTCATGTCCGTCGTCCCCTTCATCGGAAGCCTGGTGGGGCTCGTGTGGGGTCTCGTGCTTCTGACCGCCGGGCTGCGGGAGGCGCACCGGATGTCCGCAGGCGCCGCCATCGGGGTCGTGATCATCGCGGTCCTCATCCCGCTCGTGTTGCTGGTCGGTGCGATCGTGATGATGGTGGCGGCCATCGCGTCGATCGCGTGACGGCCCCGAACCGCGAGCCCGTCCAGGGGCGGATCGAGCGCGAGGAGTTCGAGCGAGGTCACCTGCCCGACGGCGCGAGACCGGCGACTCCGAGACCGGCGGCCACGACCGTCGTCGCGCGTCCGGGTCCGCGCGAGCGCCTCGAGTTGCTGCTGCTCAAGCGGCCGTTGGCGAGCCGGTTCGCTGCGGGTGCCTACGTGTTCCCGGGGGGCGTCGTCGACGAGGCCGATGGCGCGGCGTACTGGTCGGGGCGGCTGCCTCCCCTGCGCAACCTCCCCGCCGGGCATGCGGCTTCGGCGACGGCCGCGCTCCGCGAGCTGTTCGAGGAAACGGGGATCCTCCTCGCCGATGGAGCCGATGACGTCGAGATGGCCTCGCTCGACGAGACCCGGATGGCGTTGCTCGCCGACGAGATCACGTTCGAGGATGTCGCGCGCGAGCTGCGGCTGGATTTTCGAGCCGCACCGATGACCTACTTCGCCCGGTGGATCACACCGAAGCTGCTCGCGCGCCGATACGACGCCCTGTTCTTCCTCGTCGTACTCGAAAGACGCAACATCGATATCACGATCACCGACGAGCACGACGAGGTGCTCTGGCTACCCGCCGCACGGGCGCTCGAGCGCTTCCGATCCGGCGAGCTGCCGATGCTGTTTCCGACATGGAAGACGATCGAGGACCTCGCCGCCTACGGGTCGGTCGGCGAGGCGGTGCGAGCGCTCGAGGGCCGGGAGGTGCACCCCGTCGAGCCCTACCTCGACGTGGACGGCAATCGGGTGCGTCCGCGGATGCCGGACGAATCAGGCTCAGGGAGGTGAGTCCGACGGAGCGAGTCGGTCCGGGGGTCATCTCGGTCACGGCCCCGAACCCGGGGCCGCTGACGCTCGAGGGGACCCGCACCTGGGTGATCGGCGTCGAGCGGCTGGCCGTGATCGACCCCGGACCGGACGATCCGTCCCACCTCGCCCTCGTCGAGGCGGCGACCGCGGGCCGCACGGTCGTGGCGGTGTGTCTCACGCATTCCCACGCGGACCATGCCGCGGCGGTCCGCGCCGGGTCGGTGTCGTGGGGTCCCGTGCGCGCGTCGGCACGCACGCTCGCGCGGCTGGGGGTGAAGGGCACGCCCCTGGAGGACGGCGACGAGGTCGATCTCGGCGATGGACCGGATGGCCCGGAGTCGCTTCGTGCGCTCGCCACGCCGGGCCACTCGGGCGATCATCTCGCGTTTCTCTACCGGCCGGCGCGCGACCTGCTCACCGGCGATCTCGTTCTCGGGCGTGGCAGCAGCATGGTGGCGCACCCGGACGGCTCGGTGTCGGCGTATCTGGCGAGCCTCGCGCGGCTGAGTGCGCTGAGACCCGCCCGACTGCTCCCGGGGCACGGGTCGGTGATCGACGACCCCGAGCGCGTCCTCGCCGGCTACGCGGCCCACCGCCGCGAGCGGACCGAGCAGCTGCGGGGAGCCCTGGAGACCGGTGCCCGCGATCTCGACGGTCTCGTCGCCACCGTGTACGGTGAGCTCCCGCCCGGGGTCCGCGACGCGGCGGAGCTCTCCCTCCTCGCACACTTGCGGCACCTCGAGGAGCTCGGGTACGACGTGCCCCGGATCAGCGGGGTGGAAGAACCGTCCTGAGATAGGTCGGAAGCGCCAGCTCGGTGGCCAGGTCGGGCGAGGCCCATTTGCTGCCGTGTTCCCACGAGGGCTCGCCCCCCTCCCACTCGAACAGGAGGACGTCGAGCACCAGCCGGAAGTGGCTGAACGCGTGTCGGACCGTGGCCACCGCCGGGCCCGCCTGCGCCTGCACACCGAACCTCCGCGACAGAGCTTCGCCCAGAACGCGCCCGTCCGGTGGGTCGGGGGCCTCGACCGGCTCGGTGCCGGGGAGATCCCAGAGTCCGCCGAGCAGACCGGTCGGGGGCCGGCGTACGAGCAGGAACTCATCGCCACGCCACAGGATCGCCGACGCGGCGCGGCGGACCGGCGTCGGTTTACGCGGCTTCCGGGCAGGGCGCAGGGCCACGGTACGCCGCGCCCGCGCCAGACAGCTGGCGACGATCGGGCAGCGCGGGCACAGTGGGTCGCGCGGAGTGCACACCGCCCCACCCAGATCCATGATCGCCTGATTGATCGCCGCGGGACGCGAGGGGGCCCCGGCGAGAAGGGACCGTGCGGCATCGGCGAGAGCCGCCGCGGCCGGGTCGTCGAGGTCGAAGAGACGCGACAGGACCCGCCGCGCGTTTCCGTCGACAGCCGGCTCGGCGATCCCGAACGCGATGCTCGCGACCGCCCCGGCCGTGTAGGGACCGATCCCGCTCAGCGCCCGCAGCTCCTCGACCGACTCGGGAAGCCGGCCGCCGTGTCGCTCGACGATCTCGCCGGCGGCGGAGTGGAGGTGGCGGGCCCGCGCGTAGTACCCGAGGCCCTCCCAGAGCTTGAGCACCTCGTCGAGCGACGCGGATGCGAGCGCCGCCGGGGTGGGGAAGCGTTCGATGAACCGCCGGTAGTACGGTCCGACCGTCTCCATGCGGGTCTGTTGCGCCATCACCTCGGCGACCCAGATGCGATAGGGGTCGCGCTCGTCGCGCCACGGCACATCCCGCTCGCGCGTGTCGAACCACCGCAGCAGCCCCTCGGCCGCGGCAACCGGCCGCTCGGCGTCAGAGCGGGCGGTCAGGCAGGACCCCATCGAAGATGTGCTCGGCCGGGCCCCCGAGTCGGATGAACCGGCCGGGCTCCATGTCGACGCAGAGGGTGTCTCCGGAGCGCGTGCAGAGCTCGACGGGCAGCTCGACCGCGCCGGCGTCGTGCAGGGCGAACGCCGCTGCCATGCAACCGCTGCCGCAGGCCTGCGTCTCGCCCTCCACGCCGCGCTCGAAGGTGCGGATCGCGAGCCCTCGCTCGAGCACCCGCACCAGGTCGACGTTCGCGCCCTCGGGCCCGATCTCGGGGTGCGAGCGCAGCGCCGAACCGAGCGCGTGGAAGTTCTCCACCTCGATGTCCTCGGTCTCGACGACGAGGTGCGGCGTGCCCATCCACACGAGCCACGCCGGACGCGCCGAGCCGTCGACCTCGACCTCGAGCCTCATGCGGATGTCGGCGTCGAGCGAGTAGTCGAGGTCCACTCGGGCGTCGGAGACACGCGCCCGGATCTCGCCGTCGTCCGTCACGAGGATCAGCTCGTCGCCGGTCAGTCCGCGGTCGCTCGCGTAGCGCGCCGCGCACCGCGTACCGTTACCGCACGTGCCGAACTCCGATCCATCCGGGTTGAAGAACCGGAGGCGCACGACCTCGTCGCTCAGGCTCCTGATCAGAATCAGTCCGTCGACGCCGACGCCGTTGCGGCGCGAGCAGATCCGTCGGGCGAGCGCGGATGCATCGCGCAACCCGACCTCCTCGCCACGCACGATCACGAAATCGTTCCCGGCCCCGCTGTACTTGCTGAAGAGTGCCAACTCATCCTCTGCCGGGCGTCGCCGTAGACCCGGTTGGGTCAGGGTCGGCGGCCCGAAAAACGAATCGGCCGCGAGCCCGAAGGCCCGCGACCGACCGTGTTCACCTGGACCTGACTCGACGCGACGCCTCGTGCATCGCGGGCTCAGGTCGGCGTACGATTACTCCAACGCCACCGGAGAATCCGGCTACTTCACGCTGAGGCGATCGCCTGCCCGTGCCGAGTCAGACCCGGTTCTACTCCCTGCAGACACTAGATCACCTCCTTTCAAGAGTTCATCCTGGGGCACCGTACACGACTTCATGTTGTACAACCCCGAAGCCGACGGCAAGCTCCCGTCTCCGCGAGGCCCCCCGGGGCGGCCCGTCGCGGCTTGCTCGTTCCCGGGACCGGGCCGAGAATCAACCGACCATGACCGATCTCCCGGCCCAGCCGATTTCGCCCGACCAGCGGCAGCGCGCGGTCGACCGCCTGTGCGAGCACTTCGCGGCGGACAACCTCGACACCGACGAGTTCGAGCGGCGTCTCGACCTCGCCTACGCCGCCCAGACGAAGCACGAGCTCGTGGCGCTCGAGCAGGACCTTCCCGAGCTGCGCCCGCGGTCGGCTGCCGAGGCGGCACCGGATCCGGCCGAGACCGACCCGGCGAACGCACCGCGGCGCGCGGTTGTCGATCCGAGCCGACCCGCGCCCGAGCGCGACTTCATGCTCGCGGTGATGGGCGGAACCGAGCGCACCGGGAGGTGGACCCCGGCCCGCAACATCCGCGTGTTCTCGATGATGGGGGGTGCCTCGCTCGACTTCAGGGAAGCCACGTTCGCCACGGGCGAGGTGACCGTGTCCATCCTCCAGGTGATGGGCGGGACCGAGATCATCGTTCCCCCGGGCGTCCACGTCGAGTCGAACGGCGTCGCGATCATGGGCGGTTTCGGGTCGGCCCAGCGCAGCTCGCCGTCGAGCCCGGACGCCCCCGTCCTCCGTATCACCGGGTTCGCCCTGATGGGGGGTGTGGACATCTCCGCGCGCTTCCCCGGCGAGAGCGCCCGCGAGGCCCGGAAGCGGATCAAGGCCGAGAACAAGGCGGCGAAGCGCGCCGCACTCCCGCCCGGCGAGAACGACTAGGAAGCTGCCGGGGAACCCCCGCCCCGGTTTGCGGGGCGCGGGCGGCTGGAGTGGCGCGAGACACCGCGGCGCCACCCGCCCGAACCTGCGGCTGGCCGCGACTTTCGAGGCATCGCCGTTTGCTTGACGCTCGCCTCGAGGCTCGGGTATTCTCCCCCCGCGAACACCCGCGTGCGAGCCCAGCCTCCGAGGATCCGATGTCCGACATTCCCGACAGTCTTCAATACACCGACGAGCACGAGTACATCCGCGAAGCCGACGGCGAGAACGAGGTGCTTGTCGGGATCACCGACTATGCGCAGGGCGAGCTCGGGGATGTCGTGTTCGTCGAGTTGCCGCAGCCGGGCGACCGGTTCGCGGCGGGAGAGGCGTTCGGGACGATCGAGGCGGTAAAAGCCGTCTCGGAGCTCTATTGCCCGGTGGCGGGGGAAGTGGTCGAGATCAACGAGGGTCTCGACGCGGACCCGGCGCTGGTCAACAGCGATCCGTATGGCGAGGGCTGGATGATCCGGCTCCGCATCGACCCGGGCGCGACGCTCGACGGGCTGCTTACAGCGGACCAGTACGCAAGCCTCATCGGCGAGGACGGCTAGAACGTGCCCCGGTCGCCTTCCTCCGGATCCGACAGGGTCTGATCGGCCGATGCGGTTCGACATCGACCTGACCGGCGAGTTCACCCGCCGCCACATCGGCCCCTCCCGGGCGGACATCGATGAGATGCTGGGCGTGGTCGGCGTCGATTCGCTCGACGAGCTCGTGCGTCAGACCGTTCCCGAGTCCATTCTGCTCGACCGTCCGCTCGATCTTCCGGACGGGATCTCCGAGCGGCGGCTGATCGAGCGGGCGCGCGAGCTGGCCCGCTCGAACCGGCCGCTGCGCTCCTACCTCGGTCTCGGGTACCACGGCACCCTCACGCCCGGCGTGATCCTCCGGAACATCATGGAGAACCCCGGCTGGTACACGCAGTACACGCCCTACCAGGCGGAGATTTCGCAGGGCCGGCTCGAGGCGCTGCTCAACTTCCAGACGGTGGTCATCGATCTGACCGGGCTCCCGATCGCGAACGCGTCGCTGCTCGATGAAGCGACCGCCGCGGCCGAGGCGATGCAGATGCTCTTCAACGCCCGGGGCGGCGACGACCGGATGGTCTTCTGCGTGTCGGAGACGTGTCACCCACAGACGATCGCCGTCGTTCGCGGACGCGCCGAGCCTCTCGACATCGAGATCCGGGTCGGCCCACCGGAGGACTTCCCGGGGGGCGACGACGCCGAGTCGGTGTTCGGGGCGCTCGTGCAGTACCCCACGACCGACGGAGCCGTCGAGGACTACGCGTCGCTCGCCGATCGGCTCCACGCGAGCGGCGCCGGCCTGGTCGTCGCCGCGGATCTGCTGGCGCTCACCCTGCTCGTCGAGCCGGGGGCGTTCGGGGCGGATATCGCGGTCGGGAACACGCAGCGCTTCGGTGTTCCGATGGGGTACGGCGGTCCGCACGCCGCGTACTTCGCGACGACCGAGGAGTTCAAGCGCCGGATTCCGGGTCGGATCATCGGCGTCTCTGTCGACGCGGACGGCGACCCGGCGCTGCGCATGGCGCTCCAGACCCGCGAGCAGCACATCCGCCGCGAGCGGGCGACGTCGAACATCTGCACGGCGCAGGTACTCCTCGCGATCATGGCCGGGATGTACGCGGTCTACCACGGACCCGAGGGACTCCGCGCGATCGCCGAACGCGTGCACCGGCTGACGTCGGCGCTCGCGGCCGGGCTGCGCCGGCTCGGGCACACGGTCGTCCACGACGTCTTCTTCGATACCCTCCGGATCGAACCCGGGCGTGCGTCCGCCGACGAGATCATCGAGCGGGCGTTGTCGCTGGGGATCAACCTGCGGCCCTACGACGACGGCACCGTAGGCGTCGCGCTCGACGAGACCGTACGTCCCGAGGACATCGAGGATGTGCTCGCCGCGTTCGCCCCCGACGGAGACGTCGGGTCGGGTGACGCCGGGTCGACGGCTCGGACCGGGGAGAGCGGCCATCCGGACTGGGCGATGCGGCGGAGCGCGTACCTCGAGCACCCGGTCTTCCACCGGTACCATTCCGAGACCGAGATGCTCCGGTACATCCACCGACTCGAGGTCAAGGACCTATCGCTCAATACGAGCATGATCCCGCTCGGGTCGTGCACCATGAAGCTCAACGCGACATCCGAGATGACCCCGGTCACGTGGCCCGAGTTCGGGACGCTGCACCCGTTCGCCCCGGCCGACCAGGCCGAGGGGTATCGCGAGCTGTTCGACGAGCTCGAGCGTTGGCTGGCGGAGATGAGCGGCTTCGCGGCCTGCTCGCTCCAGCCGAACTCGGGCGCGCAGGGCGAGTACACGGGGCTTCTGGTGATCGCGGCGCGTCACCGCGATCGCGGCGAGGGGCACCGCGACGTCTGCCTCATCCCGTCTTCGGCGCACGGGACGAACCCGGCGAGCGCCGTCATGGCCGGCATGAAAGTGGTCGTCGTCAAGTGCGACGATTACGGCAACATCGACGTGGGCGACCTGCGGTCCAAGGCCGTCGAGCACGCCGACCGGCTCGCCGCGATCATGGTGACGTACCCGTCCACGCACGGCGTCTTCGAGTCGGCAATCCGCGAGATCACGGCGACCGTGCACGAGAACGGCGGTCTCGTGTATCTGGACGGCGCCAACCTCAACGCGCAAGTGGGGCTCTGCCGGCCCGGCGACTACGGGGCCGACGTTTGCCACATCAACCTGCACAAGACCTTCGCGATCCCGCATGGCGGCGGTGGTCCCGGGATGGGGCCGATCTGCGTGACCGAAGAGCTCGCCCCGTATCTGCCCGGTCACCCCCTGGCCGAGGTCGGAGGAGAGAGGGGCGTCCTGCCCGTATCGGCCGCCCCCTGGGGCAGCGCCTCGATCCTCCTCATCTCGTGGGCGTACATCGCGATGCTCGGCCGCGAGGGGACGAGGGCGGCGACCGAGGGCGCGATCCTCAACGCGAACTACATGGCGAGCCGCCTGAGCGAGCACTTCGACGTGCTCTATACGGGCGAGCACGGCCGGGTCGGCCACGAGTTCATCCTCGACCTGCGTCCGTTGAAGAAGGACAGCGGCGTGACGGATGAGGACGTGGCGAAACGGCTCATGGACTACGGCTTCCATGCGCCCACGATGTCGTTCCCGGTACACGGCACGATCATGGTCGAGCCGACGGAGAGCGAATCGAAGTACGAGCTCGACCGGCTGTGCGACGCACTGATCTCGATCCGCAAGGAGATCGAGCGGATCGCCACGGGCGACCTCGACCGCGAGGACAACCCCCTGAAGAACGCGCCCCACACCGCCCGCATGCTGACGGCCGACGAGTGGAACCACGCGTACACGCGCGCGGAAGCCGCCTACCCGGCGGTCTGGACGCGAGAGTCGAAGTTCTGGCCTCCCGTCCGCCGCGTGGACAACGCGTTCGGCGACCGCAACCTCGTCTGTGCGTGCCCGCCGATGGAGACCTACGAATCCCACTGACAGAGGGACCCCGATGGCCACGCTCACATTCCACGGACACAGCTGCTTCGAGATCCGGGCATCGGATGGGACCCGAATCCTCATCGATCCGTTCCTGACCGGGAACGGGACCGCCGATGTCGGGCCGGAGCACTTCGACGACGGGCTCGACTACCTGATCCTCACGCACGGGCATGCCGATCACGTCGGCGACGCGTTTGACATCCTCGAGCGGACCGGGGCCACGCTGATCGCGACGTACGAGCTGGCCAGCTACGCCGGGGAGGTGCGGGGCGTCGCCGACATACACCCGATGCATATCGGCGGGGGCTGGGACTTCCCGTTCGGTCGCGTGAAGCTGACCGTCGCGCTGCACGGCGGGAAGATCGACGCGGAGGGGGCGGAGGCCTACACGACGAACCCCGCGGGCGTGATCGTCACGGTCGACGGCACGCGCATCCACCACGCCGGCGACACGGCGCTCACGCGCGATATGGAGCTTCTCGAGGGGTCCGTCGACGTGGCCATCGTACCCATAGGCGACAACTTCACGATGGGACCCGAGGATGCCGGCCGGGCGATCGGCATGATGAGGCCCCGCGTCGCGATTCCGATGCACTACGGGACGTTCGACCTCGTGGACGTGGATCCCGCCCGCTTCGTGGAGGCGGTGGGCGATGTGGCCGAGGTGCGAGTGATGTCGCCCGGAGAGAGCCTCGAGGTTTGAGGTCGGGGGTCGCTACGACGGCTCATCTACCTCAAACCGTCTCGTGGGCGGTGCCGCCTTGAAGCTGGAGGTGTGGCCGATGCGCCCCGGGCGGGGGGCTGCGAACATGGCCCTCGACGAGGCCGCCATGGAGCTGGCCCGGGAGGGGCGCTTCGTCTTCCGTACCTACCTGTGGCGCCCGGAATGCGTGTCGCTCGGACGAAACCAGCCCACCGGCGAGTCGCTCGGCGGGCGTCCGACCGGCGACATGGAACCGGGGCGCGATGTCGTGCGGCGACCCAGCGGGGGGCGAGCCGTCTATCACGGTCCCGAGATCACCTATGCGTTCGTCGCTCCGGAACGGGCTCTCGGCGGTCCGCGGGCGATCTACCGCGCGGTTCACGACGCGCTGCGGACGGCGCTCGTGGGGTTGGGGGTCCCGGTCGATCCGCCGCTCACCCGGCGGCCGCGTGAGCCGGACGATGCCCATGGCCGGCGGAAGCGCGGTGTGTCGCTGACCCTCGACGAGTGCTTCGTCTCGCCCGGACCGGATGAGTTGACGGTGGGGCGGAGGAAGCTCGTCGGCAGCGCTCAGTGGCGTAACTCCGGGGCGGTGCTCCAGCACGGCTCGATCCTGATCCGGAACCGACAGTCCATGGCGACGGTTGACGGAGGCGGTGGTCGGGGGGCGATCGGGCTGGGCGATCTCGGTCCCGTCCCCGCTCGCTCCGAGATCGTGGACGCCATCGTCGTCGCTCTGGCGGACCGGCTCGAGGCGGAGACCGAGCACACCGCCATCCCGCGCGACGTCGTGCGGGATGCGACGACGCTGGCGCGCCGCTATGACCAGACGGCCTGGACGTGGCGCCGCTGATCCGCTCTGGCGCGGACCGGAGCAAGCCGTGGAGAGGGAAGGCGATGAGGGGTTTCGAGGTAATGGCGGCCGTCCTGGCCGTGGCACTCGCCGGGTGCGCAGGCGAGACCGGGGGTTCGCCGGGGACGTCGGAGCGCGCGCTGGTTCTCGGGTACGCGGGTGAGCTCCAGACGCTCAACCCGCTCATCAGCACCGATCAGAACGCCAACGAGCTCATCTACTACCTGCTGTTCACCCCTCTCGTCACCTACGACGAGGACTTTCAAGTGCGGCCGTGGCTCGCGCGTTCGTGGGAGCTCGACGAGACCGGGGTCACCTTCGAGCTCCGCGACGACATGACGTGGCACGATGGTAGGCCCGTCACGGCGCACGATGTGAAGTTCACCTTCGATCTGGCGAAAGACCCGGCGGTCGCGTCGCCAATCGCGAGCGCCTACCTCGCGCAGGTCGCGAGCGCGGAGGTGGTCGAACCGGGCCGCATCCGCTTCGAGTTCGAAGCGCCGCACGCCGAGCCGCTCGAAGACTTCTTCTGGCCGCCCCTCCCGGCACACCTGCTGGGAGACGTCGCGCCCGACGAGCTGGCAATACACCCCTTCGGACGGTCGCCGGTGGGGAGCGGTCCGTACCGATTCGTCTCGTGGGAGGTCGGACAGGGCCTCGAGTTCGGGGCGACCGATGCGTGGCCCGCGGATCTCGGCGGACCGCCGGCGATCGCGCGCGTCTCGTATCGGCTGATACCCGAGCCGACGACGCGCCTCGCGCACCTCCGCCGCGGAGAGATCCACCTCGACGGCCCGATCTCGCCGCGCGACGCGGAGCGCGCCGCCGAGGATCCCCAGATCGAGGTCGCCGGGTTCGCGTGGCGTCAGTTCACCTACGTGGGCTGGAACACGCTTCGCGAGCCGTTCCGCAACGCCGAAGCGAGGCGGGCCCTCGCCATGGCGATGGATCGAGACGAGCTGCTCGAGGCGATCATGCTGGGTCGCGGCCAGCCCGCCAGCTCGGTGATCCCGCCGTGGCACCCGTACGACCCCGGGCTCGCGCCAATCCCCCACGCGCCCGACTCGGCCGCCGCTATCTTCGAGCGGCTCGGCTGGACGGACGCCGATGGCGACGGCATCCGCGAGCGCGACGGGGCCAATCTCGGTTTCGAGCTGCTCGCCAGCAGCCGGAACCCCGCGTTCGCCGACCTCGTGCAGGTGATCCAGGCGCAGCTCGCCGCGGTCGGTCTCGAGGTGCGTCCTCGCCTTCTCGAGTGGCAGACCGTCCTGGGGCGGCACCGCGCGCGCGACTTCGACGCCGTCCTCACGAACTGGGTGCACGACAACTTCCGGGTCGACCCGAGACCGCTGTTCCACTCGCGGCAGATCGAGGTGGAGGGGAGCGCGAACCGGGGGTCGTACGGCAACCCCGTCGCCGACTCGCTGATGGACCTCGGGGCGCGGACCCTCGACCAGGCCGCCGCGGCACGCATCTGGCGATCGTTCGCGGAGATACTCCAACGCGACCAGCCGATCACGATGCTGTTCTGGAACGACGAGATCGCCGCGATCCGGACCGAGGTCGACCACCCCGGTCTCGATGCCAGGGGCGAGCTCGCGACGCTGCCGCGGTGGCGCTGGCGGGGCGGCGGACCTCGCTGACCGCCAGGCGGCGGCCGGGTCGCGAAGGCAGTATATATGAGGGATGTGGCGGGTGGAGCGTGGCGGGAGGCGAGGATGATGCGGATGAGGATCGGGCGGTCGCGCGAGAGGCGCATGGCGTGGGGCCGGACGGCGGTGGTGCTCGCGGCCTGGGTGCCGACGCTCGCCTGCGGCGACGCCCCGGACCCCGAACCGACGCCCGACCCGGAGGTAGCGGAGGCCGACCGGTACGGTGGGACGGCCGTCATCGCTGGTGCGGTCGAGATCTCCACCTTCAACCCGGCCGCCACCCACGACGCGCTCTCGCAGCAGATCCAGCAGCATGCGGTTCTCATGACGCTGCTGCGCTCCGACGAGGCGCTGCGGCCCGTCCCCTACCTCGCCGAGAGCTGGGAGATCAACGACGACTCGACGCGTGTCGTGTTCCACCTTCGGCGCGACGTGTCCTGGCACGACGGTGAGCCGACCACGGCGCGGGACGTCGAGTTCACTTTCCGCGCCCTCAAGGACCCCGAGGCGGCGTTCCCGAACGCCGAGTGGTTCGAAGGCTGGGAAGGACCCGAGCTGATCGATCGCTACACGATCAGGTTCGCGGTCCGTCCGCATGCGGGGCTGCTGGCGGGCTGGGCCCGCCTCCCCATCATGCCGCGGCATCTCATGTCGGACGTCGAGGCGGCCGCGCTCGCGACACACGAGTTC
This sequence comes from Gemmatimonadota bacterium, assembly GCA_033720355.1. Taxonomy (GTDB): domain Bacteria; phylum Gemmatimonadota; class Gemmatimonadetes; order Palauibacterales; family Palauibacteraceae; genus Palauibacter. Next base: position 13,978 of record JAWWCR010000112.1, read on the forward strand.
GGCGCGAATCCCGTCGGCAACGGTCCATACCGGTTCGCCGGTCGCGACGTCGGAGGGAACATCATCCTCGAGGCGAACGACGAGTTCCCCGCCGCCCTCGGCGGCCGGCCGTACCTCGACCGCGTGGTGTATCGGAACGTCTCCGAGCCACAGACGCAGCTCGCCGAGCTCCGCGCAGGCGGTGTGCATCTCGTGCAGCGCGTCGACGCCACGCAGCTCGAGCGAGCGGGTCGCGACCCGGCGCTGATCGTGGAGGAGGTGCCGAGCCGCGCCTACGGGTTCATCGCCTGGAACGGCAAGCGGGCGCTCTTCCAGGACCCGTCGATGCGGCGGGCGCTGACCATGGCGATCGACCGTGCCGAAGTGATCGGGGCCGCGCGCCACGGGCTCGGGACCGTGGCCAACGGACCCATCGGTCCGTGGCACCCCGCCTACCCGACGGAGCTCACGCCGATCGCCCACTCCGAGGAGGCGGCCATCGCCGCGCTCGAGGCTCTGGGTTGGACCGACACCGACCGTGATGGGATCCGTGACCGCGACGGAACGCCCCTCGCGTTCGAGATGGTGACTACCGAGAACCGTACCTACTCGGACGTGATGACGATCGTCCAGGCGCAGCTCAGGCAGGTCGGGGTCGACGTGACGCTGCGCATCATGGACGGGTCGGCCCTCATCGACGCGGTCACGAGTCCCGAGCGGCGGTTCGACGCCTTCGTGCTCGAGTGGGAGCCCGACCTCGTGATCGACGACCGTCAGCTGTTCTCGTGCGAGGCGATCGGACAGGCGTTCCAGTTCGCGAGCTACTGCAACGAAGAGCTCGAGCCGATCCTCCAGGCGATCCCGAGCGCACGCAGCAACGCCGAGGTCGACGAGTTGCTGCGCCGGTACGTCGAGATCGTGAACCGCGACCAGCCGTTCACGTTTCTCTACTTCGCCGAGGACGCGAACGTCCGCCGCCGGGACCTCCGCGGAGTGACGCACGACATCAGGGGCGACCTGTACGGGATCGCCCGATGGTGGCTCCACCCGGCAGCACGCGGCTCCGCGATCGCTACGGCCGCCCCGGCCGCGCCCGACGCGGCCCGCCCCAGTCCTTCAACACCCTTCTGACGGAGGCGAGCTGGCACGGTACGCGCTGCGCCGGCTCCTGGGGGCGATCCCCCTGCTGTGGGGGATCCTGACCCTCCTGTTCGTCCTGCTCCATCTGGCGCCGGGTGATCCGACCGCCGCCTACTACAACCCCAACGTGAGCCCCGACGTCATCGAGCAAATGCGTCGCAACTTCGGGCTCGATCGTCCGCTGCCCGAACAGTACGTGCGCTGGCTGGGCGCATTCGCGACCGGAGACTTCGGATTCAGCTTCTCGCGGCTGAGACCGGTCGCGGAGGTGTTGCGCGAGGCGCTTCCCAACACGCTGTGGCTCGGCGGCGCGTCGCTGATCGTCATCTTCCTTGTCGGGTGTCTCGTCGGGGTCGTGCAGTCGGTGCGGCAGTACAGCCGGACCGACCACGCGCTGACGCTGGCGGCGCTCGTCCTCTACTCGGTCCCGACCTTCTGGCTCGGCGTCGTCCTGATCATGTGGGCGTCGTCGGACGCGTGGCCGGGCGCCCGTCTGCCGATCTCGGGCATCCAGAGCCTCGATCACGCGAGCCTCGACCTCTGGGGCCGGATCGCGGACAGGGCGCGACACCTAGTCCTCCCGACGATCACCCTCGGTCTCGGATCCGCGGCCTCCGTCGCGCGATACATGCGCGGCGCGATGCTCGAGACGCTCGACGAGGACTACATCCGGACGGCGCGCGCGAAGGGGCTGAGCGAGCGCCGCGTGATCTTCGGCCACGCGGTGCGAAACGCGCTTCTCCCGATCATCAGCCTCGTCGGGCTCTACCTCCCGATCCTGTTCGGCGGCGCCGTCGTGGTCGAGTACATCTTCTCGTGGCCGGGGATGGGCCGGCTCATGTACGACGCGATCCTCGCCCGTGACTATCCGGTGGTGATGGCCGCGAGCTTCCTCTTCGCGTCGCTGGTGATCGTCGCCAACCTCATCGCCGATCTCCTGTACGCGGCGGCCGATCCGCGGATCAGGTACCGATGAGTCGGGTCCTGGATCTCCTGCTCCCGGGCGCGCGTCTGCTCGCGACCCTTCCCGTCCGTGGCGCGCTGACACTCGCGGTCTGGGTGGCGCTGTGGACGCTCGCCATCACGCGCCTCGACCGCGTGCTCGATACCCTCCGTGGGGGAGCGATCGACGAGTGGGTCGCCCTCGCCTCGCTGACCGGCGCCCTTTTGCTCGTCGCGCGCGCCGGCCGGCGGTCGGCGACCGGCGATCCTGCGGACGACGACGCCCCCGGTCAGTGGGCGATGGCGTGGCGAGTCTTCCGGCGCCACCGAACGGCGATGCTCGGTCTCGCGCTCGTCGGCGCCCTCGCGCTCACGGCGCTCCTCACCCCGTACCTCGCCCCGTTCGACCCGGCGGAGCAGGGGGCCGACATCGTCGCCACCCGCTTCCAGTCGCCCTCCCTCC